>JANNBC010000046.1:0-60534 GCA_031385045.1 bacterium | reverse complement strand
AAAATAAAGGTAATCATCATAAAATGCAGACAAATTATGCTCTTCGCAATTAGTTAAAAAAGTAGATTAATTTCGATCACTTAGCTCTTCGAAAACAAAATTAGTATTACGAAGGTAAGTGACATTCGAGCCTGGCTCTTCCGTATTATATTGATCATCCATTAATGACAGGTATCACAGCCTCCTGATTTCTTCTGGTTATCCTTTCCCAGTGTAACAAGCTTATTATCATCTAACATAGTTTTGTTAGCCACTGCCCATTTTTCAACTTGAGTTTCTGCCTCTTCCTCAGCGACTCCATAGTATTCTTGAATTTTACCAACTAAAAGATCTTTCTTTCCTTCCAAAATTTTAAGATCATTATCGGTGAGCTTGCCCCATTGTTTTTTAATACTACCACTTAGCTGTTTCCAGTCGCCTTCAATTTCATTCCAGTTCATAATTTTACCCCAATTAAAGTTAAATTTAATTTTGTTAAATCTTTGTGAATTACTATTTATAATATAAAGAAGAAAACAAAAAATTTTACCATGCGGTCAGCAGTACCAGCGATCCCAGTAAATCCTTATAATTATTTTTAGATAACCCTTTGTCTGTCACTCGGATCTTAGGGGACTGTACTTAGAAACTCAATGGTGACTAGAATACTCATATTATTTATTGACCTAAGTCATTAGTATTGCAACTGATGCTATCAGTAATCTTGTTGAGCAATCGAAGTTTAGGTAATCCAGTTTAAAATATAAATTTGATGTTCAGTTTATTTGATCATTTCCTTCAAATGATTAGTTGTTTTAAATGCTTACTAAGGTAGAATCAATTCTATCAGGCATTTTTATGCTCTCTTCTACAATCATAAAGCTACTAACTCTCTTTTTTGGAATTTTAGTAATTTTATCTTTGCTTGCTCAAGCGTCCATCACACCAACATTTGAGCATAATTCTTGTTCCATCGCGTCATTTTAGGTGCTTCCCACTTGAGATCTTCAGCATTTTTGAAAATCTAGTCTATTCAAAGATGCTAAGTATGATTTTTAAACCAGAGAGCGAGTTGAAATGCTGAGGAAATATAATTGCAGAATAAAAATAATATCAAAACACCTGATGATTTCTTTACTATCGAGACCCCTTTATTTGACAATAATAATGGATCTACTAATTACCGAGCTGACAAACCACTGCGCTCCGATATTTATTCTCAAGATGGACTTGTTCAATTGTCCGCAAAGCTGGCCGATGAGCATCAAGTAGTTTTCTTTCATAAGCAAATTGCTGATATTTATCCGCGCTTTGAGGAAAATGCCAAAATCTTAGAAGAGTCCTACTATCAGCTTGCTAATGTTGCCAATCAAAAATCTCAACTTACTCCTGGAGCCGAATGGTTTTTAGATAACTACCATTTAATCCAACAACATGTCCGCGAAATTCGCAAACTTCTCCCAAAGAAATACTATCGAGGATTACCCGTTTTAAAAAATTCTGCTGGAGATCTAAAGAACCTCAAGCCACGGATCTATTCTCTCGCTCTTACCCTAGTTGTGCACAGTGATTCTGTTGTTGATTCTGATTTATTATCAGCATTCGTAAATGCCTATCAAGAAAAACAGCCCCTAACGATTGGTGAGCTCTGGGCCTTACCAATTATGCTGCGACTTGCACTGCTGGAGAACCTTCGTCGCCTTTCTATTAGTATTCTAATTGTCCGGGCAGCAGAGATAAAAATGCAGTTGGTAATTGATGAGATTATCCAAAATGGACAAGGAAGTCCCACTAATATCCTATTAGAATTAGCTGGTGCAATTAAAAAACTGGGAGAGCTTTCCTCAGCAGATTCTTCTTCCTTAATTCGACAACTTCGAGAATCAGGTCCACAGGCATCATTAGCATTAAATTGGTTTGAACAATGGCTGACTGAGAAAGGGCAGAATGTTGAAGAATTACTTGGCGAAGAATGGTTCTTAAAGGCAGCTAATCAAATATCTATTGGCAATTGCTTTACTTCTTTAAAATCAATTCTTTCAATAGATTGGAAAAACTGGGTTGAGCGAAATTCCCTAGTAGATAAAGTTCTTGGTGGTGACCCAGCCTCAATTTATCTTAATTGCGATTTTGAAACTCGCAACCGCTATCGCTCCAGTATTGAAGGTTTATCAAAAACTCTAAAACGTCCCGAATTAGAAATTACTGAAGAATTAATCAATTTCATTAATTTAAAAAATGAGCTTGAGGGTGATACTAAACTAGATCCGCTAATCGACCCACTTAAACAGAAACATGTTGGCTACTACTTAATTGGACAAGGAACAAGTGAATTTAATCAAAGTTTGGGACTAAGAATTAAGTTTCTCAAAGGCAGGATCTTTTCCAAAAATACAAATTTCCTACTCTATCAATTTAGCGTCATGGTATTAACAATTTGTTTTGTATTACTTGGCATTGCGACTTTAGTCGGAAATTCAATCCAGCTCTGTTTACTAATAATCCTGGCAATTCTTTTCATTATTCCAGCAAGTGATCTAGCAATTAATTTCATTAATTGTTTTTTAACACACTTACTTCCTCCACTTGTTTTACCAAAGCTTGATTTTAGTAACGCGGTGCCGGAAGACTTTAAAACTCTTGTTGTTGTTCATGTTATTCTTGGCAATCAAAAAAGCATTGCCAACCAAATTGAGTTTTTAGAAATTAGATATCTGGCTAATACTGATGCTCAGATTGATTTTGCAATTCTGGCAGATTTCCAAGAAGGACCAGAGCAACAAACTTCCACAGATCTGGAATTATTAAAATTTGCTCAGGCAAAAATTAAGTTTCTAAATGATCATTATTCACCAGATAGAATTAAATTTTTTCTATTAACTCGTTCTAGAATTTGGAATCCATCAGAAAATAAATTTATGGGATGGGAACGAAAACGAGGCAAGGTGATGGAGCTAAATCGTCTTTTGCGTGGAGATCAGACAACTTCCTTCACTGTCAATGTTGGCTCCCTAGATAACTTACAAAGTGTTAAGTATATTATTACCTTAGATACTGACACCAGCCTACCCCACGGTACTGCTGCCAAGCTAATCGCCACTATGGCGCATCCGTTAAACTTTGCCCAGTTTAACAAAGAGCAAACCTTAGTAATTGAAGGCTATGGAATTCTTCAGCCCCGAGTAGATATTTCCTTAACTAGTAGCCTAGCAACGCGCTTCTCTCAAATTTTTGCCGGTGTTGGTGGCATCGATCCCTATACCATGGCAACTTCCGATCTTTATCAAGACCTTTTTGCAGAAGGCTCATTTGTCGGTAAAGGAATTTATAATATTGATGTCTTTGAAAAAGTTTTAGCTAATCGTGTTCCAGAAAATACTATTTTAAGTCATGATCTTTTTGAAGGTTTATTTGCACGTGTTGGATTAATCACTGACGTCGAACTATATGATGAATTTCCAAAAGCTTATAAAACATTTGCTAGTCGGCAATATCGTTGGGTTCGTGGAGATTGGCAATTACTACCTTGGATGTTTAAAAAAATTCCTGATGCCAATAATAATCTAGTAAAATCACCATTATCTCCACTAGGACATTGGAAATTAATTGATAATTTAAGACGTAGCTTACTAGCACCAAGTTGCTTTGCCCTATTAATCTTTTGTTGGTTTACTTCGATTGGTAATCCCGTAGTTCTAACGGGATTAATTCTGATGACCCTAGCATTTTCGGTTTATGCACCCTTAGCAAGTATTCTATTTGCTCCACCAATTGGAATTTCAATCAGTGGTTACTTATCAGAACTGCGCAAAGGGTTTCTCAGGAACTCCCTGCAAGCACTAATTATGTTTGCAACTCTTCCCTCCCAAACACTTTCTATGTTGCAAGCTATCAGTGTGACACTTTACCGCGTATATATTTCCCGTAAAAATTTATTAATCTGGGAAACTGCTAGGCAAGAAGAAGATCGCCTACGAAATGATTTGATTGCAATTTTTATAAACCTACTACCATCTTTTTTAGCTGGAATTATTTTATTCTATTTAATTCTTATAGTTCAGCCCGCTAATTTACTCTCTGCATTGCCGATCCTTAGTCTTTGGATTCTGGCTCCATTAATTATTTTCTGGACGACTCAAGAAGCTAGTCAAAGTAAATACTTGCTTACAAAAAAACAGACTGCTTCACTAAAGCAGACAGCACTAGATACCTGGAAGTTTTTTGATGACCTTGTAACAGCTGATAGTAATTATTTAATTCCTGATAATATCCAATTTTATCCTCAAAGTGTCATTGCTTATCGAACTTCCCCGACTAATATTGGTCTGCATTTTTTAGCAATTATCTCAGCAGTTGATTTAGGATTCTTAAGTATTCCTGATGCAATTGCAAAACTCACCAAATCATTTGAAACCTTAGGAAAACTAGAGCGCTATAATGGACACTTTTATAACTGGTATGATCTGAAAAACCTTTTGCCATTAGAGCCAAAATACATTTCAACTGTAGATAGTGGAAATTTTATAGGAAATTTGATCGCTCTAAAAAGTGCCTGTCAGGACTTTGCCAAGGAATTAGGGTCTAATTTAGAAGAACATGAAATCCAACGGCATGAATTAAACTTCTTACAAGATCTTTGCACGAAACTAATTAACGAGATTCATTTTGAGTTTTTATATAATAGCCGAAAAAAACTTTTTTATATTGGTTATGATGTCAGCTCTGCTCGTTATGATAATTCTTATTATGATTTGCTAGCCTCAGAATCCCGATTAGCCTCATTAGTAGCAATTGCTAAGCAAGATATCCCTCAAGAACATTGGTTTAGCCTCGGACGTCCACTTACAAAAACAACTTCTGGCAAAACCTTACTCTCTTGGAGTGGAACAATCTTTGAATACTTAATGCCGCTACTGCTGACCAAAGATTTTCCTAATACACTGCTTCATGAGTCATATAAAGTAGTAGTTAAAACACAACGTAAATATACAGCAAGTCTTGGTATCCCCTGGGGCATTTCTGAATCAGCATATGCTAAGGTTGATTTTGAACATACATATCAATATCGAGCCTTTGGTGTTGCTGGTACGGGACTAAAGCGAGGGTTATCTGACGATTTAGTTATTTCTCCCTACTCCACTTTCCTAGCGCTGCAGGTAGATCCACGAGAAGCACTAATTAATCTAGAACGTTTAGAATCCTTAGGACTAAAAGGGAAATATGGATTTTTCGAAGCAATTGATTATACCAAAGAACGCCTCAATCAGAATGAAACTGGACATATTATTCAATCCTTCATGGCTCACCACCAAGGGATGAGCCTACTCGCAATCAATAATCTGCTACATAATAATATCATGCAAAAAAGGTTCCACCGCGATCCTTTGATTAAATCAGTAGAACTTTTACTGCAAGAAAAATTTCCAGATCGCAGCCCAATTACAATTCCACATAAAGCCGAAGAGCATGAATTATTTCAAGAGGAACGCTTTCCGCAAGAAGATTGGAGTGAGATTATTAGAACTCCTCATACACCACTGCCACGAACACGGGTAATCTCTAATGGCTACTATAATCTGATGATTGATAATGCTGGTAGTGGCTATAGTTATCTACCAGATCAATTTGCACTTACTCGGTGGAAAGAAGATGCACTAGAGAATGCTCATGGCACTTATATTTTTATCAAAGATTTAGATAGTAATAAAATTTGGTCAATTACTTATCAGCCAACAAAAGTTGAGCCTGATTTTTATGAGGTAATTTTTAATGCTGAAAAAATTGAATTTAAGAGAAAAGATTTTGGGATTATAATTCAAACGGATATTACCGTTTCACCAGAAGATCATTCCGAGCTTCGCCGAATTACTATTACTAATACAACTAATCGAACTAGAACATTACAATTAACAACTTTTTCTGAAATTGTTTTAAACAAGATTAATGCTGATGAGGTCCATCAGGCATATTCTAAAATATTTCTGGAGAGTGAATTTGAGACAGATCTAGGAGCATTAATCTTTAGAAGGCGGAAGCATTCGCAAAGCGAGCCGGATTTATACATGCTTCATATGTTAAGCATCAATATGGTTTGGACACCAATTGAATATGAGACTTCGCGCGAAGCCTTTATTGGTCGAGGCCGAAGCATTAATAATCCAATCATTTTTGATCAGGCAAAAAGTTTAGGGAATACAGTTGGGCAAGTCTTAGATCCAATTGCCTCGTTAAGAACTACTATTGAGGTTGAAGCAAATCGATCACAAATGATCACAGTGATTAATTTAATTGGAAGAACAAAGGAAGATGTCCTTGCACTTGGGAATCGCTATCAGGATCATCGGAGTATCAAACATTCTTTTGAAATGGCTTGGAGCAAAAGTAATATCGAGTTTCGAACAGAACAAGTATCAATCAGACATAGTCATTTATATCAACGACTTGGAAATGCCTTATTCTTTCAACATCCCAAATTACGTTCAGCTGGCTCATTAATTACAAAGAATAAGTTAACTCAATCAGGGCTATGGCGATTTGGAATTTCGGGAGATCTGCCAATTATTCTAGTAAGGATCAATGATTCTCTACATTTAAAATTAGTAGAAGAACTGTTAAGCGCCCATAAGTATCTAGCTAATAGATCGGTCAATTTTGATTTATTAATCCTTAACGAGAATGCTGATGGTTACCTTCAAAATTTAAATAATAGCTTGGAGCAACTGCTTAATAATAAATACGCTTTAAATATTTTAAATGCGAAAGGTGGTATTTTTCCGCGAAATCTTAAACAACTTTCAGATTCCGAATACCTATTACTGCAATCTGTTGCCCGTGTTGTTTTAAATGGCGAGAAAGGCAGTTTATCCACTCAATTAGCGACAATTAAAACTACAGGAAACGAGCCAATAAATTTAAATCTCCCTAAGTATTTCTTTAAAGATTCTAATGTTAGCAGTGAATCAATTGCCCGAAGAAAATTACCACAACTAGAATTCCCTAATGCCATTGGTGGATTTAGTAAGGCTGGTAAAGCATACTCCATGAATGTTAACTTGAGCTCTCTTCCGCCAGCTCCATGGATTAATGTTATTGCTAATCCTAATTTTGGATTTACTATTTCAGAAACTGGAAGTGGTTATACTTGGTCAGAAAATTGCCGAGAAAATAGATTAACTACATGGAATAATGATCCAGTTTCCGATCAAGCAGGTGAGGTAATTTATATTAGAGATGTTAGTAATGGTGCCTTTTGGTGTCCAACTTCACTTCCCGTCAGTAGTAATACTTCTGTCCAAGTTGAACATAATCCGGGGTACTCACAATTTAATTCTGAAGCATCACTAATTAAAAGTACTTTAGTTATTTCAGGATCAACAAAGGAAAGTATCAAATGGTGGAGTCTTAAATTAAAGAATCTGGATACGCGTCCTCGTGAAATTGAAATTTACTTATATGTAGAATTTGTTTTAGGTGTACTAAGGCATCAAAGTCTACCTCATCTTTCTACTAACTTTGATTCTAAAAATGAGATTCTAACCGTAGAGAATTCTTATAATAATGAATTTTCAGAATCATTAGTCTACCTTGGCTCTAATCTAAATATTGATTCCTACACTACTAGTCGGCAAGAGTTTGTTGGACGCAATAATAATCTCTCTTGTCCAAGCGCATTAACTAGCGGATTAGAAAGCAAACAAGGTAAACTTCCTAAGTTCGGAGTCTTAAGTAAGAGTATTAATTTATCAGGAAAAACCGGAACGGGGCTAGACTCTTGTGGTGCGTTACAAGTATCAATCACACTAAAACCAGAAGAAGAAAAGGAAGTGCTATTTTTTATGGGCGTTGCTCCTAGTTTAGTGACCGCTAGGAAAATAGCTAGTCAGCATAGTTTAATCTCTTCCAAAGAAGACTCTCTGGTTCAAGTAGAAAAATATTGGAAAGATGTTACCAATAAAATCCAAGTAACTACTCCAGATCGAAGTTTTGATATTATGATGAACTCATGGTTACTATATCAATGTTTATCAGCGCGAATTTATGGAAGAACTGGATTTTATCAAAGTGGTGGAGCATATGGTTTTAGAGATCAGTTACAGGATGGACTAGCTTTAATTTACACAAAACCAGAGATCACTCGTGATTTGATTGTTAGAGCAACGACTAGACAATTTATTGAAGGAGATGTGCAACATTGGTGGCATCCACCAACAGGCCGTGGAATTCGTTCTAAAATTTCTGATAATTTTTTATGGCTACCTTATGTCACTGCTAAGTATCTAGCAGTCACTAATGATTATGCAGTATTAGAAGAAGTGAGTAATTATCTGGAAGGTCCAAGTTTAGATACAGGACAAATGAGCTCATATTTTGAGCCAAAAATTTCAGAGAAGACAGACTCTGTCTATCAACATTGCTTACTAGCAATTAGAAAAGGTTTTACTTCTGGAGATCATGGCTTACCATTAATCGGTGCTGGAGACTGGAATGATGGTCTAAATCATGTTGGCGATCAAGGTAAGGGTGAGAGTGTTTGGTTGGCCTGGTTTACAATTGATATTCTTAAAAATTGGATTCCGATCTTAAAAGTTCGTGAAGAAATTGCTATTACTTTGGAATTTGAAAATAAAATCCGGCAATTACAACTTGCTCTAGAAGAACATGGTTGGGACGGAGAGTGGTATCGACGAGCATTCTTTGATGACGGCACGCCCTTAGGCAGTAATCAAAATGAAGAATGTAAAATTGATTCAATCTCTCAAAGTTGGGCAGTGATTTCTGAGGCGGCTCCTCCTGCACATGCGAAGCAAGCCATGGAATCACTACTAGATAAGCTTGTAGACTATGACAATAATCTCATGCCTTTACTATTGCCACCTTTTGATTCTGGAAATACAGATCCTGGTTATATTAAAGCATATCCTCCCGGCATTAGAGAGAATGGTGGTCAATATACCCACGCGGCAACTTGGGCAATTATTGCTACTGCCAAGTTAGGTCTAGGCGATAAAGCGCATCAGTTATTTTCTATGATTAATCCCATTAATCATACATCTACACCTGAAGCTGTAGATAGATACCGCACAGAACCTTATGTCACTTGTGGGGATGTCTATAGTCAAGAACCCTATGTTGGCCGCGGTGGTTGGAGTTGGTATACAGGATCTTGTGGATGGCTTTATCAAGCAGGACTAAATCATCTCTTAGGATTTAATATCGCCGGTAATGTTCTAACAATTAATCCTTGTATCCCCAAAAATTGGCCCGGCTTTCAAATTACTTACATCTATCAGGGGACTACTTATCAGATTGAAGTTGAAAATCCGGGTAGAGTAGAACGAGGAGTCCGCGCACTTAAATTAAATGGGATTGTGATTCTAGATGGATTTATTCAATTGCAAGCTAATTTAACTAATCTGCAAAAGGTCCATGTTTTGATGGGTTAAGATTTCGATACTTGGCACTTAGAAAATCATTAATTTCCCAATCTTTTCCTTTGCTTAGTCTGGCAAATTTATTTAGACTACTTCAGCATTAGTTTTTACGTTGTAACCCTTGAGAAGTAACTCTGAATATCATCAACCGCCTGCGCCAAATTATCTTCGGGATACTACTTTCTCGCAAAAATTTTTTACTGCCTATCATCATCCCAAAGCAGGAGTAATTAGCACTGAAGTTGAACAAATTGGTCTCTGTCTAGAAAATAAGAATTTTCACTCAGCAGGGAGACATTTATCGAATCTACAGAATAATTTCTTTCCTAAGATTACTGACGAAGAACTTAAGTGGCTGTTAAATACCCCTTATAAATTTGCAGAGGCACGTAGCAAGCAATCCGTCCTTGAACTTTTAATTACCAATGATGCTCCACCAAAAACTCTAGATAAATTTTTTATTGTAGGTCTAAGCAATCAGTATTTTTATACGGTAGAAGATCGCTTTATGCTGGATAAACTAGAAGATAATATTCAGGTATATAAAGAGATTATTAATCATTATCCTAACTCTAATTTGGTGCATTTAGCCGCTAAAGAATTAAATCTAACTGCCCTCAAAGCACTTGCTAGATTCAATGCTGATTTCAATCATAAAAATGAGACAGGCCTGACCCCTTTAACTTTAGTGATGGAAATTTTTCCAGTTAGAGTTCATAAATCAATTGTTCAAAGTGTTAAAGTGATCTTGGATTATTTAGTTGAAAAATTAGATCCAAGATCGCAGTATCCACGAAGAGAGCACCCCTTCTGCATTGCACTTATCCAAAATAATTTTATGTTAGCTAGTGACATCTTAAGTCACGGGATAACTCCGCCAATTGGCTCAGAGGGAATGATTTTTACTATCTCGGAAAATCAGCTTGATCAGAAAGTTGGATTTCATAGAATTGCCGAAGAAGTCGTGGCTTTAACACTTAAAATTCAGAATCTAATTCCAAATTATGATCAAGATATCCGAGAAGATATTCTCTATGAAGGATGTGAACTATATGGCAAATCAGTAAATATTCAGCACTTCTATCTTTATTTGATGTCCTTTTTGGAAATGATCAACCAAACTGAGATTCACAGCGATCGTTCATTTGCTAAATTAGCAATCGCCATTGTTAATCATTATTCTCTTAGTGATATTAATAATTTATTACTAGAAGTTGAGTCATATCACGACTGGCTCTTTGAAGATAACAAACAATTATTCTCACCTGATTATCATCAGAACGAAGCTGAATTTCTATTATTGCTGGCACATCCAGAGTTACTGGAGAATTTTGATCTAACGGAGGCTAGCTATTTAACTCGTGTGATTACAAGTCCCTATCGCTATGTTGATTATGACGTTGCCACAATTAAAATGACTGAAGGTGGCTGGCAAACAATTTCAAATTGGCAAAGAATTGGCCAGTTAACTTATGCCTTTCTAAACTGGAGATTTGATGCGCTTCAGCCAGTCAATCCAGAAAGCGGGAAAAGGCTTCCCTCCCTACTAGAAGAATTTGGTTTTAAAAGAATCAAGCAATCAAGTGAAGATGAAAAAACATTTGGAGCATGTTTCAGAATTACCCCCGCCAAACAAAATATGAATTTCTTGAGTCGTCGCCTCACAGCAGAAAACTTTTTGCCATTTAATACCGAAACTCGATTTTTCTTAGCTCAAGGTTATATGATGATTTCCGATCCACAGCTGGGAACTTTATTGATTCGAAATTCATCCTTAATTTTTGGTCGTGATAATATGAATCATCCAGCCTTCTACTCTAGTAAATTTTTTGATCGCCCATTTTCTGATGTTGATCTAGAAGACTTTACTCCAATTTTGGCACGTAAAATTAATGGCGTTAATGATGGTCGATTTGAAGCTAAAGAATATCGTGATCAGATTATGTCTTTAACAGAAGAAATTACTGGTATTTTTGATGCTTACAATCGCTGGAAATTTAATACCGACCCAGCAACAGCTTTTAGAAAATCTAAGGGCGAAATCACCAATCATGACATCATTGGTGCCTATAATTCAGCAGGCTTTGAGTCCCTAGTTCGAAATTTACGTGCGATCTTTGAAACTAATAAAAACAACACTACACCTTCGGCAGTTCCGAGTTTGGCCTTTATGCATCGTTACAATCCCCCTTGGAATAGTTTTCCATTTACGCAAGGAAATTCCAGCTGGCTTAACCCGGAAATTCATCACAAATTTCCAGTAGATGATTATACTTTAGAAGTAATGGAAAATTTAGCATTAGGTGAATATGATGAAGACGATTTTATTGCTTCTGGATTACAAGGTTTTTTTCAGGTTGGAATCTCTAACCAAGCAAATTTAACTATCGTTGCAACAAATTAAAGTTTATTAAATATTAAAGATATGCCAATTATTAGCGATCAACTTAAATTTCTGGAAACAACATTTCCACCAAGATCATTTAAATATTCTGCCCCAGCAGTGGAACCAAAGGCACCGACTAAACCAACTCCAGAAACGCCAACTACCCCTTCAAAGCCACCACTAGTCCCAGCTCATCCTGGTGCTCCTGCTCCCAGACCAGCCTGCGTACCTGACCCAAAAGAAGGAGAGGAAGTCCAAACTTGCTAAAATAGAGCAATTTTCTAAAAATTTGCTTAAGAGCTAAAATTGATTAAGTTATCCTCAGCAATTAATCAGGATACTTACTATGAATGCAATAACTAAAACCAGCGCCACGGATCTTCGAAAAATATTATCAACTAGTACATTACCGCCAGCAGTTAGTGCTGAGCTAGAAATGTCACTGAATTTAGTAGATTTAGCTGCAAGCCAATTTAAAACTACAAGAACCTTAGAACAAGTTGAATCAACGCAATCTAATAGTGCCCAAGAATTTCATGATAAAATTAAACCTTATTTAAGAATTTCTAATTTACTAGTCACTGCTACTGAGATTTTTATTGCTTCTAGATCTAGAATTGATTCTACTACAGCTGAACAATTTCAAAACTTTTTTAATTCAGCGATTTCAGAAATAGGTACATTTAATAAAGGTTATTTGGAAAAAATAGATGCTAGCAATCCTAACTTTGGATCAAGCTTTACGAAACATACAAAGGTTGGAGAATCCTTACAGATTTTGGCTATTGCTACCTACCAAGGAGATCAGGAACGACCACTTTCTCAAACAGAATTTGCCAAACTAAGGGACGTCTCAACGGCTGCCGTTACTGGAATTCGCGATACTCTTGAAAAACTGCAGTACATTGAAGAACCTCAAAGAGAGGAACTGGATCGACGAAAACTGACTACAAAACTAGCCCCACTTGGCTGGCAAGCTCTGGCTTATTATGAAATAAAGGAAAATAATCTAAAGATTAATGCAATCGAAACTGCCCTGACTAAAGGCCGAGAAAATAAATAGCGATAGGCGCTAGCCCTTAACTTCAAGGGCTAGATAGAGTTATCACATCGATGGTTAATGCTCAGTACAGAAAAGTTCTGGATTATTAATGTAAGAAATAACTCTTCGATTAACTTCTCTGCGAAAAGATCTTGGAAGAGCCTTGGCATCTCGAGTTTCCTGATTTCTAGCAAGAAAACAAGCTCGTCTTCCAGCCTCAGTAGGTTCACCGCAACAGAGTGTAATCATTCGAGAGATTAGATCCGATGGTTGTTGATAATAATTATAATAACTACAAGTTGCATTAGCTGCCTGACATGCTTCAAACCCATCATTTAAGATACAGTTAACAAAAGGACTATCTTGGCTAGGGTCCGAACATGGCAACGCAAAAAGCAAACTTGGATAAAAGATCACAGAGATCAAAACTAATTTAAATTTATTCATATCATTCCTCCATTATTTATCCTCACACTATCAACCCATTTCGCTTTCGATGCAATAAAAATCTTTCCACTAAGCAATATTTCTATTATAGTGCATTTATTTTCATTTATAGATATTCTAGCATTTCCAACACTTTAATTTTACAAGAAGTATCTATCCTCAATCATAATTCCAACCTTAATCTTTACTATGTTCAATAACTACAAAAAAAGCTTTCAAACTCTACAAAACGAAGCAGCCGAAGAAGGGGAACGTACCTTACGTCGCTCACTTGGTGCCTTTAATCTAGTATTTTTAGGAATTGGAGTGATTATTGGTGCTGGATTATTTTCCTTAACAGGAATTGCTGCTGCTGAAAACGCTGGCCCCGCAGTAAGTATCTCTTTTATGATGGCGGCTGTCGCCTGTGCCTTCGCTGGGATTTGCTATTCTGAATTTGCTTCAATCATTCCCGTTGCTGGAAGTGCCTATACCTACACCTATGCAACTATGGGTGAATTTTTGGCTTGGATAATTGGTTGGGATTTAGTTCTTGAATATGCTCTTGGAGCAGCAGCTGTTTCCGTCAGTTGGTCTCGCTACTTACTAGAGTTTTTAACTAAATTTGGAATTAGTCTACCACCTAGCCTAATCGTTTCACCTTGGGAAAAGCTGACACTTAGTAATGGACAAATAATTGAGGGTGGCATTATTAACTTACCCGCAATCTTTATTGTTATTTGCACTTCATTGTTATTAATCAAAGGGACTAAAGAATCAGTAATTCTTAATAACATTCTAGTGATACTAAAATTATTTGTTGTAGTTACTTTTATCATTATTGGTTGGGGTTACATGAATCCCTTAAATCATATCCCTTATATTCCAGAGAACACTGGATTATATGAACATTTTGGTTGGACTGGAATTGCTACAGGCGCTGCGGTTGTTTTCTTTGCCTTTGTTGGCTTTGACGCTGTTTCTACGGCGGCCCAGGAAGCAAAGAATCCACAACGTGATATGCCGATCGGAATTTTAGGATCACTATTTGTTTGTACAATTCTTTATGTTTTGTTTTCCCATGTTATGACCGGCTTAGTGCACTATTCATTATTTGCTGGGAATGCTAAGCCAGTTGCTACAGCATTTGCTGTTACCGGATATACAGGCCTACAAGACGCGCTAGTACTGGCAATTCTTGCTGGGTACACCTCAGTGATTATGGTGTTATTGCTGGGACAATCTCGCGTATTTTATGCCATGTCTAAGGATGGCTTACTTCCAAAAGTATTTTGTGAAATTCATCCCAAGTTTAGAACCCCTTGGAAAACAAATCTATTTTTCATGCTGTTTGTTTCCGCCTTTGCAGGCCTAGTTCCTGTTTCTGACTTGGGACATATGGTAAGTATTGGAACTCTGTTTGCCTTTGTCTTAGTTTGTATCGCGGTAATTGTTCTAAGAAGAACTATGCCTGATATGCACCGACCATTTAAGACTCCATTAGTTCCGCTGATTCCAATTTTGGGAATCTTATCTTGTGTCTATTTGATGTATTCGCTTCCACAAGAAAGTTGGATTAGGTTGATGGTTTGGATGCTTATAGGAGTGATATTTTATTTTCTATATGGGAAAAAACATTCTGTGATTAGAAATCAAAGTGAAAATAAAATCGGTTAAGTTAATCTTAATGTTGGGCTTAGATTCGCAAGTGACAGTGAGGCCCAAGACCAACTATTAAGTTTTACACAAAATTATTTTAAATTGTAAGTAGTATTAAATCCCGGCCTGTTCCATCAAATATTTAAGATTAGAACCTTGACCTAACCAATCAGTAAAAACTTTAAAGGCAGGCCTAGGTGTCATATCTGATTTTGTTGTTAGGCGAACAAAATCTTGAACCCCTGGATCAACCACAATCGCGGAGAGATTATCTAATTTAACTTGTCCACCTGTAATTGCTGGTTCAATTTTGATTAATAAGCGATCCCCTAGTGATGGATTATATAATGCCTGACCATCAGCTTCGGGAGTTTTACCATTAGAAATTTGATGTTGAGCTCGGTAAGATAATGCTGACATTAATTCTGATAATTCAGTCTTACCAGCGTAACCAAAAACAACAGATCCTTGAAACCGTTCATCGAGGGCAAAGGCAATTCGAGCATTATTTCTTAAGGCATTAAGCGGTGAGCCTTCTTCCAAAGCCTCTTTAAGAATATTGCCTAATAAAATTCGATCTACTCCAACTAAGGGATCAATTAACTTTGCACTAACCCCACCGGCAGCAGAGGCTGGATGTACTTCTCCAGCACCAAAGACACCCTGTCCTTTAATTTGACCTACTAAATGCCATTCCCCACGGTGCATCACAAATGTTACTAACCAAGTATTGGCCATATTGGCGGAATGATCCCGATAGACTTGTCCTAAGTTTGAAAAATCTTTTCTAGACTCAATCTCTAAACGACTAGCCTGACCCCAAGCGTATCGTGTTGGTTGCAGCACTCCTCGCAAGACGCCATTCTCAATTTGAAAACCATCCAGAGAGCTCTGTAAACCATTTTGATAAATATTTTTTCCAATAGTAAAGCTATCAGGATTAGCTCCACAAAGTTCTTGCTGACGAAGAACTACTTCTGGGCTAAAGCTGGAAGCAAGTCGCTCGCCAGTAGAAGCAGTGATTAACAATTCTCGAACTGGTGTAACACCAAAACCGTTTTGACTTTTTAGGGGACTGAGTACTGCCATTTTTTAGTTAATTTAGTAAATGATTGAGAGACGCTATCTATTCAGAGGTCTAATTCTTACTCAATTATTGATATCGAACTGTTGGCTGTAATATTTTAGTAGTTTTTTACTCATTTAAAGCATCAATACATCTAAATAAAGTATGCAAATGAACAAAAGGCTAAGAAAAGTCAAATTTCTTGATTTTAAATGATCCTGCAACGTTATTATTTAATTAGTAGTCTAATTGCAATTAAGCACAATCAAGGATTACTGATATTTGCATTATTGCTTAATCACACATCCTGGATTGTTCATAATGTTTATTAGTTCTAATTTATTTAAATGTTTGAAATAATCCTCGCACTAATTCTGATCTCAGCCTATGCCTTCCTAATGGTTCATTTTTTCTATACGCTGGTTGCAATTTTCAGAGGTTCCGCTTACATCCCAACTCCTCATAAGCGTGTAGCCCAGATGGTTAACATTGCCAATGTTCAACCGACAGATACTGTCCTTGATTTTGGTTCTGGCGATGGAAGAATCGTTGCTGCATTTATCGCTGCGGGTGCAAAGCAGTGTATTGGAATTGAAATCAATCCACTGCTTGTTATCTATAGTAAATTGAGATTTTTGCTCACAGGCAAAAAAAATGCTCATATTTATCTAAAGAACATTTGGAAAGTTGATTTATCAGAGGTAGATATTCTCACTTCTTATATGACTTCTTGCTTTACAGAAAAATTAGAAAAAAAGATCAAAGAAGAAATGAGACCTGGTGCCAAAGTAGTTTCTTATGATTTTCCTTTTCCAAATTTAACTTTAATTAAAAAAGAGGAAAATGTTTATCTCTATCAAGTTCCACAAATAAATAATCAGATCTAAGTCATAACCCATTTAATTGTGTTGCGAGAGACGAGTTCCCTAGCTTTTGAGAATCCAAGAGACATTTTGTGCAGTGCAATCAACTTCCCTGTAAGTTGATGTTTTAATTTTACTCGCTGTTGGGGAACAAATCCGTACCTTTGGTAGAATCTAACAGTATTTAATGTTGCAAAGATTTCAATATCGCTACTCGATTTGCTGGTGATAATTCTTAACCCTTCAATTAGCAGTTTCTTACCAACACCCCGACCAATGAATTCAGGATTTACTGCTAACTCTTTACCAAAGCCAGCCTCAATCCAAACATAACCAGAGAATACTCCTGATTCTTCAAGAACAAATATATTTCCAGATGAAACTGCTAAGGCAATCTCAGTTGGAGTATAAGCATGAATAATTGTTTCTAATTCTTCTGGAGAATAAGCTAACTTACAAAAATGCTGAAAAGATTGAGCTCTAAGAATATATAGATCCTGAGCTTCCGAAATAATTGCCTTTCTCATTTGACTTACTAAGCTACTAGCCTAGCTAATACCCAATTAGCATCTCCTGAAGCAAAAAATTGACAGGAGTGGCTGGAGTCTTTTCTCGGCTTAAGCGCTTCTACTAAAACTTTCTTTACTAAATCTGGCGCTTCTTCCTGAAGGGCGATTGCTACTTGTACTCGAATATCATGAATATTTTCATTACTTGGTTTCCTAGCAAAGATGGATAGAAAAGCAATTTTATCACTAGGTGACTTATTAGCATCCATCACTAATTTTAATGTTTTAGAAACTGGTCCATCAATTAAAGGTAATAGTTTTGCTTTTACTTGATCGTCCATTTGCTCCCGCAGAGCATTAGCAATACCCATTCGAACTAACCATTCTTGTTTTGGAGCAAAGACACTTTCTAAAATTACTGTTCTTGCTTCTTCCGTGTTAATACCACCAAGTGCACAAGCCGCAGCATATCTGAAATTATTACAACCAAAGGCTTCTTTAAATGCTTTAATTAAAAGTGTTTGGACTTCTGGATCTGTTGAATACTTAAGGGCAAACGGTAGTTTTGATAGATTTGCTCGATCAAAACTAATAAAACCTCGCGACTCATCGAGTGCCTGAATTAGTATATTTTTTAAATGTAATTGAGTACTTTGATCAGGTGTTCCTTGAAGGATTTGAGCAGCGTAAAAAGCTCCACTAGATCCACTGACTAAAGTTTCTACTAAGCGAGCAATTACTAATGGTTCCTCTCTAAGTTCTTTAAGCTCAATAATTAAATCCTCCTCGTCTGTTGGCCCTGTTCCAAACTTACCAGCACCCACAGACAATTTTCTAACTAAATATTCAGCTTCTAATAATTTACTTCCAATTTGATCAGTAGTTTCAAAAAGAGCATGTTCCGCAGCCTCTCGGGCAGTTGGGGAATCAGATGTCATCATGATATGTGCAAGTCTTTGAGCGACTTCTGGTTCATTGCGACGACTATACAAATAAACAATAGGTTCCGCTCGTTGTGAAGTAATAATTTCAGCCAAGTTTTTTTCTAGTTGGAGATCGATCTCAGCTGAGCGGATAACACCAGTTGGTGTAGCTTCAGGAATTGGAAAGGCTATTTTTGCTAACGGTTGAAATTGGGTAACTATTGCAAGACCTGCTGACATATTTTTTGATTGACTAAAATTTAGAAGAATCTTAACAGAAGTTACTCTCTAATCAAGATTTTTAGGTAAACTACAGCCATTTAAAAGGCTAGATTACTCCAGTAACTCTAATAACCAATAAGATTGTTCTTCCATTTTGGTATCACTGTGGCAAGCATCTAACTCGTCCGCATTCTTTGCCGTCCGCTGACCATGATAGGCTAGGCAGTAATTTTCAGATCGATCGTAAACCCCAAAGACTCGATACTTTTTGTTGATCTGCAACTCTGAAAATATTGGTTTAATTTCAGAGCAATACCACTTATCAAGTGGAAGAAAAATTTGAGTTAGTTCAGTTTGAGGTGCTCCTTTAATCCACTTTTCAATTTTTAGTAGAGCTGTTTTCTGCTTAATGAGTTGATTCACTCCTTTACCATAATCAGGAGCAGCGACTTCAAGATCTGAAATGCTAGTAACGGTAGCCTCAAAAACAAAATCTGATTTAGTAGAACATTCTTTCTGCTGGAGACAAGGATTTGGATAATCTTCACAAACTGTTGCTTCGGCCAAACAGGCAAAAGTCAGAATCAGAGAAAATGTAGTGCCGATTAACTTAAACATTCGAGGGACCCTGATAAATACAACTTATTTTATACTTAAGAGATCTTAACAGAACATTTTAAAAACTGGATTGTCAGTCTCTTCAATACAGCTAAATCCTGATTTTTTGGATAACTGATCTAAAAGCTGATCATTACCATCCGGAATTTGTAATCCGACTAATACTCGGCCACGGTCGCTTCCATGAGAGCGATAATGAAATAAGGTAATATTCCAATTTGTCCCCACGTAATCTAAGAAATCACTTAGTGCCCCAGCGCGTTCCGGAAACTCCATTCGAAAGAGTCTTTCCTTGTGAAGGGAGGCTGATCTACCACCGACCATATGCCTAAGATGCAATTTGGCAAGCTCATCTTTAGAAAGATCCGTGAAAACGATACCCTGACGAGTTAGACTTTCAAAAAGTTTTGCTCGGTCTTCTCGTGAGGCAACACTAACACCGAGGAATAAGATTGCTTTCTCGGAATCGTTATAGCGGTAATTAAATTCTGTAATGCTATATCTTCCAAGCATCTGACAAAAGCGTTTTAAACTCCTAGGCTTTTCAGGGATTTCGACCGCTAGTAAAACTTCCTTTCGCTCTCCAAGCAAGACTCGCTCAGCAACATAACCCAGCCGATCAAAATTCATGTTAGCACCACAAGCAATTCCAACAACATTCTTCCCTTCAATTTTGTTTATAGAAAGATATTTTTTCATTCCAGCAACCGTTAATGCTCCTGCCGGTTCCACCACAACCCTTGTATCTTCAAA
This sequence comes from bacterium, assembly GCA_031385045.1. GTDB lineage: Bacteria > Bdellovibrionota_C > UBA2361 > UBA2361 > CALJRW01 > JANNBC01. The sequence continues at coordinate 40,657 of JANNBC010000046.1, read as the reverse complement.
AATATCTTTAATGGCGGCACAAATCTTATCAGTGGAAACAAGCACTATCTCATCTAATAATTCGCGACAAAGACGAAAAGTTTCAACTCCCACTTGCTTTACAGCTACCCCATCAGCAAAACCACCAACCCAATCAAGAGTTACTATTTTACCAGCTTGAATTGAATCATGCATACTGGCAGCCTCAACTGGCTCCACACCAATTAATTTTACATTTGGACGATGATGCTTAACATAAAGCGCAATACCCGCAGCAATTCCACCACCACCAATTGGTAAAAATAAATAATCAAAATCATTTAACTGTTCGCAGATCTCTTTACCAATAGTTCCTTGTCCAGCAATAACATCGGGATCGTCAAAGGGATGAATGGGAATATATTGATACTTCTCAATTAACTCTTGGGCGTGCAAAAAAGCCTCATGTACAGAGTCTCCATGCAAAACTACTTCTGCCCCATAAGCTTTTACAGGTCTAATTTTTATTTCTGGTGCGGAAAGTGGCATCACAATAATTGTTCGGCAGTCAAAGTACTGACCGGCGAAGGCAACACCTTGGGCATGGTTTCCCGCAGATACAGCAATTAAACCTCTTTTTCTTTCTGCAGGTGAGAGTTGGGCAATTTTATTAAAGGCTCCACGAATTTTAAATGAGAAAACTTCCTGATGGTCTTCTCGCTTTAGAAAAACATGATTCTTCGTCTTACGGGATAAATTAATACAAGGAGTCAGGGCAGTTACAATCGCAGCTTCATAAACATGAGAATTTTCAATTTTATCTAGATATTGCTGATGACTAAGCATGATTGATTAACTTTAACAGTTCGGTATGAGTTCTACTATTACTAGCAACATAAGATGTTGCCTGTAAAGACTCTCCTTGATAATTGATTTTATTACCTGCTTGATCACTCACTCTTCCGCCACTTTCGGTGATAATCAAATCAAATGGTGCAAAATCCCAGACCTTTGGTGTCCCGCGGTGGCCAAGGCCATAGATACAGCCAGCTAGCTGTCCTGTAGCAATCAGATATTGAGCGGCGCCAGTATGGTATTTACTCAAAAAATCGCTAGAAGGAATTGGCATATCTCTAAGATTAATGGAGCTTGGATTAAAGCTATCTTGATTAACCTGAATCTTACCATGCTTACTGGTGAATGCCCCCTGCCCTTTGACTGCTAAGCAAAGTTCAGCTTGGGCTGGAAAATAGGCTATTGAAAATTCAACTTCTTGATCAACGACTAAACAAATTAAGATTAAGAAGTCATCCATACCAGAAGCAAAGTTCTTTGTGCCATCAAGTGGATCAAGATACCAAACTCTCTTATTATCTTTGATTGGTTCTTGGCTTTCGCCGGTCTCTTCTGAAATAATTAAATCCTCAGGGAAGTATGCTTTTAAAGCTTTTAGTAAGATTTCGTTAGTAGCAATATCAGCTTCTGTAACTAGTGTGCCATCATCCTTATTCGTTTGTTGTAAGGCTTGGTTCTCAGGATTCCCTGGCCAGTATGATAGTAAGGTTTCCCCTGCCTCAATTACAGCCTTCACTAAGTTTTTTTGAGACTCGCTCAGCTCTAAAGTAATTTTGCTGATATTCACGTTTTAGTTTTAAACTTAAAGTGGAGAGAGTTAACAGGCTAACATGATCCTTAAAAAAATCAAAAAGCCTTGTAATTTCTGATATTTGCATACTTTGAGATTAAAGAAAGTTTATCTAATAAATCAAAGTCTAATAAGTATGATTAGCTGGCACAGGATCGATCAATAATTCTACCTTTAGTACTGCAACTTTAATAAGGATAGTTAATCGAAACAATTTTAGGCTCCTTAGAACATGACTAATAAAAAGAAATTTGATTGGATAGCATTTATTATTCATAGTTTTTTTGGAGCGATGCTAGGAGCAATTGCTGGTTATAGTCTACTTTTTTTTCTAGAATTTTTTATCAATTTAAATGATGGACTTGTTGTTGGAGTCTGCGCAGTTTTCTATGGTTTAATTGCTGGATTTAAAAAAGATAATTTTTGGATGAGTCTTAGTAAGTAAACCCCCTTCTCTCCCATAGATATTATAGTGATGACAAAAAATAAATTACGTAAAAGTTAAATAGATCAATTTGTTTTTTGTCATAACTATATGATTTTATTATCCCTCCGGGGGATAGAAAGCACCAAAAAGTAATTTCCTTATCTAAATTACTTTTTGGACTTTCTATATTGAGCTCTCTGCTAATACAGTGAATATCTTTCTGCGAGACAAAATATATGTTATAATTATATAACATGAAAAATATCATAAATGAAAATTTAGTTTTCAAAGCTTTGTCACATGAGAAACGTCGTGAAATTTTAGATCTTCTAAAAGAGAAAGGGAAAACAACAGGACAAATTTGCCTGGTGCTTAAAAACTTAGACCGTTGCACCGTGATGCAACACCTACGGGCACTGGAACGTGCTGATTTGATTATTGTTAAAAAGCATGGGCGAGAACGTTGGAACTACTTAAATGCCCTACCAATAAAACTACTGCTTAACGGATGGATGCACCAATATCTGGAAGCTCCAATCGAGGAATTGATTAGTCTAAAAAACAGACTGGAAAGTTAGAACTGAGTAATTCTTCAGCAAAAATGGCTTTATGCTTAGCTAAACTGCATTATAAAAACAATTGGTACTCCAAACTATTATTAGCTATAATTACAAAAAAGATTGTTTTGGTAATTTTGTTAAAGGGTCTGATATGTATAGTAAATTAAAGAAAACTTCTAACAAACAACTGTTAAATCAAATTGAAGAACTACCAAGCTCGGACTTTACAAAAGCTTGTTATCACATAATTGCACGTATTCCCCGTGGAAAGGTAGTCACTTATCAGTCAATTGCCGAACACTTAGGCTCCAAAGCTTACCGTGCAGTTGGTACAGCCATGGCTAAAAATCCCTTGGCCCCCACTGTTCCCTGCCACCGCGTAGTTAATTCTACTGGACGAATTGGCCAGTATGCCTTTGGCCAAATTGAAAAAATTCGCCTCTTAGAGAGCGAAGGGATCGAGATAAAAGCGGGGAAAGTGATCGATCTAGAGAAATATATTTATAAATTTTGATCTGTATACTTAAAATTTTTCTAAAAACTATTTTAAGGACACAAGAACTGAGATTGAGTATCACTGATCCACCTATCTTGTTGATCTGAAAGGCCATTTTTTAACAAATATTGAGTCCTATAATAGCAATTCTTTGGAGGGGATAGTTGACAAGAACAGACTTTGGCAGAGAAAGATTCTCTAGTATTATTATAGCTGACGGGTAACCTATATGAATAACCTATATAAAATCTAATATCATTTGCTGGGGTAAAAAAACTAGGAGAAAATATTTTTTATAATTCAGCAGTGCTAATCATTATAGCTACTCCATGATTATAAGTCTGAAATAGAATCGTTGGAGTATTTTGACCAGTGGTAAATTGATATTGAAAGTCCACCTCTTCCGAAGGAAATGCAACCTGTAAAAGTAAGGCATTTTTTAAAAAATTATCAGTCATACTGATTAGTCCGGCCTGGACAGCGGCTGCCTTATATCTTTTATAGCCCGCAACAGAAGTACTAAAAAGTATCCCTATTATTGCAGTGGTAACTAAAAGCTCAATTAAAGAAAATGCCTTACCGCCCTGTATCTGCATGAGCTTTATTCTACTATATTGATCAAATCATGACTATAAATAATATGTTTTAATCTATAATTAGTTATAATAAGAATTAATCTCATGTCCTTAAAATTCCTTGCCTAGTAAATTTTATCTCGTATACTGGTACTTGTTACTTGTTTTTCCAAGAACACGCGAACGATTTCATGTTGTAAAGTTATTAAATGTCATTCCAGCAGTTAGTTAGCTCATTCCAAGAATTGGCTGAGGAAATTCCTCAACAAGCAGTTTGCGCCTTGATGTCGGAGCATCTTAGTAATGAATATAGTCGCATCTTTAGAGAGACTCCACTTCCAGATTTTTGTAGTTTTTTATTAGATAATCTTGCGGATAAACGCCCAATTGTTGGATTAGCAGTCGCTCTAAATCAACTAAATAATCAACTCTCCCTCCATTCTGGACAATACCTTCCAGTTAATGAGATCGAAACAATTTTTCTTCAATTTGGAATTCTACGATCTGGGGACAATAAAGAATTATTAACAGCAGAAGGTAGTCCCAAGGCTCTACTACAATTTGGGAACTCCACTTTCCTGCTTTATGCTGGCCATATTTTTACTGAATTTGAAGGAAGACGTTTCTCTCAATGTAATTCTGTAATGATTGCTCCTGACTTTGCTTGCACTGGTGTTTTTAAATTTGAGGAATCTTTCCTTCCTGTTATTGCTTCTAAAATTATAACTGAAATTGGATCGATTAAGATTGATGAATTTTATGGAAAAGTTTTAGAAGACCAATGTTTTGGCTGTATCCGTTCAGGCTCAAAATTTTACTTAATTGATCGTGGCCAAATTGTTCAAGAATTGAACTGCTACGTGGAAAAATGCGATGTTTGCCTCGATCCCGAAGGCTTAATGGAAGCAATAATTTATGGAGTCAATCCTATAGATCAGGAACCAATTCACTTTGCAGTTATCAATGGAAAATTACAAGAAGGATTTGCTGGTATCCCGCCAGAACAAGTTCGTAGCCTTTGGGTAGATGAAAATAGTGATCTTTATGCAATGGTTATTAACCCTGAGATTCCTGGTAAAAGAACTGGAACTATTATTGATGAAAATGGACTCTCCGAGCTACTAGAGCTTGACTATCTATTACCAATGATTAATGGACAAGTTATTGATAATATTGGCTATCAGCCGATCGATTATATCCTATCTGTTGGTTTTTATGATGGTAAAATATACGGCAAGGTGTTCTCAGCAGGAGAGGAATGTTTTGTCTTTGGAGAAAAGATCTGCCAAAAAATTGATCATAGTTTAATTACTGAATTAAATTTATGTCATAACTTTCTTCGCTCTGGTAATGCCACTATCACACTAGAGGATGGGCGATGTTTTCAAGTTGCGCAGGGGAAAATTATCAGATCAGTAGAGGAACAAATAGTTACCGATTTTCGTCCAATCAATATCTATGATTCAGAACAAATTAGTGGGCCAACTGGATTTTTTAAATTTAAACTTGGTTGGATGTTAGTTGTAAATGGAATAATTGACCGCAGTCTTGCTGAAATTGGAAGCCTGCAGCTGGAGACTTGGGAGTATCAGGCAGATCTCAGTCCTAATTTTAAATTAAGTTTTTCAGGAGTTGTGATTACTCAGGTTAACTCAGAGACCGCTCCAGAGTTCGAAGATTACCTGATTATTGATGGCCAGGACTACTGCACATTTGTTGAAAATCCTACTGTCCCACGAAGACTTTTAAGCTATTCAAAATTACGCTATGCAGGCTCAGGTGAGGCAGTTTGCCAAGTGATGGTAGAAGATGGAACCCATATACTCTATGAACAAGGTAGCTTTTATTTGCCTAGTGATTGTTTTTTAGTTGGAGATTTATGCTTACCAAAAGAACACTTTTTAGAGTACCTTTGTCGGTTTGATTATTTTGATCCAAAGGAACTACCCCAGATTTCCGATCTCGATAATTTAAGAATCGGTTATAATGGAGAATACTTTTGTTCCTTAAAAATTAACGGTATTCCCTACTTACTCTTAGGCCATTTTTTACTGCAGCAGAATGAATCCATGAAAGATTTTGAATTAACTGTTGAATCTCCAGGAAGGATGCAAGTCAGTTTTACAAGAGACGGCACCCTAGAAACTTATGGGTATCAACATATCTAGGACTCTGCTTGTAGAACTGAATCAATCAATTGTGATAAATTTAAAAATGGCTGATTGAGTTCCAACTTTAATAATTCAAATTTCTTATTCCAAATTACGATCTGATGATCTAGAAAACTTTTGGCTTCAGAAGCAGAACGAAACTCTGTAACTGAAGTAATCTTCATATTTTTATAATCGCTAGAATCCCTTCTCCCCGTTGCTTCTGGAGACATAAAGCAATCTTTAAAATCATTTATTAGTTGAAAAATTATGCCAAAATCTTCACCAACTTGCCTTAATTTTTCAATGTGCTCCGAGTTCCAATTGGCCTGAATTCCGGCAATCTGAAAACTACAAGCAAATAGTGCTGATGTTTTAAGTTGATTAATTAAAGTAAAATCAGGAGTAATAGAGCTCCCCATGTCTAGCATTTGTCCTAAACAAACACTTTGATAGGCAGAAGTCACTATTCTATTTAACTCCTTTAAGTGTTCTGGCAGTGTGTATTCGCTAAGAATCGCGAGTGCCCACGTTTGTAAATAATCACCGAGTAGAATTGCTACTGACTCTGAGTATTTTTTATGACAACTAAGCTTTCCTCTGCGGTAATCATCATTATCAAGAGCTGGAAGATCATCATGAATTAAACTGGCAGTGTGTAAAATCTCCACACTGAGCGCACTGTGAAAATGTGCTTCGTTCAATAATTTTAAATCATCAAGGATTGCAATTGTAATACTTGGACGAAGTCGTTTCCCTTGCCCTAAGAGCATATATCTAGCTGACTCCTGTAAATTGGCCTGCTCTGGAAGTTGATTAACAAGACCTTCTAGGGCTTGCTCTAATCGTTTAAAATAAGGATTTTTCATAATAATATTAATGAGTTATCTTTTTCCAATAATCCTTAGGTAAATCATGCAGAAGCTGTTTGACTCCTCCAATCATATACATTGACCCAGCTACAATCGTTTCATTTAATGGGCTCTGACAAGCATTAAGGATCGCTGTGGAATAGTCTAGCCCGTACTCTTGATAATTATTTATTCCCAAACCCGATAAATAGTCCCCTATCTGATTAGTCTTAACTGCCACGTCACTATCTGCTAAAACTATATGCCAATGCACTATATAAGTTTTTAATTGATCAATAAAATATTTCCAATTCTTACTGTCTAAGGCAGCAAAAATAATTTGAAAATCTGTCTTATCTGGATAGTTAATTTGCAAATACTCTACCAAGGCATCAATTGAAGCTGGATTATGAGCCGCATCAACAATAAACTTATTATCTTGATACACTATAGTTTCATACCTTCCTGGCCAGTAATAATTGTTAATACCCTGCTCGATATATCTATTAAGTCCTAGTAATAAACATGTCTCAATTGCTAAGCAGTCATTAATTGCTTTAGTATGATTTTTATACTGATAAGTACTGAGTGGAAATGTCATCATTGGGGACTGGAATTCAATCCCTTGCTCTAATTTCTTATAACTAAAGTTCTTGGTAAATTGGAAGACATTCGTCTGAGACTTATCTGCCACAACATCCTTAATTACATTATTTGCATCATCAGGAAGTTCTCCAAGAACAAGTATAGTACTATCTTTGATTATCCCAGCCTTCTCCTTAGAAATCTTGCCAATAGTATCTCCAAGAATCAATTCATGATCTAGGCTAATTGATGTGATAATAACAGCATTAGGCTTCTCTAAGACATTACTAGCGTCCAATCTTCCTCCAAGCCCAACTTCAATTACTATCCAATCTAGGTCTTGGAATAAAACAAAGGCAGTCGCAGTAATTGCTTCATGATAACTTAGGCTGGTGTTTGTATAATTAATTGCACCTTGAACTTTCAAAGCAGAATCTGAAATTTGCTGATCACTAGCTTCAACTCCATTAATAATAAACCTTTCATTAAGTCTAACTAAGTGAGGAGAAGTATTTAGTCCAACATTATATCCTGCGGCTCCTAAAATTGAAGCAATTGCTACTGAAGTAGTTCCTTTTCCGTTTGTACCACCTATATGAATAGATTTTGGACGATCTTGAGGGTTATTAAGATAAAAAAGCACCTTTTTAATATTATCTAGGCCAAATTTGGATTTATTGTCCCACTTAGCAAGAGAATTTAAGAAATCTATACCTTTCATAAAGAGTGTCCCGCCGTGGGACAAAAATGACTAAGCTAAAACTGTCCCACCGTGGGACAAAGTCCTTAGGAAATTAACTTTCTAAAAACATGCTGAAGATCGGAATCGTTATGAAAACTAATTTTAACAGAGCCAGATGGCGATTTTGGTGACTTTCGAGACAAAATAATTTTCAATCCAATAGCTCTTCGAATCTCATCGGCAATCCTTTGATCCTCAGCAGATAAAGTCGTCTTATTAAGCTTTGCTGATTTCTTATTAAGCTTCTGGGATAAATCACTTCTAGTAAGTGTATCAACTTCCTGTAAGTATTGTGCGCGCTCTTTAGGATCCTCAATCTTAGCTAATAACATAATTTTTGATTCAGACGCGCCTTGTCTTAGAGCATTTAATAAGTCATCTGGTAAATCTAGTAAATCAAGGGATCTTTGAACAGAACTTTTAGATATACCTAACTTATCAGCAATATCTCTAATACTTAACTTGTTTGATTCCTTAAGTGTAGAAATTGCATAGGCTTTCTCCAGAGGTGTTAACTCAGAACGCTGTAAATTTTCAACTAATTGAATTGCTAATGTTCTTTCACCAGTCTGATCGTCTGTTGAATCAATAATTGCTGGAATTGATGTTAGCCCTGCATTTGTACTTGCTCTTAAACGTCTTTCTCCAGCAATTAAAGTATATTTAGAGTTCTTATTAGGCTTAACTAGAATAGGAGAGATAACTCCATAAGTCTTAATCGAAGTTGTTAACTCAGCTAACTGCGCTTCATCAAAATTAACCCTTGGCTGATTAGGGTCTCTTTCAATTTGGTCTAGAGGTATCAACTTATAAGGAACATTTACAATTTCCCGATCTTTTAAACTTGGACCAGAAAATAGGGGATTATTAGAAAACGTAATATTCTTAACCATTAATAACTTCCTTTGCTAAAGCTTCGTAATCGTCTGCACCTGATGACTTTGGAGCATGCTCAAAAATGGATTGGCCATTTGCTGGAGCCTCCGCTAGAGCGACATTTGTTCTTATTACCGCATCAAAAACCAATTGTCCAAAATAGTCACGAATAGTTTTGGCGACGGCTCTAGCTAACTTTTTTCGGTTATCATGTAAGCAGATTAAAACACCACCAACTTCTAAATTTGGATTGTAGATACTCCGAACTTGATCGATTGTATCTAATAACTGACGAACTCCATGGAGAGCTAAGTATTCACTTTGTACAGGAACAATTACTTTATCAATAGCGGCCAAGGCGTTTAAACTAAGCAAGCCAAGGGCAGGGGGGCAATCAATCACAATATAATCATACTGATCTTTAATCTTAGTTAAGGCACGTTTTAGTAAAAGCTCTCGCCCAACAACGCCTCCTAATTCTAAGTCAGCAGCACTGAGTAACAAGCTAGAAGGGACAACGTCGATATTTTCAGAGCGGTTAATGATCACATCTTTAAGCTCTTTCGTTCCTTTTAAAACATCATAGATTGTATACTCAGGAACGAAAGGCGCTTCCGGATTATTGGCAATTTCATCAGTATTACTTAAGCCTAAATGCGTCGTTAAATTACTTTGGGCATCAATATCAATCAGCAAAGTTTTCTTACCTAAATTGGCAATTGCTGCTCCAAGATTAACACTAGTTGTAGTTTTACCTACTCCACCCTTTTGATTTAATACTCCTAAGATGACTGCCACTTTGTTTGCCTCAAAAAAACTTATCTAAGATCACTATATAAGATCTACTTTAGATCGAGAATTGGATCAAAACAGATCTGGTTCAAAACCGATCAATTTCCCATAAGCATAAGATATTGATATTGCTAGGTTTTTATTTTATTTGTGATTCTAGTTAATATACTCATATCGTGATTTGAAGTAAAATACTATTTGCTAGTGCTTAGAAATAAATTATTGATTGATATCGTGAGTTTAGATAAGGAATGCTTGTGCTTTGGAAGTATTTTTATCGGGACTGGTAATAACTACTATGGGCGATTGAGATAATTTTCATAGTACCTGGAAGTAAGCTTTATCGTGATTACAGATAAGTATCATCGTGATTTCAAATAAATATTCTCGTCTAACTATCTAATAATTCTAAGAATTATTCCCGCTTACTTATTACAAGTAACTTAAAATAACATTTGTAAACTACTATAAAAGTTAGTAGATCTAATTATCTTAATTATACTCTACAGGACTCTCTTTTAAATTATTAATGACTGCACTACCTAAAAAAATATCTGATAACACTGGGGGAGTGTCATTAATTTCACGAGATGAAATGAACTTAGCGGAATTTCCGTTAACCATGTTATCCAATCGAGCAGATCCAAAAATTAAAACACTAGAATTTAAAGATACAATAATTAATAAAAATGGGCGAGAGATCAACCGCGAGTGGGTTATTACTGGTACTGATAAATTTGGTTTACCTACAGCCTCAGATGATGAAGTCTTACTAGGGCTTTTAAAATTATCAGTAGAAGATCAATTTAAAAATAAAAAAGTTAGCTTTACTCGTTATGAGCTTTTAAAAATTTTGCGCTGGCCAACCGAGGGGAAGAATTACTCCCGCCTACAAAAAGCCTTAGATCGTCTTAGTGGTGTGCGAATTAAAGCGACTAATGCTTTTTATGATAATGAGGCTAAGGCTCATAGTACTAAAAACTTTGGCATAATTGACGCCTATGAAATTAATGATGGCCGAGAAAACCGTATTAAGCCAAGTTTCTTTATCTGGAGTGATGAGATTTTCCAATCATTTCAATCTGGTTTTATTAAGAAACTAGATCTAGATTTTTATTTGGATTTAAATAGTTCAATTTCCAAACGACTTTATCGTTTTTTAGATAAGAACTTCTGGTATCGTTCGAAACTAAAAATTAACCTTTTTACACTCTGCCATGAAAAAATAGGTATTTCTAGAAATTTTAAATATGCCAGCTCACTTAAACAACAACTGGAACCCGCACTGGAAGAACTCTTAAAAGTTAATTTCATTTCTTCCGTAGAATATTTGGGCCGGGGCTCAAAAACAGAAATTGTTCTTTCTGGAGCTAGTTTACTACCACGATCTCAGCAGCAACCTAGTACTCAAGCTGATTTGCCACCAGTTAGTGTTCTTTCTAAACCAGCAATTTTGGTGAAGTCACCGGCAGATATGGGACTTAGTCTGACTGCTCGAGTTCGAAAATGTTTAGAGGAGCGGGGATTAAAGTCGCATCAATTAGATAAGTTACTGAAGTCACGAACGGACTATCATCTTCGTAAAATGGAGTTGGTGATTAAATATTTTGATTACTTGATGTCCAGTAATAGTAGCTTAGTTAGTACTAGTCCTGTTGGATTCCTTTATCGTGCTATCGAGAATATAGAAGATTTTGCTCTGCCAAAAACCTTTAGCCTAGAATCTACTAAAGTAAGCAATTCCAACACCAGTAAGAAACCAGCAAAAGATAATCATTTAGAAGGGGAGTATCAGAACTTCTTGACTGTTGAAATAGTAAAGGCTCGGAAAGATGTTGCCCCAGAAATCTTAGCTAAAATTCAAGCAGAGGTAGAAACTAACCTAGCCAAAGTGCGTAATTTGATTTCCGAAGAACGTTTTAGAGATACAGTTCAGCATAGTACAGATCAAAAATTAATTAAGCTTTATCTGATACCTGATTTTCAAGAGTGGAAAAAAAGTCAAAAGATCCAAACTTAAATAGATAATTCTAAAAATAAGTTAATAGGTACAATTAACGTTTAGTACGGTTGTATCAACAATTTGGCTTTCAATATTATATCCAAAACGATACCAACGTTTATTAGGAAATCCGTTAACTGGTCCATAAGTCTTGCCTTTGCAATTTGCGGAATTTGCTTGCAATAACATGGCACTACCTCCAGCTTGTCGACCATAGATTTGAATGAAAAAGTAAGCATCACGAGAAATAGGGCCTAATCCAGGCAAGAGACTTTCCGTGTCGGAAACTCCTAAATAGGAAATCGTACCACCGGGGGAGTGGTTTACAAATTTACGGAAAAAATCCATTTGGATATCATTTGCTCGATATGCTTCAATTGAGGTTAAACCGTTATGAAGGAGCGCTAGTGCTTCCATCTCATAGGCTCTAGCCTTATATTCGGAATAATTAGCGACAGCAATTGAGGACAATAGTCCAACCACAGCAACCGTTACTAAAAGTTCAATTAAAGAAAATCCCTGATTCCTCATTAATAATTCTATCGACTAATATAATTTTAAACTTAAGTTCCGGGGTTCATTTTAGAAATTCTAATTATGCTAGGGAGGTTTTTGAGCTTAGAAGCCTTATTTTTTAGATATTCCAATCGCCTCACGCACCTTTCTAAGAATTGGATCCGCTATCTCCCAGGCCTTGTTTTTCCCCTCTAGTAGAACATCTTCTAAAAACTTCTGATCGGCGCGAATTGCTTCGTACTTAGTTCTTGCGGTTGAGATTTCCTGATTAATGGCTTGAAAGAGTTCTTCTTTAGCATTACCCCAGCCTAAGCCACCTGCCACCAATCTTTTTTCTAAATCATTAAACTGAGCTTGACTTGCAAAAAGTTTAAACAAATTTCCAAGGACTGAACCTGATAAAACCTTAGGATCTTCTAGGGGAGTAGAATCTGTAGTTAAAGACATAATCTTTTTACGAAGTTGCTTTTCGGGGAGCATTAACTCAATTGTGTTGTTATAGCTTTTAGACATCTTTTGACCATCTAAGCCGGGAATCAACATGACCTCTTCGGCAATCATCACTTCAGGTTGCTTTAAGATGACTTCTCCAGCCCCATATGTGGCATTAAACGAACCAGCAATGTCACGTGCCATTTCCACGTGTTGCTTCTGATCTTTCCCAACAGGGACAACGTCAGGCGAATAAAGCAGAATATCTGCGGCCATTAGTATCGGATAGTAGAAAACACCGACATTTACATCCTTATTTTTGGCACGGGAATCTTTATAGGCATGAGCTTTCTCTAGAAAGCCTACACCGGTTACACAGGATAAGTACCAAGAAAGCTCAACATTAGGTAAGTCTGACTGGCGGTAAAGTAAATGTTTTTTATAGTCCAGACCAAGTGCAATCCAGAGAGCGACTTGATCGTAAATGCTTTTTTGGAGCAGGAGCGCATCTTTTTGACTAGTGAGTGAATGTAGGTCCGCTAAAAAGTATAAACACTGATAGTCATTTTGGAGCTTAAGAGCAGGTTTTATTGCTCCTAAATAATTCCCAATGTGGATATCACCAGATGTACGGATCCCAGTTAATGCTCTTTTCATACTAAATTGCTAAAATAATTGTTTCAGAGACTATCAGAAATCGTGATTTCTTAATAGACTGGAACTCCCGATGTCTTTAAAAAAATTACAATATTTCAAATCTCGAAATCTTAGTCTTTATCAAGGCAATTGCTTGGAAGTGCTCGAAAATATTCCAGCAGAGTCAGTTGATTTAATTTTTGCCGATCCACCATATAACCTCTCTAACAATGGTTTTACTGTAAAATCGGGGAAACGCGTCTCTGTTAATAAAGGTAAGTGGGATGCGAGCCAAGGTGTGGAAGCCGACTTTAATTTTCATCGCTCATGGATTCAAGCTTGCCAGCGTGTCTTAAAACCAAATGGGACAATCTGGATTAGTGGTACATATCACTCCATTTATCAATGTGCTTTTGCATTACAACTAAGTAACTTTCAAATTTTAAATGATGTTAGTTGGTTTAAGCCTAATGCTTCACCCAATATTAGTTGTCGGTATTTTACAGCCAGTCATGAAACATTAGTCTGGGCCAAAAAAGATCCTAAGGCGAAACATACTTTTAATTATGAGCTAATGAAAAAAGGGGAGTGGCACCAAAAAGATCCACTCAAAAATCAAGATAAACAAATGCGTAGTGTCTGGTCGATTCCTGTTACTAAAAAATCAGAAAAAATTAATGGCTATCATCCGACTCAAAAGCCACTCGACCTACTTCGTCGAATTGTTTTAGCTAGCTCTAATATTGGAGACTTAATCTTGGATCCTTTTTGTGGTAGTGGAACAACGGGAGTTATTGCGATCCAAGAAAAAAGGAAATTTATTGGGATTGATTTAAGTAGTAAGTACTTAGATCTGACCAAGGAGCGAATTCTTCAAAAATAATTTATAAGTATTTAAATTTACTAGTAAATTTCTGATTTAAACTAAGAGTATATAATTTGAAAGCGACAATTATTATTCCAACTTTTGATCACTGTGAACTAATTCGTTTTCCAATTGAAAGTATCCTACGACAAACCCACCAAGACTTTGAATTATTTATTATTGGAGATGGAGCACCTGAAAGAACAGCAGAAATTGTTGATCAGTATCAAGCACAAGATGCTCGCATTAAATATTTCCCACATCCCAAAGGTCCTCGTTTAGGTGAGGCATATCGCCACCCAATTTTACAACAAGCAACAGGTGATTTTGTCTGCTATTTAGCTGATGATGATTTATACTTAGAAAATCATTTAGCCGTAATAGCGCAGGAACTAATGTGGGTTGATTTTACTCATTCTCTCCCAGTAAAAATAATGCCTGATGGCAGTTCTTATGTTTGGCAAATCAATTTATCAGATCCTTGGTATCAAAATCTTTTGCTTTCAGGAACAAATCGGATTCCCTTAGGGATGGCCGCTCATCGCCTTGATTTTTATCATAAATTGCCCTTTGGATGGCGAACTACTCCCACTGGTACACCGACAGATTTATATATGTGGCAACAAATTTTATGTTATCCTGGTGTTCGTTGTAGTAGTTTATTTGAACCAACTGCATTACATTTTGCTAGCCCTGATCGTCTTAATCAAACACTCCCCGAGCGTTATCAAGAATTAGAGAAGCATACCGAACTAATTCAAAATCCAGTTGAATTAATGAAATTGAAAGCAGAAATTACCCAAACTAAACTACGAGTAGGATATCAACTTGAAATTGAAAGCACAGAAAAACAGCGCGAAGTACAAAGTAATTTTGATCAATATGTTGATACTAGTAAAAAGAATGAGCAGCATTTATTACAAACAATTACCGAACTTAAAGTTCACTTAGCAAAGCAAGATCAAGAATTGATTATGTTGCGTGAGTTTTATAACTCAAAGCAAAATCCGAAGACTTGAGATTTTCATACTGGGACTTGATCAATTAATATGGCAATCAGAAGGAGATTTAAAAAATTGGAATTTTAGCTTTAATTACCATAAACTAGGATTAATGCCTGAATCACTTATTACAAATAAAACAAAGATTAATGATCTGATTGTTGCTCAGCTAGTGACTAACTATGATGATCGCGGAAGCTTCACAGAAGTTTTTAGATCCGCTTGGTTTGATTTCTCTCAGCCAATTCAGTGGAATATAGTAAATTCTAATCCGGGAACTTTTCGTGGCTTTCATGTCCATAAATTACATGCTGATTATTTAACAATTGCTAACGGAGAGTGTCGTTTTTTCTTAAAAGATCTGCGAAAAGATTCTAGTACTTTCCTGCAAGAAGAAGAAATTATTATTAAAGCAGAACAGATGCAAGGCATCTATATTCCACCTGGCGTGGCCCATGCCTTTTATTTCCCAGTCCCTAGCATTCATGTCTATTCTGTGACGGAATATTGGAATCTTGCTGATGAGCTAGGGTTTAATTTTCAGGAATCACAACTAGGGTTTAATCTTCAGCAATATCAATTAAAAGTCTCTTTAAGAGATGAGTCACTAGGAAGTCTTGATAGTCTATTAGCAGAACTAGCGCTCTAATAGAAACTCTTTTTAGAGTTTTGCTAAAGACATTAGTTGCTCAATTCTTTCAACTCCCAGAACTGCTTCACGCAAGGAACTCTTGGGAGTGGGACCTTCATTTTTTAAATATTGAATAAAGGTTTCTAGCTCAGCTAGCAAAGGCATTTCTTCTTTAAAAGGAATCTTTTCAATTTGTGGATTAATAATTTGTTTATTGGGATCCCAAGAATATATTTCAATTTCACTAGCATAACCATCATTTAGTACTAGAATATGTCGCTCGAAACGCAACTCAATTCTTCGTTCCTTTTTAGTAGAACGAGCACTAACTTCAATTTGAACCCAAGGGTTTTTACCAAGTTGGCAGATAAGTGATTCAAAATGATCTTGATAAATTTGGCCTCTGGCAAATTGAGCCTCAGGAATAAATCCTAGGATTTCATTAACAATACTTAAATCATGGGGCAGTAAAACCCAGACAGCATCAGCATCAAGATGGGGGTTAGACATTGATAGGCGGGTAGTATGAATCCCTTCTAGTATTCCAAATTTACCACTCTGATATAGTTCTCGTAGCTTAATAATCCCTTGATGATAGCGCCATTTTTCCATCACAAAAATATTATTGGAGGATTTTTCAAGTAGTTTAGAGGCCTGATCGAATGAGTCCGTTACGGGTTTTTCACAGAAAATAGGAATATTAGGAAAGATCTTAGAAAGCTCGCTGATGATTTCATAATGTGAACCAATTGTGGTTGCAACAACAACACCATTTGGAGATTCAAGTTCTGAAACTGAACTTACAATCTTTGTTGCACCAAACTCTACAGCATTTTTAATACTACCTGTAGATCTCGCAACAACTTGAACCTGTGAGCCTAGACTGACTAAGTCCCTTAAAATATATTTCCCCCAACTTCCACATCCAATTAGTGCAATTTTCATAATTTTACTTACGCCAAGTCCATTAAGGCAACAGAGCAAAGTCCAAGAAAAATGCCAAGCATTTCTTGCATAGAAATTTTTTCGCCGTAGAGTAAATACCCTGCTAGCAGTAGTGTGATCGTGTTGAAAATAATAAAGATCATGGATGCTACAGCAATGCCTTTATACTTAAAGGAAATTGCTAGGAAATTAAGTCCAATAACCCAGATAAAAAGGCCGATAACGTAATAGGTACGCAGATCTGTCGTGACCCATTTCTTCATTACTAAATCGCCTAATGTGAGGACGATTCCTCCAGCTGCAAGTAAACAAAGTGCCCAATGTTTATCAATTAATTGTAGTAGGGTAGAAGTCATTAGTAACTTTCGAGTTCAAGTAAAGTGCTAGGAGCTTAGATAATTCCCTGTAATCTAATTTATGTAGTTTAATGTCGAAAGGGGTAAGTTCCAAGTTTAACGTACCAATCAAAATGGAGCTGACTAGTTCACCCCAAATATGTGATGATTACTTACCAGATGAAGAAAATAATAAAAAAATTAGCTACTTGGACTGTAACAATGAAGCGTGAAACACTCACCTTGTATTGTGTAATTCGTGATCTTGAAACTCCAATCTACTTAAAGATCCTTTGTCTGATTTTAGTTTCGTACGCGCTTAGTCCAATTGATTTGATACCTGATTTTATTCCAGTTATTGGCTTTTTAGATGACTTATTAATCTTATCATTTGGAATATACTTTATTCTTAAGTTATTACCTGAGAATATTTTATTGCGCTCAAGGGAAAAAGCTAGCTATTTGGATAGTAAACCAGTCAGTATCATTGGAGCTATAATAATTTTAACTATTTGGATAGCAATCTTATCTTTATTGCTACAATTCATCTACTGAGCTCTTGGCTAGCTGGCAGAACTGATAAATTTACTGTCTTTAATATTAGTTAATCTGTAGTAAGGCAGGCATTGCCCAATTCAGATTTTTTATTTTTGCTACTTTAGCAAAGACTGGTAGGGCAGTATCTGGATAATCAAGTGAGAGTCGAAAGGCTCCAAAGTGTGAAGGGATAAAAGTTGTGACACCTAAATCTAATTCTGCTTGGACTGCCTCTGTTGGACTTAGATGATATTTATGTAAAACTATTTTAGGTAGAAAGGCACCAATTGGTAGAATTGTAATATCTGGGTGGAATTCTTCGTATTTATTTTTTTTGGACTAATTACAGTTGAAGGAACTTATTATATTCTAACCCAAGCTTTTTCATTGGATGCTTTAGTCCTAGGAATTAGCCTTGGTTTAATTTCTACTGCCTTACTTGTTGTTAATAACATTAGAGATTATGAACAAGATAAGATTGCCAAGAAGCGTACTTAGGTAGTGCGCTTTGGTAAGCGTTTTGGAAAATTAGAATATCTTGTTTTAATAATAACAGCTGTATGTGTCCCCTGGTTTGATTCACATTTAATGAGTAATCATCCTTACAGTTTGATCTCATCAATAATTTTAATACTGGCAATCCCAAGTATTAAAATAATATTTCAACATCAATCTGCTAGGGAGTTAAACGCAGTCATGTCAAAGACTGCAATTTATATTATTTTATTCGGTTTGTTCTTTGATCTCGGATTTCTTTTTGGAAATAATTGACTCTTCTCCGTAAATCTTACTAGAGACATCTTTAATGCTTTTTAGAAAAGAAATATTTTTAATTTTTTTATCTTGATCTAATTCGATCACGGTAAGTCTTTCCTTTTTCTTGGGATACTTTAAATCAAAATCATCTTCTCGTGCCCAGATAATTGGGAAATCATAGCCACGCATTTTAGGACCAGCAAATAAAAAAGTAATGATATCTGGCATATCACTAATATCGGCAACATATTCAGTTTGGTGATCTTTTAGAAAATCTTTGTCTCTTTTTTCTAAAGCTTGATGAACTTTTTTTGATAAGCTCATTTCAAAAGATACCAGGATGACATTTGTATCTGGGGATAAAGTATGTGGCTTTTTATGTTGAGTTTGTAGTTTATATGGTTCAAAATAATCTCCCACCTGATAAACTTTTGGTTTAGGATCCGTTGCCTCTTCCGCAAGGCTAAGCAGAGGAACAAGAAAAATTGAGATAGTTATCAGTAATCTAAACATTATATTTTAACTTAAACAGTAGATACAAAATCTTTAATTATAGTCCAGAGGTTCTTGGATCGCAAAGTAAATTTAGGATTATCTTCATTAAGTAAGATTAGCATCTTCGACTAGCAAACTCTAGAATATCAATTCGAAAAAGGTTGAAAAGTAGTGCTAAGATTTTTTATTATGTCATAATACTTAAATTGAAATAAAAAGTATTTTAAAAAGTTAATGCAAATAGCCAAAGATTCGGCGTCTACTCCAAGGAAAATTAATCAAAGCACTGACCTCAAGGGACTTTCAGAAGTTCTTGATCCTTTAATTGATTTATCTAATACAAAAATGCCGATAGTCAATTCTAGTGGCCCAAAGGAGCAATCAGATCGTTATCCAACAGGTCGACAATTAGAACGGCTTTTAGATCATGATAGTAAGCATGGAACATTTTCTAGAACTTCTGGTATCTTAGAAGAAGTTATTGATGTCCCTCCAACAGGAATTGACACGGGAATTGAACGTGTCATTGAACAAATTAAGTTAGCAAAAGAAAGTGTGCATATCGCTGCTTATATTTTTGATCAAAATTCTGAAATTGGATTACGCCTCTTAAAAACTCTAAAAGAGAAGCAAGCGATCATACCAGATTTTAAAATCTTTATAGCCGCCAATAAAGTTACCAAAAAAGATAAAGTGGAGTTCTTAGAAGCTCTAAAAGAATTTAAAATTAAAGCTTCCGTTTCACTACACCCCAAAGGGTTTTTTCGTAGTTCCTTACATTCTAAACTTTATGTGATTGATTCTAAATTAGCCTATATAGGCGGAGATAATATTGATAATCCTCGGGAGGCGGATCTGTTAATTGGATTATCAGGAAAAGTAGTTTCTGGATTGCTGATAGAATATCAAAAAGATTTTCTAAAGGGGCAATTATATAAAACAAAAAATGCCCGGACACTTGCTAGTAGTACTAGCCAACCAGAAGTACATTCTTCACGGGAGATTGCTCTTAGTATTGTAGGGAAAGAAGCTAGTAGTAGTTGGAAAGGTAATCATCAACATAATGTTGGAGATCGAGCAATGAAGGGCATGATTGCTTTAGCAAAAGAAAAAATTAGAATTATGACTCCCAATTTTAATGATTTGGAAGTTTGGGAGGATTTAAAAAATGCTGCTTGGAAGAATGTTAAAGTAGAAATCCTACTGCCTAAAAATTATAATAGCCTGGGAGCCTTTGTTGATCGAGCAACAAACTATGCCATTGTAGCTTATGTGCATAAACTTCCAGAAGAAATTCGTTAAAATATTGAAATTCGTTGGTACGCCGATCGACTAAAAAACTTACAAGCAAATCATTCTAAGTTTTTAGAAATTGATGGGCACAGTGCTTATGTTGGTTCCAATAATTTCGATAATCAGTCAATGAGTTTTTCTCGTGAGCTAGGAGTCGTTCTAGAAAGTAAGTATGAAGTAGCAAAGCTTGATCAGATTTTTAACCAGAAATGGGATACTTCAATTAATGCTGAGATCCCCTGGTATCTAAGTATTCTTCCCACTCCAGCTCCATCTATGGCAGGCAGGATTCTAAGAACATTATTCCCACCAGTTCTTTTAGTCGATGCTCTTGAAAATCAGGGATTAAGAGGGGGGCGTAATTATTTTCAACATTTAAGACCACTACCAAAAGAAGCGAAGTCACAAAATTTAGAGTTTAATTCTCTTCCACTACAATTTGTTTAGTAATTTAATATAGTGAGTCCAAAAAGTAATTTCCGTAGGGAATTACTTTTTGGGGCTTACTATCTCCCAGAGGGATAATAAAATCATATAGTTATGACAAAAAACACAAAACTGACTTTTAAATACTCGGAAAATACTTTTTGTCATAACTATATAAAAGTATTTAGATTTTCCTAAAAGATTCTTTCTAGGAAAATCTAGTTTGGTTCTATTTCTTAATTATTAATCCGCAACTTTCTTCCAAGGAGTCTAAGCTACTAGCAGAGAATCTTGTTAGGCCATAAGTTTTTACATGTGAATCAACAAATGCAGTTGCCGAGTTATATGTTGGGTTAATCCCTTGATTGTTCTTACCTTGTAAATATTGTTTTTCAATAACTTTCGTAGCTTTTTTACGAGCTACGGATATTTCTAACCCATTTTTTACGTACTGTTTAACTAAAGCCTTTCTTAGTTTAATTGTTCGGCTTAAAGCGATATCCTTTAAATTTAGGATTGCAGATTTAAAAATATCTAGTTGATTACTAAGTGAGGATACTTGTAAACCTGTAGAGCAGGCGTCGATATTAGTACATTCGAATAGATATATTCCCTGCCCAATGACAGCATTGTAAGCTTCCCAGCCTCTAGTATTTTCAGCTGATGGATTAAAATCATCAACCTTTCCACTCTCTCCCAGATCTTTACGAATTTTTTTAATTCTTTGTTCTAATTGAGTAGAGACTAAATTTAGCTGAGCCATATCCTGATCAGCTTGAGTAATTACACTTAAGTCTGCTTGCTTACATTCTGGTGTAAGTGGTTTGACAGTAACTTTAACTCCGGCACAATCTGTTTGTAGATTATTTAATCCATATTCAACTAAAAAGTTTGCTCCAATAGTATAATCTCCTGCTTGCTCGGGCCCTGGAGTCCAATCAATCTTAATAGTAGCTTTGCCACTTGTGCCATCTTCAGCAAAAATTACTTCTTCACCATTTGGCACACTTGGTTTAGCGCCAGCAGGCAATCCAGCATAGCTCACAATTACAGGCGCTTTTGTAGTATCAAAGAAGTCTTCATTGATCACTTCAAAACTAAGAGTTGTAGATTTACCAACTTCTACAGGATTTGCAGAGACACTTGAAGCACCACAAAGAACTTTTGACTTTGTCTCTAACTCGGGATGAACACAAGTTGAGCAATCAGTTTTTTGAGTTAGTAAGCTGCTGATATAGTTATTTGTATAAGTAGGAACAGCATTCGCTGCTGCCCAAAACCAGACACCAACACGATCGGCAAATTTAATTCCTTCGTAAGTGTAAGATTTATTATATAATAATAGCGGTTCGATCTGATGACTATTAATACCAGAGACATCAAGTTCCAGGTGAATAATTTTAGATGTTGCTGTTGTATCAATTGAAAAACTTACGGCACTGGGCGTTTCGATTGAGCTAAAAATTTCTTCTCGATATTTTGGAGCATTTTTTGAATAGAAACTTTCTTTGAGACTTGCTTTGTTAACGTAAGGTCCAACGCCGTCACCAAGCGGAATGGAATCATCATAACCATTGTGAGTTACATTTTGCTTTTCATGAACTTCACCGTTATTACAGTAAAGATTTAAGTGTCCATTAAAAGCAAAAACGTTAACTTTCGGATTAGCTTCGTCGCTAAAATCAACGTATAGATGTCCAACACTTGCTTCGCAATTCTTTCTGCTGACATCCAGATCTCCATCAGTAAGAATCAAATGGAAAAAATTAGCAGTTTTAGCGGTGGTGGTATCAATCTCTGCTTCTACAGTTAATTTTTTAGATTCTTCATTGAAGTTAAGATCAAGATAATTAACTTTGATCAAATTATTTCGGTCTTCAATATCTTGTTGAATTTGGGCGTTAGTTTTAGCGCAACCTACCCCTTCACAGATAACGTTCTCGCAATAGTTAATGTCATTGAAATTAGGGATGTGAACATTATATTCTTTTTTGGTAATCGAAGGGATACCAATCAGTAGCAACATGGCTACAAAGGAAGCAATTATTAAAACCTTCTTTTTCATAACAACTCAAACTCTAAATATAATGACTTGTATTAAGATGTTATTTAGAAGCCTAGGGATTCGAATTCCCAGTCCATATGGTAATTATCTGTTTTTATTGGGGATTTGAATTAATTTGAGCTTGTCTCTTATGCCCCAGTAACGATTATTAGGCTAATATCATCCAGTTTACTTGGGTTTGGTGTCTGTCGCAGAGCAGTATCAATTAGTCGATCTGCTGAGTAGCTAGCATACTCTGGATTGGTAATTAAGCTGGCAAATGTAGCAGCTCGTTCTTGATGTTGGTTATTGCCTGATGCTGGACCACAAAGATTATAGAATCCATCCGAATAAATTAAAAATGGTGTGCGATGTGCTGCTTGTTTAGTTTCAAAAAAATGAACCGCATTAGGGTTACCATTAATAATTCCATAGGCATAACTTTCTTTATCACCCTGAGTAGTTATTTGATTGGCGCATGCTCGGTGACGTTCTAACATTTTTTCTTTAGTTGGTTCCTTTTCTCTAATAGTTTCTGAGGCGAGTGTTTGAATCGGAGTGATTTGTTTAATTTGTTGTGAATGAGGGTAATTTTCAAAGCTCACTACTTGCGAGTCAGCAATATTACCCATAAAGTAATCTTCCCCGTGGCGAAAAAGTACTGCGGCGGCACAAGACGCAGGAGCATTTTCTAAAAAATCGCTCCCTAACTCAAGGTGTCGATTTATTTTAGCAATGTCTAAGTTAGCATTATGAAAAGCTTGCCGCAGAATGTAATTGGGATTGTTACACTCCAGTAATAATACAGATATGTGCCAGTGCATCAGTCTTGTAAATGCTTGAGCGACTTGCCAAGCGGCATTTTGATCGGTACAAAATTCTCTAGTAACTCCATCAGCCACAATATAAATTCCGTTCTGCCGATCTACTAATAGTGAATCATCAATAGTATGTCCAACTGTGTTGTGGCGCATATCAAAACTGACACTCATGAAATTACGATAAGGGAGATGAGTGCGGATTTGTGGGATATCAATATCAATTACTTGTTGCTTTGGTTGGCTTTGGGCTAAGACGCTCTCAATAATATCGTCTGTCCAACCAAGGACACTGGTGATGTCTTCAATCCTATCAATTCCAGCTTTTAAACTAATTTTTGCTTGACCTTCGGGTCCTTCCGTTCTGAACATTATGAGATAATATATAGGTTTGAAATGCTAAGCAAAAATATTTTTTAATTTATTCAAGCCAATTAATCTTGGCTAATCAGTGGTTCAAATTTTGAGACCAGCTCCGAAGTACTATCAATACCAACAAGACCATAATCCCTTGGTAGTGACCAAGCTAAGTAGTTAATTATATCCTGAATTTTTGCCGGATTTTCATTTTCATTAAAAATATTAAAAACTAAATTCATGGATGGATTAAGAGTCATGTCAGTCATTAAAAAAACTGCTGGTTCGGTAATCCCAAATTTATCCCGTAATGTCTGATCAATATTTTTTCTAACATATTTCGGCAGATAACTTTCACTAGGTTGAGCTAATAAAACTTCACGTTCAGTGAGATTAACTTTTTGTTCATCGGCATTTAAATTCTCCCAACGTGCTTGATCGAAAATAAATATATTTGTTTCCCGAAAGTTCCAAAGATCTCCAGCTGAAAAAATCCAATCAGGTTGGCTACCTTTAGCTGGATTGATCGCAATCCCTAAGCCGTTATCCGTGACAAATTCTAATAAATGACTAACAGAAAAAGATTCGAAGGAGGCTCCTGGTGTTGGGAGGTTAAGCACAAAATAGGGAAGTTTATCAGGGCCAACAATTATTTGTGGATCGGCACAGGCCATACTAGCAGTTGGGATAAATTGAAAAAAAGCATTGACCCATTGATCACTCCGTTGTTCAAAAGGAATTTGGCAAAGTTGAAAAATTTGATTGGTATAATCAAGATTAAAAATATCATTCTGAGACATAGGGATAGTTAATTGGCAGTTTAAGAGATAGTTTATTATTATGACTTTTTAGCATAGTCTAATCTTCGGTAAATAGTATTTTGTAAAAAATAGAATTTTTTATTTGTCATTTAAATTTATCTTGAGCCTTAAATTAGCATGCAACTAAACTCACTAAAACTAAGAATTGTACTCTTAGTCTCAGTAATATTATTGATCTGTTTATATTCCGCAGACCAGTTACTACTATCTCAAGCAATTTTAACAAAACTAACTGCCTTTTTCAGTTTTTTTGGAGAGAAGCAGTTCTGGATTTATGCCATTGTTGGTTTTGGAGCACAAACAATAGATGGCGCTCTTGGGATGGCTTATGGCGTAAGCTCCACAACTTTTCTATTAGCTGCTGGTGTCGGTCCCGCAGAAGCAAGTGCCAGTGTCCATATCGCTGAGATTTTTACTGCAGGAATTTCTGGATTCTCCCATCACAAACTGGGCAATGTTAATAAAAAACTTTTTCGTCGTTTGGTATTTCCAGGAGTAATAGGAGGTATTCTGGGAGCTTTTTTATCAACCACAGTCGATGGCAAATGGCTCACTCCATTTATTGCTGGTTATTTATTGATTATGGGGTTTGTAATTATCTATAAGGCGTTTAAAAATAAGTTCAGCAAACAAAAAACCAAAAGGTTATTTCCTTTAGCCCTTTTTGGAGGGTTCGCTGATGCTATTGGAGGCGGAGGCTGGGGGCCAATAGTAAATAGTACACTTTTAAGTTCTGGTTGGACGCCAAGATATGCTATCGGCTCTGTTAACTTAGCCGAATTTTATGTGGCCTTTTTTACGGCACTAGCTTTCTCTGTATTCTTAGGACTTAATGAATGGGAGAACCTTCGCGGGTTAACAACAATTATTGCGGGGTTAATTTTTGGAGGAATATTTGCTGCTCCATTTGCTGGTTATCTTTGTAAAAAATTAAAAGCTAAAACACTATTATTGCTTGTTGGTATCTTAATTATCTTACTCAGCACCAGGACACTTTGGTCTCTGATTAAGTAATAGACTGCTCTTAGCATTTTTATTGTGATAGTATATTTTAAATCAAAAAATATAATTTCAATTGATAATGAAAATAATCAAAGTTGCCTTAATTTACAGTACTAGCGGCTTTGGCGGAATGGTTACTAATATTGCTAAAATTGTTAATTGCCTAAATCGAGAAAATTTTGCAGTTATTTTGATTAGTTTAGAAAATAATAATCCCGTGAGTAGCTTAATTGATCAGAAGCTGGCCTGTGATGTTCGACAACTAAATTGTCGTGGGAGACTAGACCTGCAAGCGATTCAAAAATTACGAGCAATATTAAAATCCGAAAATATTAATTTACTTTCACTTCATGGCTATAAAGCTAACTTTTATGGTTTGTTTGCCAGTATAGGTTTAAATTTAAGACGAATTACAACAATTCATGGTTGGGTAAGTCAAACGTTTAAATTAAAACTTTATCAATATTTAGATAAGTGTTTAGTCTTCTTCTTTGATGCAATTATTGCAGTTTCTCCAGCGCAACTGCTTCGGCATCCATATCTCAAATTAGTTGCAGCTAAGATTTCTGTAATCGAAAACGCCATTGATATTAATGAGATGCAACTTATGGAAGGAACAGAATTGCCTCCAGAACAAGAAATAATAATCGGAACCTGCTCCCGATTAGCAAAAGAAAAACGAGTTGATATTTTAATTCAAGCCTGTGCACACATTAAAGATTCCAACTGGAAATTATTTATTCTAGGTGACGGAGAGGAGCGAGGTAGGTTAGAAAGCTTAGCTAAGCAACTTGGAATTGAGAAAAAAATTAATTTTCTTGGCTATCAAAAAGATGTGAAACCGTATTTACATCATTTTGATATCTTTGTTTCAGCTTCTTCTATTGAAGGATTACCAAATAGTTTACTGGAAGCTGGTGCTTGTCTTAATGCCGTGATTGTCAGCGATATTCCAGAACATGCTGTAGTAATTCATGATCAAATTCATGGACTACATTTCCCGTTAGATTGTGTTACAGTGCTGGCAGAAAAGATTAATTTATTAATTAGTGATCCTAATTTAAGAGCTGAGTTAGCTAGGAATTTTCAAGGACATTTATTAAATCATTTTTCTTTAACAAGAAGAGAATCGATGTTCAATGCTTTGTTTGAGAGGATTGGATATTCTAAAGAATCATTATGAATGAGAAAATTAAAAAAGCATGTCGAGTAATTACTTTTATAATGATTTTACCAGTATACTCTGCTTATTTACTTGTATCTTTTCTCGGAGATAAGCAACGAAGCTTTCCAGCCTTTTCTCAATTTTTGGCACAATTCCCCGGATTAACTGGTATTTACATGAGACGAGAATTTTATCGATTAACCATGGAGAGTTGTGCCAGCGATTCCGTAATTGGATATGGTAGTATTTTTGCACATCCCAATGTTAGTTTAGGCTCGGGCGTATCAATTGGTAGTTATTGTTGTTTTGGAGCTGTGAAAATTGAAGCGGGCACACAAATCGCTAGTCGAGTCAGTATAATTTCCGGATTAGAACAACATCAACGTGATAGCAGCGGACAATTAATTGAGGGAAAATCTGAGCAAGTGATCATCGGTAAGCATGTTTGGGTAGGTGAGGGGGCAATCATTGCCAGTAATATTGGTGATTATTCCAATATTGCAGCTGGTGCCGTAATATTAAAAGTAGTTCCAAGCAAATCATCAGCTATTGGAAATCCTGCAAAAATCGTTTCAGAAACCTTAGCAAGCTAGTCACTTTTACTAGCTATTCTTTTACTAGCCATTCTACTCGGGGACTTCCTTCCTGATTATCTACTAAAGAATCTGTTAGCCAGCTTAAAGCTGAGTTTATTTGTTGATCAACTTGCCAAGGGCAATTGATGATAATCATACCAGTGCCAGAGAGACCAAGCCCAGTACGATTTTTTCGAAGAGTCATTTCCACCAAAAGAGTTTTAGGAATTTGAAGATCTGAAATCATATCTAGCATTACTAGATCTTGTCCGCGCTCAACTATTGGATACCAAATTAAATAAACACCATGCGCAAATCTTTTAATACTTTCCTTTAATAAACTACTAACATTTAAATAATCACTAATAAGTTCGTAAGGAGGATCTATTAATATTGCTCCTCGATTGGCAAAAGGTGGTAGGTGAGCTTTAAGATCTTTAAAACTATCTTGTTTAAAACTCTTAACTCGTTTTTCACGTCCTTGCCACCTACGGAGCTTCTCATATTCTGCTGGATGTAATTCTAAGAAAGTTGCCTTATCTTGTTCGCGCATTAAATGTAAGGCCCAACTTGGGGAACCTGGGTAGAGTTGAAAATTATTTGCTGTTGTTTGAATTTGTTCTAATTTTAATAGCCAGAGCTTAATTTGCTCAGGAATCGTGGCCTCACCTGCTTTAGCAATTAATTGTAATTTTTCAATTCCATTTTTTGATTCTCCAGTTTTCTGGCTCTCATCATCTGTTAGATTGTACTCTCCAGCACCTGCGTGTGTATCATAAAAATGAAATGGGGTTTCCTTCTTTTTTAGAGACTGTAAAACTAAAAATAAGACAAAATGTTTTAAAACATCAGCGGGATTGCCCGCATGGTAGGCATGTTGATAACTTAACATGAAAAATAATAACCTTTGGAAAGATAGCTTTTAAGATTTAAACATATAATAAATTTTGAATATTTTCAATTACTTAACTCTCTTTGAGAATAAACCCCATTAATTTCTAAAAATTAATGAACTATTCTGTAACTTCAAGCTCTAAGATATCATAGTTAGAATAACTCTAATTAGAATTTTAAAAATAATATGAGCAACATAAAATCATTAAAAATATTAGAGCAGGTAGAAATTAAATCTCCATGCCATGAGTCTTGGGAATTGATGCATGGCAATCAAGAGAAGCGGCACTGTGCACAATGCGTACATACTGTAACAAATTTATCTGCCCTAACGAAGAGTCAGGCTGAAAAAATTCTAAAAAGGCGTGGCTCCGAAAGAATGTGTGTCCGTTATGAAATGCTGGGAAATGGCGCCATAAAATTTAAAGATAGTGTTAGTGTAATTAGCGTATTAAAAGGACTCGGCGTTTTTTTAGTCACAATTTATACTTTTCTAGGGCTTACCTCTGGTGCAATCGCTGAAAATTCAGTTGAGCCAGCGAACACTGCTCCAACCCAAGAAGCACCTGAGCTAATGGGAGAAATCGCTGACCCAAGTCCAAGTCCATCGCCGACCCCAACTAGAGAAATAATAGGTGATATGGCCGTACAAAAACCCGAGGAAGTTGTACCAGCGCAAGTCACTCCCATTAAAATGGGTAAAATTGCTGCTCCTCAAAAATAAAATCTAGTGATTTAAATTATAAGTTAAGGGACATAACTGGAATGTCTGAATTTTTGTTGCTAGCGGCTCGCAATTTAGGAATTTAGTACTTAAGTTAAAATCCGGTAGATCACTTAACAGCGATAGTTTTTTATCAGCTGGAGCATCTAAGTTTAAAAGATAAATTTCCCCTGGATAGTGCTCAGCAATAATTTTTTTGGCAGATTGATAAAGCAAACTCTCTTTAGTTAATAAGTGATTAGAATGAATTCTTACAAATCGAGTGCTTTTTGGAAAAGATGGAATAATAAAACTAGTTGGTTCTTTATACCAAAAAACAATAATTGAATTTTCATACTTGGCTAATGATGCAGGATCAATTTCTAGCCAATCAGAACTCCAGTCTTTCCTACCCCAGGTTGGAATCTGAGTCCAAGCAACAATCGAAGTGAAAATGATTGTTAGAAGAATAGCGTTAAAAGCTGTTCTAAGATTTAAAATGGAGAAGAAGGCTAAGACAAGAATTGGAGATAGAAGTTCTAGCGGAATTATATATCGATAATAACAAAAAACTATCACCCAGACTAAATAACAAATTAAAAAATAGCTGATAATAAACTTAAGATTTATAGATATTGGCTTAAAGATTCTAGATTGGAAATAATCTTTCGGAAAACTTATTAATAATAAAAAGATCCATCCCAAAGACATTCCCACTGCCATTCGAGCATCCCTAAATGGCATCTCCCAAGGTAAGTGTTGTGAATCTAAAAAATAAAAAGGGTAAAAGAAAAACTGACCCCAAGTTTTAGGATTAAAACGTACATCTTTAAAAGCTACTGTATCTAAATAAGGAGACTTAAAGATATTATTTAGAAAAGGTAGGACTGGATTGCCAAATTCTTGCCAAAGAAGATACATCCAATAACCAGCACAAGTTAAAAATCCAATTAAGGCTGGAAGTAGTAAATAGAAATTATTTTTAAGTCTATTTTTTGACCAAAAACAATTAATCGCCAGAAAAATGCTGATAGCATGGATAATATTTGTATATTTTAATCCTGTTCCAATGCCGATGGCTAAACCGGCAATCGCTAGATGCATAGTTGGAAGGCACGAGCTCTCTAATTTAGCTGAGATTAGGTAAATAGCGCATAAGATAAAAAGGCTTGTTGTACTATCTCCAAAGACAGTTCCAATTTGTGAGTAAAAAATTACTCCGCCTGCACCACAAAGAACAGCAATAAACGTAAAGCACTGGTAGAAAAGTTTTTTTGGTAAGACTGTTAGTCCAATTAAATGGAGAAAAAATAAGTTGAGTCCCTGAAGCCAACCAAGAATAAAGCCGATAAAAATTGGTGGAAGCTTTAATTTATAAAGTGCTAAATAAAAAGGGATGTCTAAAATTGGACTATAAAAAGTTTGAATTTGCGCGGGCATCACATCAAACTTAAAGCGATTTTCCAGAAATTGATAAGGATTATATAAATGATAATTTTGTAGATCCCAGTTGATATCCTGACCCAAGAAAATTGAAATAACGCCAGTTAATGTTGTATAGAAAAAAAGTAAAAAGAGTACGTAGTACTTAGGCATAATTATATTTTTACAGGTGTTGGGAGATAGTCTAATTATTTAGGAAATTCAGGATGTTTTTTGTTTTAAAAATTAGTCGACTGTTATTCTAGATCTTTAAAGCCAGTTTCCGTAACTTTTTTTAAGACCATTGGTCGCTCTGTCGAGCCATCTTTCATAAAACGAAATTTTCCTGAAGCCCCCTCGCGCCATTCTTCATTGCGAAGTTTTTTAGTTAAACAAGTTTCTAAATCATTGGGCATTTCTTGTTCACAGCTATTTAGTTCTTGTAGTAACACAGTAAAGCCATCATAAGAGAAAATAAAATCATCGGCACCTGCTTCACCCAGCTTTTCTTTAATCTTTACTTGTAATTCCGCAAAACGATTTTGATTGACTAAGAACTTTTGTTGTAAAGATCCCAGGAATGGTTTTCGACCTTCTGGATCGTATGTTTGAAGCATGCTGGATTGAAGAATTACTTCACCTTGGTAGCCAAAAGAGCGAAGTTGTCTAATGAAAAATGCTCCTGTCGCTTCCGCCGTCATGATAAAGACCACCTCTGGCTTCAGTCTTAATAATGCTTGGACTTCTGTCGCATTTGGAACAGCATTGGCATTGACTTCAATTGTTTTAAAATCAAAATCTAGGCGATCAGCTTTAATAGCATTTCTAATAGAAGCAGCAAACTGTACACCAAAGTATCCATCCCAAACTAACGCCACTCCATTTCTCCAGTGAGATTTTTTGATTAAATTACTAAGGGCTTTTCCTTCATAATCTAATAGTGAGAGCCAAGACAATGAATTTGGGTACTTGGTTTGAAAATCTATTGCCGAGCGTCCAGAAATAAAAAATGGTATTTTATCTTTTTTTGCTAGTGGAGCTATTGCTTGCGCGCCTTCTAAGCAAGAGGCAACTATCAGGTTTACTTTTTCAACCGAAATTAAATATTGATACGCACTTAAAGCTTTAGCAGGTAAACAAGTTTCTTCATCTTGAAAAATTAATTTTACTGGCGTTGCTGATTCCCCATTAGTAATTTCAATTGCTGACTTAACGCTATTGCCCCAGACGGCTACCCCACCACTTAAAGGAGCGATCACTCCAACTTTTATGATTGGTGTTTTCTCTAAATTATTTGCCTGTAGTAGAGTAGGGATGATTAGAAGAAGGATCACTAGCTGGAGCCTAGAAAATTTATTCACATTTGCCTTATGATTATTTAACGATTACAAAATTAATTTAACTTTAATTATATTGGAAGTCTATCGAGTTTTATGATTAGTTGACTTGAAGTAGTTGATGTAGAGAGGATCCTTTCATCGTCAGTTGATAACATTTATTTTCAACCATTTGGAGTAATCCAAG
Source organism: bacterium (assembly GCA_031385045.1). Lineage (GTDB taxonomy): Bacteria > Bdellovibrionota_C > UBA2361 > UBA2361 > CALJRW01 > JANNBC01. The sequence continues at coordinate 8,805 of JANNBC010000046.1, read as the reverse complement.
TCTCTCAAATTGAGGTAATGGCAAAGATTCTTTGCTCTTGTTTTTAGGACTAAAGGATAGCCAGGCAGCATGATTAATCGTTCCATGTTCCTGGCAGTAGTTAGCAATTTGTATGTATTCTTCAATTTTTCTAGAGTTCCAGCTTCTAATTAATGAAGTTAATTGAGTTTTGATGTCAGTTGGCGAGTTTCCGATATTCATAATTTACGATTAGATATTATAAATGACTTTTTTCTTTCATTGCGAATTGAATAAATTTGATTTTTGTTAGAGTAAAATAATTTCTAGGGCGTACTTGGCAAGCTTGCTTCGCCCTTTTTGCTATCACTGAACCTATAGTTAGTTTGTCTTTTAATCAGTTCAATTCCCGAGATTAATAAATCAAATGGAATCTCATTGGAATTAGTTAAATCTTCTCCTGCTTCCAGCGCCAGAGCACGGTATGTAGAAATTTTATTACAAATTGCCAAGCTAATTGGCTCGGGCATTAAGCCATCGGAAGCAGCTACTAACTTTTCAAACTCGGAGTTTGTTTCTAGATCTTGAATCGTTGTCTTAAATCCTAATTCTTTAAGGTTCCCTAAAATAATTTGTTGAATACTTTTTTGATCAGGTCTACCCAGATACTTTCCAATTCCATAGCGACCAACACGGAGCGCTGCTCGATCTACAAGATCAATATGGTTTGTTGCTGCAACAAAAATAATCTCAGGATACTTAGCCATTAATTTTTCAATCACCAGAAGCATAATATTGGTAGAAATTAGTTCGGCACGAGGGCTAGTTTCTGGATTACGCTTTAAGAACTCAGCCTCCATTTCATCGATCATTAAAATAGCAGCTGGGGCACCACTAATTTTCTGCATTTTTAGTGCTTGCTCTGCTTTCTCTGATAAAAATTTTGAAATTGTATCTTCGGCCGATGCTTCTTTAGAGTTGATCGCAGCAACTTGAGCTTTGGACATTTCTTCTCGAGAAATTTTTAAATAAGGTAGTCCATACTCATTAGCTAAGCATAGCGCTAAGAATGATTTCCCAGAGCCTGGATCCCCATAAAATACATGTCCATTCTTAAATACTTTTTTGGAAGGTATCCCAGCATAAGCTCTAGTATGCTTGAGTAGTAATAAATGATCTTCAATATCAGTTCTTAGTTCAGCAACTAATTCTTCTTGTCCCCAATAATTACTTAAGTTGTCATCAAACCTTTGAGATAGTCGAGTTCTAATCCTTTCTATTAGAACACCTTGAGGGCCATCCTTATTAATTTTTTGGAACATTTTATCAAGCGTACTTGGGATCTCATCCATTTTTTTAATTCGTCCGCGGAGTGCTGTGCGAATTTCTGGATCTTCAGAAACCGCAAGTAAGGTTAATAATAATCCTGTGCCTTGAGTGACAGAAAAATTAGTTTCTTTATCAAATTTTTCAATCTCTAAATCAAAAAACCAAGCAAGTCGATCGATATCTTTTTTGACACTGAGTTCTCGGGCTTTGTGACAGATGGCAATAGTAGAATTTAAACTAGATGTTTTTAGCTCGCTACGTAAGAACTCGGCAGTCTTGTTTGAACCATTAACTGCTAGGTGGACTACTTGTTCCAAAAGTTGAACATTTTCAGGTTGATCAACATAGATTTGCGCATGCCCCCCATTATCAGGGACTGCTGAGATTAATAGTTGAGCTTGATGAAATCTAATTTGATCATTGGAGTAATTATTAAGCGCTAATAGCAGATTTCGAACCTCTGAATTAGTACCTGGTAAGATCTTTTGTAGACTTTGATCGAGCGATCTTTTTACTTGGTTATATTCTTGATCAGAAGAATATTGCCGTTTGTAATCTCCCTTAATAATTTGCAATGATTTTCTAATTTCTAAGTAAGTCTCTAGCAAGGATGCAATGACTGACTCTTTATTGGTGATATCCGAAAAAGAGCTAAGCGTCAGAGCAGATGATGCAATTTCAGCAGGGGCAACTTGGTGTGATTTTAGTTCTGTTCCAAGATCTTTTTTAGTTTTTAATAGTTCAGGAATTTCAACAATAGGGCTGTCAATATCCGTGGGTTTTTCAGGAATTAATACTTTTAAAATCCCTCCAATTCCATTGTAAAGTTGGAGCATTTTTTCTGCTACTTCAATCTGCACAGCGACTTCTAGATTAATTTGCTTACAACAATTTGGCATTTTTTTAGGATCGACATCATGGTGAATTGCTAAGAAAGCTCTAATCTCTTGATCGATCGTATCTAGTTGAGTGATAATACCCGTGTGCTCATCTGTCCCAGCCTTCCCTAGACCTTCTAGTCGTTTTTTATCATTAGTTAAGATCTCGATACGTCCAAACTGTCGTTGATACTCTGTTGGCTTAGCTGCAGCTGAATGTTCCAGGTAATCGATTGGCTGAGGAAGGTTGTGGAGACGGTTGGAGATTTCTAAATAATCAGTTAAGGCTTGATACCATTCGGGACACTTAAAATCGTCGCCATGCTTTGTAGCGTAAGCTTTATAAAGATCATATTCATAAATATCAGCATAAATTCTTGCGAGGCCACCTGCTTGCGCAGCTTCTTGTTTATAAAGTCTATTAATAATTCCCTTAATTGCTACCGGTAGAATCTCTTGACTAAGAATACTGCTTCTTTCTTCGCTGGCAATACCAATTTCATTAATGAGTCTGGAGAAATCGACAATCGTCCTCAAGCTTTCCGAGGCAGTTTTAATTGTTGTAAGCAGGGTATTTAGTTCAACTTCGTTAGGTAGGACTTCTTTGGTGTTAGTATTTTGTGGTAGGCTTGCTTCTGTTACTTGGCTATTTAAAATCTTATTGGCAACTTCTAAAATATTAACAATTTCAGGAGTTATTGTTTGTACAGTACCTAGCGTACCACCATCTACAACGGCAAGACTCATTACACCTCAACGAAAACTACAAATGCACCTTTACATTACATGTTTAGGTCTTATGAGATTGACAGATCCTCGGTTGCTAAGCAAGGATTATTTTGTTTCTTTGAAGTAGTCAGCTAGCTAGCGGGCGACAGTATTTACTGTTAATTTATCTTATAAATCACAGTAATTTTTAACAAAAATGTTAATTTTTAGATACTTTTCCTAATAGTACTTAAAATTCTTATAAAGGATTTAGGTAAATTATTAATTGAAAAGCTATGGTAACCAATTTTGACCGCTTCGCCCCAGCAGAGCAACAAACCAGAGAATTACTTGATTTAAACAATGAGTCACTTGGCTCTATAGTAAAGCAGTTAATACTATCTGCTTCTGAGTTAAGGCTAATTCCAAAACTAAAAGAAATTTTATCAGTAGTTAAGAACTTAGATTCAGCTCCGGCAGCAACTCAATTAAAGGTTGAGAATATTTTAACAGAATATTTAAACTGTGCCGATCAAGCGATCGTTTATATCGGTCGCGATCGCTTTATTAAATTAGGAATAAATGAGGCTAGAGCTTTCCAGTTTGAAAGACAGATGGATCAAAATTTATTGGAAGATAAACTTTTAGATGCTCCAAGACTTTCTGATAATTCAGTTATTTTTATTGGAAGTGCTAATAATCGTTTAGGGCAAAGAGTTTTATCTGAACTTGGAGTGAGTCAAGGGCAAGTTCTTCTAGATAAATTCCCTAACAGTGAAAGTCAGATTCAGATTAATGAATCAGTACGTGATAAGCAGGCATTTTTACTGATTAACATGGAAAAGCCAGTTAATGAATCCTTAGTTGAGACTTGTTTAATGGTACAAGCACTGAAGTTAGCTGGAGCTCATAAAATTACAGTAATCTTGCCATATTTTGCATACTCTAGACAGGATCGTCGTGCTGATATTCGTCCGCCAATTGGTGCTAAGGCGGTAACTGATATGTTAAAAGTCATGGGCGCAACTCAAATTATTTCCGTAGATCTTCATGCGCGACAAGTTGAGGGTTTCTTTGATGGACCTTTTGATAATCTTGATGGAATAAATCATTTTGTGAGACCTATAATGGAAGCTGAGGGAGAGGATCTAGTAGTTGTCTCTCCTGATGCCGGAGGTAGTAAGCGAGCAGAGCGTTTTGCTAGAATGATAGAAACTGAAGCTAGCATTTATACGCCATTAATTATTATGAGTAAGTTTAGAAAGGAGTTAGGTGAAGCCCCAAGTGTAACCTTAACAGTAGATTCTGAATATTTAGTAGGGAAGACTTGTATCTTAGTAGATGACATGATTGATACTGGTGGATCAATGATTGCTGCTGCTTCTGAGTTAAAAGCACGAGGAGCGAAGCGAGTCATCCTTTGTGCAACACATGGTATTTTTTCGAATAATGCGATCATAAAACTTCGTGAGGCAAAATGCCTAAGGCAAGGTGCGGAAGTTTCTGCTATTGATCGCATTTATACCAGTGACACAATTTCATTAGAAGCTGCGCGCAGTGACTTCCTACAGGTAATCTCCTTATCACCATTAATTGCTGAAGCAATTTACCGTCTAGATCAATCAAAGGAGTCACTGCGAGAATTGAATATGCGGTCAGATTTAGGAAGACAATTACCTGTTTATCTAAAGCAGTAGCTAAAATTAGTACTGCGCCAGAACCTTGCGATACAAATCTTCTGGCCAAATTTCTCTCACTACTTCGAGAGGGTTGCTCTCTGAGGTTAGCCCGGGATCAGGTATGATTTCATAGCTTACTGGGGAATTAGGATTCTTAGAAATTATTTTACTTGATTTCCAAGCAACAATTTCCCCCTGATGAATACTTTCTAATAATCCATTACGGTGGTGAGTATTGAAAATTAAGAGAAATTTTTTCTCACGAGCATAGTTAGCAATTGCTTGTTGTAAGCAGGCAATTTCTTCTGGGTCAGAACCTGGTAGCTCATCTAGTAGTACCAAATCTCCGGCCTTAACATTATTTAGAATATATGAAATTTTTTGATAAGCTAAAATTGTAAAATCAGAATTAATCACAGAGCTGTTATTTGCTCCGAAGAAAGTATAAATTTCGCCAAAATCACTACAGCTAAAATCACCGGAAGTAGGATAACCGTTAATAGCTAAATAAGCTTCCAGCCAGAGCGCTTCAATTAAGGTAGATTTTCCTGAGGAGTTTGGGCCAAGGATAGCTTGGGGCAAGCCTTCAATTGAACTTTGGAAACTTATTGGGCTTGGATCTAACACTGAAACCCCTTGATTGGAAATTTTTATTTCTAGATTCGTTTTTTGATTAATTGGCAACACTGGTAGCATGTTAACTGCAGATAATTGCATAGTTTCTTCGATTAGATTTGCAGCCTTAAGATTATTAGCAACTGAAATTGAAGCTAGCGCATTTAGTTGATCTAATTGGAGGATTAGGGGAATAAAATCATCCATCTTGTAAAGATAAAAATGATAGTAAGCATCATACAGTAGCTTTGCTTCACCATATTTTTCTTTTTCTTCCATTTCATAAGAAGTTAAACTGGCACTAACCTTGATATCATTTAAAAATCGAGAGAACTGAAAAACGTCTTTAATTCTTTGAAATTCTGCGACTGGAAAAGACGATTCTAGTAATATCATTAATGAACTAAGCGACTTTTGAAAGTCTTGGTGCATTGTGATTATTGGAATAATTACTGCTTCGTAGCTCAGATCTGTCGATCTAGTAGTTGCATTTATTATCGCTTTAACTTGTTCTGCTATATGAATAATTAGTTCTTTGATTCCTTCGCGAACTTGAGGATCGAGAGTTTGTAATAATGAAATAATTTCTTTTCTCGCTTCTCGTTGTTGTTTTGCTACTGAAGTTTTCTGTGTGAATACTTCTCCATAGTGATCCGCCTCAGTTTTTACACCTATTCCTTTTAAGTAGTATTGCCGTGGTTGTTGATCGCGCTTGAGTAAGTTTGGAAATCCAGAAAGATCCCGGAGTAAAAACAATCTCGAGTCTTTTAATCCAAAAAATCTCTCTGGGAATCTTGCTTCCAAGCGTTTAAGAAGTCTAATCCTAGATTGAATTGGGAGGCTATATCGGGCACTGTTATCTACTAAGCGATCAGAAATTTCTTGATCTTTAAAAGTCACCTGCGCAGGTAGTTTTAATGCTTGGTATCTTTTCCGAGCATTGTTAATAACTTGTGGAGGGAAATCTAAATTTTCTGCTAATTCAAATATCTCTGCTCTTTCAGCATAGCCATTGATTAATAGTGCTGATGGTGGAAGATCTGGACTTGGTAGTCTTTCCGTTTTGAGCGTACGTAATTTTGAATGGTCAGCAATAGCTTTTGATAATTCTCTAGAAGGAGAATTAATTAAAACTGTCGCACCAGCTTTTTGGTAACTACTAATTGCTGTAAGACCAACAGCAGTTAGACCCTTAGAGTCTGTACCTGCTGGAATTGAGTCTAAGATTACTAAACTCCTTGGAGTAACTGTAGTTGGTATTTTTTTTAAACTCGATCCAAACAGCCCATCTCCTGAATCAATTTGATGAGCTTGGGGAAAGGAGGCGTAGAAATTATCAAATATTCCAATAGTTGCTGCTTCTGAAGTTCGTAGGGGTAGTCCAATTTGATTTATTAATGTTGCTAAAAGAGCTGAGTGCAAAATTGTAGTCCGACCAGAGCAAACAGTTCCACTGAGATTAATGCCACCCTCAGAGCTATTAAACTGCAAGTTCAAAGGATTAATTTCTTCACTGTAGATTAATTGCGGTTTGAAATTTGTTAAATGAATTTCTTGTTCTTCAGATAGTCTGGCAAAAAATTCTTTTCCAGTGCTTAGTTGAATTGCGGAACGAATTTGAATATCAAGTTTACTTAAATGAGATAAAAGATTTTGACTAAAATGCCTTAGGACTGCCTCTGGAGATTTTAAAAATGCATCACGATTCCAAATCTGTTCTAGATGTAAACATAGTTCAGCAAATTCTTTGCGCGCCGATACTAAAACATGATATTCTCTTTCCTCAGAAAATCGATTTTTCAAAGCTTCTTGAGCATCTGTCGGTAAATCAACTTCGAAACTGCGCTTTTCACGAGAATACATTTCTAGTTTATGAATAGGAAGATCCATTAATAAGAATGGATTTGGATTTGTCTCAACTACTTGTAAAATGTTAGGCACAGTCTTAACTAGAGTAGCCAGATATGGGGCATTAACAATTGCTCCAATCCTTCTTTTTAATCTTTGATAACTTTCAGTCCTGATATCAGGTAGCGCTTGGAAAATTTTTTGACCCTTGATGTAAAGATCTAAAATCTTAACTAAGCTAGACGCATTTTCTGGGAATGGCTGAAGTCCATCTTTATTATGTTGATAAAGTTGGCCATCAGGAGCGTGAACAGGGTTTCTAATTGGATAATGCCTGGAGTCAAGTTGAAATAAAGCATTCTGCAAAGCCTTGCTGGCAATATTAAACTCAAAAATTGCTTTTACTAGATTTAAAAGTTGAGCAGTATCGATTTTGGATAGCTCTTCGATTGCTTGTCGCTTGCTCTCAATTTTTTTGGCAGTTATGGCAGGGTTACTTAGTTGCTTTATTAATTCTAGTTTTGTTGCTTTAGGAAGTTTGTACCTATCAGTTTCTAGAAATAGGCCAGCAAATTTTATAATACTCGTTTCTTCTAGCAAAGCATTTAATTTTGGAGGACGTATGACTTGAGTACTAGTCAGATTTGGTGAGTTTACAACTGAGGGAATCATTTTAATAAAATATATAAAAATATTTACTTAATCAAATAAATTATGACGACTAATATTATTAGTACTCTCAGGGGCTATATAATTATATTGCTTATAAGAGCTTTTTCATTGGGACAACAGCATTACCCTTATTCTTGAGTCTACCGGCTAATGTGATATTTTCAATTAAATTGTTATCAGCAATTGCCATAATAATAATTTGACCGTGAAGACCCTGTTCTAAGTAACTTGAATCAAGACTAGTGCCATGAAAAGTCTGATCTGTAAATTGAGATTCATAATTTCTAATGCTATGACTTTTACCCAAAACTTCATCTAATGGGTCACGGAGCTGCTGATAAAGACTGATTCGATGATCCAGAGTTAGAGAATCAGTTCCTGAACGACTGGCAAAATCAATTTTTGTGGGAATTTTATAGAGCGCTAGGAATTCTAAATGGATCAGGAAAATTAATAATTTTTTCTCATCTACCTCAACCTCTTTTAGAAACCACTCTCCATCAACAATAAAATTGACAGAATTATATCCAGTATCTTGATAACGATTAACAAAGAGCCCAGAACGGCGGGCTGAAGTCTTGTAGTTAATTGATCGCGGGTCATCTCCTACTTGATACTGACTCAGCTGATTAAACTCTCCAGAATTATTGGCAGAAATTAATAAGCCATATTCGGAATTAAAAAAGCGAATAAATGGAGCCGCAGTTTTTTGTCCGCCACTTAATTTAGTGACCATATTTTTCGCTTGCTCAAAGATCTTATCAAGTTTCACTGAGGAATTGCGCGCAACTTCAGTTTCCAGATATTTCCAGTAGGCACGATATCCAACTGTATCGATATCATCTTTTGTTGGAATCCAGAGTTCGCTTCTAAACACAGGAATATTAAATGACTCAGCTTTATATTTAAAGATTAGCCAAGCACCCACAACAGTTAGAGCTAAGGTTCTTTGATCTAGATTTTTAAACCCAGAGCCTGGCTCGAATGTCACTTACCTTCCTCCAGAGTTACGCCATTACTTTTTGATAGAACTGCTGCCTTTTCGTAACGATCTTTGCCATTTTTAATAACTCGAGGGTAACTTCTATTTTTATTTTTACGATTTGGAAGCTTAGCTT
>JANNBC010000025.1:0-118939 GCA_031385045.1 bacterium | reverse complement strand
CAGTATTACTAACTGGATCGAGAATTTCTACAATCCTAAGAGGATGCATTCTGCTTTGGGGTATTGTAGTCCTGATGAATTTGAACAAATTCATCACAAAAGTTTATAGGGATTCTTGTCCAACATTTTGGCGAAGCTCATAACTACCCATAAATAGATAGCTCTTTCATACATCATGGTCAAGTATGAAAAAACGACCTTCTGAAAAAATACTGAAACGAATTGCTCAAAAGTTTAAAGAACTTAGGGGTAAAGAGTCTCAACTGCAATTTGCCCAAAAAATAGGTATTAGCCAGTCGTCTCTAAATAGAATTGAAAATAAAGATCAGAATATAAGTCTTTATGTTCTTGAAAGGGTCGCAGAAAGGTTAAAAATAGATATAAAGGATTTACTGTAAATAGTAGCTACTCAATTGCTGTCGAGCCAGACGTTTTTACTTTATCTCGTTGAAAGATACTAAGAGCCTGTATTCTATACAATCGGGTGATGCAAATAATGCACTTAGAAAACTGCTAACTAAGTTCTCTAATCTTTCTTTCGCTTTTTTCTCTCCTCTAATAATACCTGACGAATCTCTCCTAGTATTGTAGAGGTAGAATTCCTGGTGCTTTGGCGAACTCGGCCAATACTTTCAAATTCCTGAGAAGCATTGGTCAGTGTCTGATCGATTAACTCAATTCGAGTATGTAGACGTTCTAGCCATGAAGATAAAAAAGGTTCGGCGCGAAGCAAATGTTTGCTTAATGATTGGGGAAACTCACCCACTCCTTTTTTATGCAATACATAATTAAGGATTTCTTGGGTCTCATCAAACTGATACTCAGCTAATAACTTATGGCATAAAGTATCTATTGTGGTTAAAGTTTCTGAGATATCATAAACTTCCTTAAATCCACTCTTAGTTAGTGTTAGAAAATAGTCCTTAGTAAAACTTTCCAATAAGCTGACTGTTTTAGAAATGTCATTAACTTGATAAGTGAAATCTTCTAGATCAATTAACAATTGAGCGGGAGGTACTGGAGCTACTTCTTTATAAACAAATGCTTTATAAAGAACGTAGACAAGACCCGCCATTCCAGCGAAGCAAAAGAGTATTAATAGATAAATTAGCATTCATTCCTAAGTTGGAAACTTCAAAAACTCTATTTTAATCGAATCTACAACCTATTTTTCAAAATTCAACAACTATTTTTTTAGCTACTCCTACGGAATTAAACAATGGTTTAATCTTTGAAGCTTTTAACGTAATCCTTAATCTGAGTGGGATAGTCAGTAAATTCCGCCAGGCATTTAATAAAGTGACTTCCGATAATTGCGCCATTAGAATATTTACAAGCAGCTTGATAACTTTCGGCATCAGAAATACCAAAACCAACCATTATCGGACTTTTTAAGTTATAGCCTTGGATTCTTTGAAAATAGCTCTCTAGTTTTGGATTTAAAGATAGCTTTGTGCCAGTAATATTGTCTGAGGATACCAAATAAATAAATCCTGTTGTTAGTGAATCTAGTAAGTGAATTCGTTCTTCTGTCGTATGACTTGTAACTAGAAAACAGATGCCTAATCCTTCTGCTTCAAAAGTTTTTTGATATTCTTGTTGATAAATCTCTGGAGGCAAGTCCGGAATAATCACAGCAGTCACACCAGAATTTTTAGCATCAACTACAAACTTTTCCATTCCATACTGTAGAATTGGATTGTAACTACCCATTAGAACAATTGGAATTTTAACTTGACCAACAGAGGCCTTTAATTGCTCCAAAACATTTGCGAGCGTTTGTCCATTATCTAAAGCGACTTGATTGCTAGCCTGAATTGTTGGGCCATCCACTAGCGAATCAGAGAATGGCAAGCCAACTTCCACTAAATCTGCACCACTTTGATCTAAGGCTTTTAAAATTTCAGCGGTTGAATTTAACTGCGGAAAACCAGCTGTAAAATAGATCGCTAAATTATTTTTACTATTTTTTAATTTTTGATGAAGGTTCATATCTTTATAATAAGAATTTAATATAGGTATCAAGATCCTTATCTCCTCGTCCCGAAAGATTAATAATGATTTGATCTAATGGTTTAAAATTAGCCTGCTCTAAATAAGCAATAGCATGAGCTGATTCTAGAGCAGGAATAATTCCTTCTGTGCGACTGAGCAACTTAGCAGCCACTAAGGCTTGGCTGTCTGTAACTGAAACGTATTGCACTCGACCTGCAATTTTAAGCGCCGCATGTTGCGGACCAGTCCCTGGATAATCCAAGCCGGCTGAAATAGAATGAGCTTCTTCAATTTGCCCGTCTGCAGTTTGTAATAAAATAGTCTTACTCCCATGCAACACACCAACAGTGCCTAAACTTAGTGTTGCCGCCGTCTTACCAGAATTTAATCCTTCTCCTGCAGCTTCTACTCCAATTAATTTAACGACAGTTCGATCAATATAATGATAAAAAGTTCCGATTGCATTACTACCACCACCGACGCAGGCAATTACATGCGAGGGATCTTGAGTGCCTGTTTGAGCGACAAATTGCTCCCTCATTTCAGCACTGATCACAGATTGAAAATAGGCAACCATTTCAGGATATGGATGAGGGCCAACAGCAGAACCTAAGATGTAATGGGTATCAACTGGATTAGCAATCCAATCGCGAATTGCTTCATTAGTGGCATCCTTTAGAACTTTAGTTCCCGATTCCACTGCTCGCACTTTAGCTCCAAGCATTTCCATTCTTTTAACATTAGGTTGCTGACGCTTAGTATCGACGGAACCCATATAAACAATACACTCTAAGCCTAACAAGGCACAGGCAGTTGCCGTGGCAACACCATGTTGCCCAGCACCGGTCTCGGCGATAATCCTCTTCTTCCCCAGTCTTTTAGCAATCAAGGCCTGACCAATAGCATTATTAATTTTATGAGCACCTGTATGGTTTAAATCTTCACGTTTTAAATAAATATTTGTATTGTATTGCTTAGAAAGATTAGTTGCATGATATAAGGCAGTTGGACGACCAACATAGTTCTTAAGTAGAGCAAGATACTCTTTTTGGAAGGCTTCTTCTTGAATGATCTGGTGATAGCAATCAGTTAACTCTAGTAGATTTGGAAAGAGCATTTCTGGAACATAAGCTCCACCAAAGCCCTCAAAGTAACCTTCACTGTCGGCAATTAAAAATTTACTCATAGTATCTCTTTTAATAACTCAATTGATTTTAAGCCGGGACTAATCTCAAAGCCAGAATTAAGATCTAATCCATAGCATCTTGGCTGACTTGTCGCAAAAGCTTTGGCAGCTTCAATATTCTTAGGATTCAATCCACCACTTAGTAAATATGGTTTTTCTAAGGAGTAATCTTTTAGAAGATCCCAATTAAAGCTCTTTCCACTCCCTCCATAGAACTGAGTCTTAGTATCAAATAAAAAATAATCAACAAAGGGAAGATATGCTTCAAGCTCTTCTTGTTTGAAATCTTTTCCAACAGAAACAGCTTTGATTATAATGATCTTAGAGCTTAAAAGTTTTACTTCCTGACAAAAGGCCGCAGTCTCATCACCATGTAATTGAAAATATTGGAACTGAAATTCCTCTAATAAACTTTTAATCAAACTAATTTCAGGATTAACTAAGACAGCGACCTTATTTGTTTCTTGATAATCAATCTCTTGGAATTTACCAAGCTCTGCAAGCGGCAGATTTCTAGCTGAATTTAGGAAAAAGATATGACCAATAAAATTAGGCTTCAGAGATAATAACTCTTTTAAGTTTTGCTTAGAATTAATTCCACAGATCTTGAAGTTTAAGGTCATAATAATTTTATGATTTAGCTACTAGTTTTTCTAAAATTCCTTCTAAGTCTTTTTCAATCTTTGTAAGTCCTCTGGCTAACTCGGTAATTTGAGAAGAGTCTCCTCGCTCACTTGCTGAGATTAGCTGTTTTTCCATAGTAGTTTGCTGAGCTTCCAACTTGGCCATTTGTTTTTCAAGCTCTTTAGTTTCTTTATCAAAAGCTTGCTTCTCAGTATTAATAGTTTTACTAGTTGTCTTCTTAGCTCCAACTTGAAATGACTCATCTTCCCAGCCTACGCGACTTAAGAAGTCATCATAATCACCTTCGAAAACAAAGGGCCGATCTCCTTGAAAAACAATTAGACGAGTACAAAGCGCTCGCAACATACTTTCTTCGTGAGTAACTACGATAACGCCACCATCATAGTCCTGCAAGGCATCTTGTAGGGCATCGACTGAATCCATATCAAGGTGATTTGTTGGCTCATCCAAGAGTAATAAATTTGATGGAATTGTACTAATCTTACCTAATAAAACTCGACTTCGTTCTCCCCCCGAAAGGACACTTACTTTTTTAAGCGCATCACTGCCACTAAACATCATAGTTCCACAGATCCCACGAACACGAGTGTAATTGGCATCAGGATTTGCTTGAGCAATTTCTTGTTCCACAGTTAAATTTTCGGATAATCGATCAATGTTAGTCTGACCAAAATAAGCAATGGAAGTGTTAGTACTAAAGTCACATTTGCCAGTATTTGACTTTAATTCACCTGCTAAAATCTTTAGTAGAGTTGATTTACCTCGACCATTTTTTCCAATAATTCCAATGCGATCATTTTTCCCAACACTGAAAGTTAAATCTTTAATTAGTTGTAAGTTAGGATCGTATCCAAAAGATAAGTCTTCGGCCTCTAATAAAAACTTCCCGTTAAAAGGTTTAGTCGTAAAATAAAAATCCAGCGTATCTTCAGTAGTCAACTGATCTTTCTGCTCCATTCGGCCTAAGGCCTTAATTCGTGATTGCACCATGGCAGCACGTCCGGCTTGAGCTCGGAAGCGATTAATAAACTTCTCCATGTCCTTACGCTTTTTCTCATCATTTTGACGAGTCTTTTCGTAAACCTCTTCTTCTAAAGCAATTGCATCAAAAAGCTTCGTGGAACTTCCACTAATTTTTTTAAAGCCACCGCGATAAATCAACATGGTATGTGTGGTGACGCTATCCATAAATGCCCTGTCATGAGTTACAATCATTAACTCATTTGGCCAGTCTTGAAGCATACCAGCTAGCCAGCGTGCAGAAACAATATCTAAATAGTTAGTTGGTTCATCTAGTAGTAAAAGATTTGGCTCAGATAGCAGTAAGCGCGCTAAATTAATGCGAATTTGGAAACCACCAGAAAACTCTGCTGGACTTCTGCCACGATCTTCTTCCGAAAACCCCAAACCTTCTAGGATAATTTCTGCCCGATATTCTTCGTGTAAGCGATCTTCTGGTAAACCTAGACAAGCTTCTGCTAAAACAGTTTTTTCAGTAAATTTAAGATGCTGCGCTAAGCGACCAATCTTATATCCGCGAGTAGTAGTAATTTCTCCGGAATCAAGGGTATCTTCCTCCAGAATCAACTTAAATAGAGTCGATTTACCAGATCCATTTCGTCCGACTAGTCCGATTCTTTCACCGGGATTAATAACAAAATTCCCTTCATCAAAAAGGGTTTGGCCACCATACGATTTACTTATATTTGAGACTTGAAGCATAGTGCGTATTTGTATACGTAATTGCCAAAAATTTCAATTAAAGCACTAATTTTTTGGTAGATTCATTTGAGAAAGTGCGAACGTTAGATTGTTCTTAGCTAGCTGAAAGTCAGGCTTTAAGCTGAGAGCTTGCTCCGCTGTCTGAACTGCTAACTCCCAGTTAGCAAGTTTAGCATAAGCCGCAGAGAGATTGTTAAATGCTTCTGGGTAATCAGGTCTAATTTCTAAGGCCTTTTTAGCATAGTGGATTGTATCCTCATATTTTCCAGCATTATAGGCATGGAGTGATTGCGTTAAGAAATGTCCTGCCTGCTGGAGATAGTAGTCTGGAGTAGTTTGTAAATTTTGAAAATCTAATGTTAGCGGATCAGTGGGATATTGGGCTAAAGTTTCTGTTATCAAATTTTTTAATGCTACCAGTTCCCACTCCGACTGATAGGCTCGCATTAATAAGTGGCGAATACGTAAATTAGTAGGGTCTAATGTTAAACCCCGTTGTAAGACTCCAATTGCCCTAATGTTTTGTGATTCATTTAATAACCATTCAGCAAAGAAGGCTTGTGGGGCGGGATCTAACTGGTTCAACTGAATTGCTCTTAAAAAATGTTGCTCTGCCTCCCCTTTCCGACCCAAAGCATTTTCTACAATCCCAAGATTAATCTCTAATGTATAATAATTAGGATTATACTTTTCAGCTCTTTTAAAATAATCATAAGCAGTTTGATAATCGCCCACTGCCATTTTAGTTAATCCAAAATTCATCAAGGCTCGACCATTAGTTGGGCTTTTAATTGTCGCTTCTTCCCAAATTGTAGCTTCAGATTGCCAAACTTTATTTCGATAGTATGTCTCCCCTGCCAAACAAATAAGCATCAAGAATATTAAACCATTCCAAAACTTTGGAGGAAAATGAGTAGTAAATATTGCTAGTTTTTGCTCCCAGAATGATTTAACCAAGAAACAAATTAATAAGCTTAAAGCAACGTATGGAAAAAACATGCGGTGATCATTTACAGTTTCTGCCAGAGGGATAAAAGATGTCGGAGCAAGTGTAAAGAAACACCAAAGAATTAAAAAGCTAATTAAACGACCTTCTTTTGAAAAGCTCTGCAGGTAGGTGTAAACGATCACAAAGAGGACCAAACAATATCCTAAAACGGCATTTAGACTGGTCCAATCAGTAAATGTGGCAAGTTCAATATCAATATGTAAGCCAGTTGGTAAGAAAAATGATTTTAAATAATAAAGCCAGACATAAGGCTGAGTCATAATGTAATTCAAACTTGAACTTCCACCTGGAGTCCAACTACTAGCTGTTAGTCGAGCTTGTAAGAGATATAAGAAAGTGCAGACTAAAATTGCTGGTAAAGTTTTTAGTACTGACCTAGCAAAGATCAATCGATTGTCTTTTTTCCAAAAATTTAAACTTGCGGAGTTCTCAATTAAATAAATATATGAAAATAAAATTGGAGCAAACATAATTGCCGGTGGTTTACTAAGGGCTCCCAAAATTACTGGTAGAAGATAAATTGGAAATTTTCTTAATTTTGGAAAATAAAAATAACAGACTAATCCAGCCACAACTCCTAAAGTAGAATGTAGGTCTCCTCTCTGGATAATATAATTAACTGTTTCCGCACTAACTGGATGAAGTCCATAAATTGCGACAGCTAAAAAGGAAAGATTTGAGGCATTCTTGTTTTGTCCAATTTGTTCTAAGAGAAATTTATAAAAAAAGAATTGAAAAATTAACTGTAATAAAAATAAGATAAAAGTTGATAGGTGGAAGAAAAATAAATTGTACCCAGCACCAAGATAATAATCGATTGCTAGTGTCGTGGTAAGTAAAGGACGATAACTGCGGTTGGCGGGCAAAGAGCTAAAGGTTGTGGAATCGGTAAAATAACTTGGAATATAGCTAAGTTCCCGAATAAAAGGATTATTAACTATGGTATGAGAATCATCAAAATGGAACTCATTATCAAAATGATTCCAATAAACTGCTATTATAGCAAGGAATAAAAGGCAAAACTTGAGGAAGGTTTTAGGCATAATCGGCAATTTATTTGTTATTTATCATTTTATCAATGGTTTTAAAGCTATAAATTAGGGCAAAATAGTACGAGCACAACTAAACTTTCACCTAAACTTGCCGAATATGATCTTGCTCTAGTAGAATAGGAAACTAAATCTAATTTCCTAGCTATTTGTTCTCGCTTTGGTTTCTTCGTTTATCTTTCTCCATGACTATAAAAAATCTTTCCCTACTTTCTCAAACTGAATTATTGCAAACTAAGATATCTGCATTAAACATAGCTATTGAAAAATCTGCAGTCTATCCCCTAGTTAAACAATTATACTCCGAACTAGAAAACAAAGAACTAAATTTTAAACCTCACGTTTGGTTCTCAACTGAGTGGTTTTGTCCTGATGGCATTCCGGGCTTTGCGATCCCCTTATATCTAGCTCACCCCAAATTACTTAAGCTTGAGAAAAAGATCATGATGCAAGCTGAGGGAGAGGCTAAGCGTGATTGTCTTAAGATTCTAAGACATGAAGCCGCTCATGCCATCGATAATGCTTTCCGACTTCATAAACGAAAAAAATGGCGTGAAATCTTTGGATCTTACACAGCACCCTACCCAACTACTTATCAACCAAGACCAAACAGCCGTAAATATGTCTTACACTTAGATTCTTGGTACGCCCAGGCTCATCCCGCGGAAGACTTTGCCGAAACTTTTGCAGTTTGGCTTAATCCAAAATCTAACTGGCGTCAGATTTATCAGGGCTGGCCAGCATTAAAAAAGCTGGAATATATTGATGATTTAATGTCAGAATTAAAAGATACCAAGCAAATAATCACTAGTAAAAAGACTATAGAAGCCCATAGCAAACTAAACTATACTCTAGATAAGTATTTTCAAAACAAAAAAGAGCTTTATAGCACGGAGCAGTCTGGTTATTACGATCTAGATCTTCGGAAAATTTTTTCTGATCATTCTAAATATGTGCAAGAACAGCCGGCCGCTCAATTTATTCGGCAGTATCGGGTAGAGGTTCGCGAAATGGTTGCAGGTTGGACAGGTGCCCCCTCTTACAGCGTAGATCAAATCCTACAGGAAGTAATTGAGCGTGCTCAATCTTTAAAACTTCGCCGCTGGAAGTCTAAGCCTAAATCAAAACGTGAACTAACCCTAATGATTGCCGTGCAAACAATGAACGTGATTCATCATGCCATCTACAAGTTCGCACTTTAAGACTAAGCGCCCCCTGCGGGTCATTGTGTTAATAGATAGCCGACTTGTACCACCTGATACAATTAAAGGCCTATCAGAACAGGAGGTTCTTCCCTACAAAACTGAATATGATGTCATCAGTACTCTAAAAAAAATTGGTCATCAGGTTCGTATTATTCCAGTTGAATCAGATTTAAAAGTAATTCGAGATGCTGTTACTGAATTTAAACCTCACATTGCCTTCAATCTGTTAGAAGAGTTCAGTGGTAATCCTTTGTTCGACCAACATGTGGTTAGTTACCTAGAACTTATAAAACAATCCTATACTGGTTGTAATCCTCGTGGACTAACAATTGCTCATGACAAAGCACTATCTAAAAAAATTCTTTCCTTTCACCATATTAGTGTCCCAGAATTTAAAGTCTACTTAATTGGTCACCATGTTCCTAAAAATGCCAAATTTCAATTTCCGATGATTGTTAAATCTTTGGTGGAAGAAGGATCTGTTGGCTTATCTCAAGCCTCACTGGTATATGATTTAGAAAAGTTAACTCAGCGTGTAGACTTCATGCATAAACGTCATCATACTCATGTAATTGTTGAGCAATATATTGAAGGGCGAGAGCTTTATGTCAGTATTATGGGACATAAAACTTTACAATCACTACCAATTTGGGAACTATCTTTTGAAAACCTTCCCGAAGGAACGGCTAATATCGCCACTGATAAAGCAAAGTGGAATAACAATTACCAACACAAACTTGGAATTAAATCTGAACGAGCAAAGAATCTATCCCCCGAGCTGGAACGCAAAATCTCTAAAACTGCCCGAAGTATTTATAAGATCTTAAATTTAAGTGGCTATGCTCGAATTGATTTTCGACTAACTAAAGATAATCGGCTTTATCTATTAGAAGCAAATCCCAACCCCAACCTTTGTCTTGGTGAAGAATTCCCGGAGTCCGCAAAACATATTGGAATCAGCTATTCACAATTAATCGAGAAAATCCTAAAAATGGGAATTTGCTATCAACCGAACCAGTCTGGTGACTACTGAAATCATCCCTAATTTTATTTAGCTTCAGTCCTTTGCATTTTAACATTTGTTAATTGCGACAGTACCAGTGGATATGTTTCCACTGTAACCGAACTTGTATCTAAGCCAAATCCAGTAGATTCTTTAATGCCTAGTATTCGTTTAAAATAAAAATAGGCTCGCATCAAAATTTTTTCATAAGTGCTTAGTTCATTATCTGCCGATAAGAACTTACGAAGCACCACAAAGCGAAAGTCCCCTGGAATATTATGTTTTCTAAGTGATTCATAGCGACTAACTATTTCGACTTCCTTACTTTCAGACATTTCTTGAATCACGTGCCTAAAAAGTCGATTCATTCTAGGCTCCACACGAAAACCTAATTTATAATCAATTCGAAAAGCAACTCCTGGAATCAAAGTCTCGACTTGATATTCTCGAGCGTAAGGCTCATCAACAACCTCAACATGTAAGAACCAATAAGTATCAGCTCGCTTTGGACGTCTCTGAAACAAAGAATAAATTACCTTCTTTTCAATTTTTAAGGGACTGTGTGCTTCAGTCAAATAAACTAAGTGAGTGGCGAATTTCGGCACGGTATCATCAACAGCTAACTCTTTAAGAGTTGGTAAATGCTTCTTAAATTCTTCATATTCAGTATAGCGCTTTTTAATTTTAAACCCATTAAGCCAGATCCACATCACTGAAAACAAGCTGAGACTTATGCCCATCGAGACCCAGCCTCCATGCAAAAACTTCTCAAGATTGGCAATTAAAAAACAAGATTCAATAAAGATGTACGAAAAAAAGAAAACTTTAATCGCAATCGAATTAAAAGACTTTTTCTGAAGATAGAAAGTTAATAAAATAGTTGTCATTAACATGTTAATGTTAATTGATAAGCCATAGGCGGCTTCCATATTGGCTGACTCTTTAAAATATAAGACAATTATAAGACAGCCAATCCACATCGCCCAGTTAACCATTGGAACATAGATTTGCCCTCGAAGTTCTGTTGGAAAAATAACGCGAACCTTTGGAAAAAGATTCAGACGCATTGCTTCCGTAATTAATGTGAATGTTCCTGAGATTAATGCTTGGCTGGCAATGATTGCAGCGACCGTTGCAATCATAATCCCAAACGGCAAAAACCAACTTGGCATTAATTCAAAAAAAGGATTTTTACCTGAGATTGTAGAACCTTCAAAATTCATTAACCACGCTGTTTGACCAGCATAGTTTAATAGTAAACAAGTTTTAACTAATCCCCAACTAATCCGAATGTTAGACTTACCACAATGACCTAGGTCAGAGTAAAGTGCTTCTGCTCCAGTGGTACAGAGAAAGACAGCTCCCAAGATCCAAAATCCCCCCGGAGAGTTCACTAAGAAATTAATCGCGTACCAAGGATTCAAGCCTTTTAAAACTTCAGGATGATTTAATAAGCCAAAGACTCCTAACACTCCTAACATAGAAAACCAAACCAAGATTAATGGCCCAAAGGAACGACCAACGACTTTAGTTCCAAGTTGTTGTACCGAAAATAAAACAGTTATAATCAAAAGTACTAGTGGAATTGTTGGAATATCAGGCCTTATATTACGCAATCCTTCAATGGCTGAGGAGACAGAGATACAAGGTGTAATTATTCCATCTGCTAATAAAGCTGCGCCACCAATCATCGCTGGAAAAATTAGCCAAGACCTAGAATTACGAACTAATGTGAATAAGGCAAAGATCCCTCCCTCCCCACGATTATCTGCTTGAAGTGCTAACCAAATATATTTAATTGTTGTTAGAAGTGTAATCGTCCAAAAAATGGCCGAGAAGCTCCCCAGTGCTAAGTCTGCAGTAATAATTTGATCACCAACAATCGCTTTAAGTACATAAAGGGGAGATGTTCCAATATCACCATAAACGATTCCAAGGGCTACTAACAACCCACCTGCGGTTAAACTATGTCCATTTTTCATACGATACGATTCTACTTAAGACCTTATATAGTTATGACAAAAAGTAATTTCCAAATAATGAAAAGTTAGTTTAGTGATTTTTGTCATAACTATATGATTTTATTATCCCTCCGGGGGATAGTAAGACCCAAAAAGTAATTCCTAACGGAAATTACTTTTTGGACTTACTGTTAATTAATTTATACCTAACGACCTAAAAAAAAACTATAGTCTAATTTTAGATTAATCTTTTACGTCAGCACCAACAGTACCTGTCCTTTGTAACACTCCCCAACGTTGTCTCCAGCCAGTCAATGCCCGCCAAATGGCTTTATAGGTTACGATATACATCAATTGACGATAAAAGAATTGTTTTAAGAATAATAACCAAATTGGTCGTAATGGTTCTTTATCAATTTTAAAAGCATAGACTGTACAAAGTACTTCTGTTCCAAAGAAAATTAAATAAACTACCATTGTTTTTAAAAACAAGGCCCAAGGAGCGGCTGCCGTCACTGCCTCCATGCTCATTTCGGAACTATTTGTTAAGAAAACTAAGAAAGTTCCTAAAGCTATCAAGGCCTGCAAGTCAGCCAGTGGGGAAAGAAATAGAAAGATATCATCAACCAAGATTAATGGTGCACCAAACCAACCAAACCAACGATGATCGGAATTAAAGAAAACATCCCGGTGTTTTACTAAAATTTGTAGTTGCCCATAAATCCAGCGAAATCTTTGTTTGAAAACACCATCTAAGGTATGTGGCGCTTCAGTATAACCATAGGCTGATGGTTCAAAGACAATTCGATATCCTGCTTTTCGAATTCTCCAAGTAAGCTCCATATCCTCTCCCAGAGTATCAGATTTATACATACCAACTTCCATCACAGCTTTTTTACGCCAGGCACCCGCTGCTCCAGGAACGATCGTAATGGCATCAGCATAAGAAAAGGCTCGACGACCAAAATTTTGATTAGTAATATATTCAATTGACTGACACTGAAGTAACCAACTATCCCGATTGCCTACTTTTACATTTCCAGCAACAGCGCCAACTATTGGATCAGCAAAATGTCTAGCCATTGCCCCAATTGCATCAGGCGAATACTGAGTATCAGCGTCCAGGCCAATCATAATTTCATATTTAGCAATCTCTAAGCCCACGTTTAGCGCACTAGACTTACCACCATTTTCTTTAGTAATTAATTTAACTTTCGGTTCATTAGAAAATTCTTGTCGAACTAATTCACTAGTTTGATCTTTAGATCCATCATCAACTACAATAATTTCAAACTCCGGATAATTAGATGCCAATAAACTTTTAATGGTTCGAATGATCACCTTCTCCTCATTATAGGCGGCAATGATAATGGAAACTGGATCTTTAAAAGTCTCTTGCACGGGAAGATAAGGCTTCTCCCGACGCATTGAAAGTTTGGAGAGAATAATAAAACTAGTTAAACGTAAGACTCCAAAAACAGCAACTAGAATAAAGATAACCTCCAAAGAAGTTCGGATAAAATATACTACCTCGATATATGCTCTACTTAGTCCTCCCAGGATTAACTCACTCTTACTAACAGTTGGAAGTAGCTCTGCTCGGTCAACACCTAATAACTCTGAGATACTGACAAGATCATATCCCCGAGCACGAAGTTCCGGTATTAAAATTCTCACTGCTTCCACAGTTGCTTCTCGATCCTCTAATCCATCATGAAGTAAAATAACATTCCCTTGAATGCTATTTAATTTGGCGAGCAAATCATCAACTAAGTCTTGTCCTGTCCGCAAAACTTCATTACCATCTAAATCAGTCTTGTATAAATCCCAATCCTGAATGTCAGCTGAGACACCAACAGTCAGATAGTTTAACTTCGATGCCGTTTTTATAACTCTAACTTCATCTAGAGAAAATGGCGATCCTTCGCTAATATAGGGTGGTCTAAATAGTACCAAGGACTTACCCAAAACACTTTGCACCAAACGCTGAGTACTATTTAGTTCTAAAATCTCTCTTTGTTCAGAGACTAATGCTAGTTCCGGATGAGTAAAGGTATGGTTACCAAGATCATGCCCTTCTTTATAAATCCTTCGAAGAATTTCAGGATGTTCTTGAACCTGTTCACCAATTACAAAAAAAGTTGCTTTAACTTTTTCAGCTGCCAGCACATCAAGTAACTCATTTGTAAAATCGCTTGGGGCATCATCAAAAGTTAATGCCAAAGTTTTTGGTCGATAACCACGATGTTCCACAACAACAGCAGATGGATATTTCAAATAGGAGCTGGCTACAATCATCTCAGTTTGCGGATCATATTCGATACTTCGTTCTCCTGAGTTAGGCTCGGCTTGAGGGGTTAATAAATCTCCTCTACCCTCAAATTGAATATCATATGGAAAAACAATTGTTCTTAACCCTGTTCTTGTCTCGGGATTTTCTGGATTCTTTGTTACAAAAGTCCAAACTCCTGGATCTTCTGTTCCCAGAGACCAGATACCGACTTGTTTGATTCCAGCTCGGTGAGCAATCGAGTATTGATTAAAAGAATTAATGGCATCAGCAAACCAAACCTGGTGTTCTCCACCTTGTTCATCTCTGTATCCATAATTGTTATTAAATGACTTAGGATCCAGTGAAATAGAATTATTGGTATAAGGCTTATTGCTTTCACCAATTTCCTTAGCCTGTAGAATTACCGATAAGTATGTCCGTGCTTTTGCTCTAGGAGTTGCCGAATTCCAATCAAATGCGGAATTATCAAACATCACCACAAGCTTGCTTGCTGGAATATTGTTTAAAGCAAACTGTAAAGAGTCGTTAAACCAAGAAGCCGAAGCAACTGGACCAGGAGTCTTATTCGGAGCTCTCTCGCCAAAAGCATGCATCAGCACCACGTCAAAAATCTGTCCAAACTTCCAAAGTGGCAACTGATCAACATCTGCCTGATAACTAATGCCTAGTAGTCCACTAAGCCCTGCATCCCCCCAAGCTTTTCTTAAGGACATAAAAAAAGGTTGTAATTGAAAATACAATTCCTTATCAAGCTCTCTAAAATCTACAACTAATCCCGCTAAGCCTTGTTGCTTTGTTGTAAGCACCAACTGCTCAATTATTTGGATTTGTTTTTCAGGAGAGGCAATAAGATTAATGACAGGATCCGCAATGTAACCTTCAATCGAGTCGTTTGTTAAACGCCCATAAATGCGAAGCCCTTTATTTTTCGCTAAATCTAAAGTTTCTTTCTCTTGCCCCTTGGCAATATTATTAATCGGCGGACTAACAAAGATAGCAGCATCAGGACTTAGGTTAAATACTGGTAAAATAAGATCGCTAACTGTTTCATAATTTTCGCGAAAGGAAAAAAAGGCACTTTCATTCCCTGGTTCATAGATAGACCAAACTCGTTGATCAGAACTGGCATTCTTAAAAGTTTTTGCCAATGTTTCTGTAGTCTTAATATCATTAGCTAATTCAGTTCGCTCTTTTTTTAATAAAACTGAGCTAATTTTTTTAATCTTCTCTGTCTCTAATTGATAATCCGTTTCTTGCAATTGACCAACAATTGGCAACACTGGTATGCGGTGAAAAAGATGGTGGGCATACCAAGCACAGGCAATCAGTCCTAGAAAAATTACTAATAAAATTAATTTGACAATTCGGTGACGACGACCACTTGGGTCATGGAAAATATGATGATCTGCTGACATTGGATAAGAAACTACAAAAAACGATTAAGGCAGTTAGATTTATAGTCAAATTTATCAATTTCAGCAATGAAGTAGCCTAAAATTTAGGTAAGAAACAAACTGGGAGATTTTACTAAGAAACTTCTTATTCCAGCTAGGCTTTGTCTAAGAAAAGCTGATTTTCAGGTAATTTCTAATTAGGAATTAACTTCAACACCTCGGCACTAAACCTTTTCAAGGCTAAACCGGAATCTTCCTGTCTCATAAAAAATTCACCAATCAAAAAACCTTGATAGGAATTAGCAAATAAATTAGCAACTACCAGCGGATCGCTAATCCCAGATTCTGATATTTTAATGATCTCTACTGGTAAAGAATCTAAAATAGTTAAAGAATGCTGGTAATCTGTCGCAAAAGTATTCAGGTTTCGATTATTGATTCCTAAAAAAGTTATGGCATTAAGATCTAGGCCAATAAGTTCCTCCGGTTCATGTATCTCTAAAATCACTTCTAAGCCTAAAGATTTAGCTAGCTTAGAAAAATCAATAATTTGCTCAGGGCTCAAAATAGCTGCAATCAATAAAATTAAATCAGCCCCCCAAGCTTTACTTTCAAAAATTTGATATGAGTCCAAAATGAAATCCTTCCGTAATAAAGGCAGATTAGTGATTTTTCTTGCTTGAATTAAATCATCTGGATTCCCTAAAAAAAAATTCTGTTCAGTTAGAATTGAAATCGCACTTGCACCTCCTTCTTGATAACCTCTCACAACTTCTAAAATATTAGCATTCAGTTTTAGTGGACCCTTTGCCGGACTATTTCGTTTAAATTCGGCAATGATAAAAGGTCTTTCCGGACTTACCTTAGCTTTTAAGGAAATTGTCTGACGAGAGAATAATGTTGATTTTTGTAACTCATTTAAAGGACAACTGAGCTTACTTTGCTGAATCTCAATTAATTTGGCAGTAATAATCTCTTGTAGTTTGGAATTAATTGCCATTGGTAATTTTTACTAAATCATCAACTAATTGTTCTAGCTTATTAGTCCCTAGTAAACTTATGGCTTGTTGATACGCAGCACTCCAAGCAATTCCTGATTTTTTTAATTTTATAGCTGTGGCAACATTAATTGCGACAACTGATTTTTGTTCGGGAGAACCATTTCCGGCAATAATTTTCTTAAAAATTTCTGAAGAGCTAGCGACTGTCTCGCCACCAGATAGCGACTCGGCCGAAACACGTTGGAGTCCTAGCTCTTCCGGAAAAATTTCCAAAGTAAATTTATTGCTAATAACAATAAATTTCCCCGTTAATGAAATTTCATCATAACCATCATAGGCATGGACAATGGCATAGTTTTTATTAATTTCAGCAAAGACCTGTTGATAAAGATTTAATATCGCTAAATTTGCCACACCGGTTAATTGATACTCGGGCTCTAAGGGATTAACTAATGGACCTAATAAATTAAAGATTGTCCGAAAGCCTAATTGTTTACGAACGTTAGCTACATTTTTAAGTGCCGGATGAAATAATGGCGCATGTAAAAAACAAATATTGGTCTCTCTTAAGGATTTATCTAAGACTTTTGAATCTGCTGATAAATTAATTCCTAACTCCTGAAGCAGATTAGAAGAACCACACTTAGAAGAGAAAGAATTATTACCATGCTTTGCAACAGGAATACCCAGACCTGCTAAAACTAGAGCACTGAGTGTCGAAATGTTAAAGGTATCCTTACCATCTCCACCTGTCCCACAAACATCAATTAACTCTTGACTGCCAATCTCTGGTCTTATTGCATATTCTAAAATCCCAGCCCTAAAACCTAATAACTCAGGAACAGAAATCGGTCGAAGTTTGTATGCTGTTAAAATTGCAGCTAGCTCTGATTCTGGCAAATTACCGTTAGCAATCATTCTCATTAAGTTTAATGATTCCTCTTGCGACAGGACTTCTTGATTAATTAATCTACTAAGCATGCTCTAACCAGTTTTTGATAATAATTTTACCAACAGGAGTCAAAACAGATTCCGGATGAAACTGAACACCTTGAATATCATAGACCTTATGTTTTAAAGCCATGATCACATTTTCTGCATCAACCGCTGTAACCTCTAAACAATCTGGCAAATCCAGATCATCAACAACCCAAGAATGATAACGACCAGTTATAATTACTTTTGGTAAATTCTTAAATAAATAGGTCTCAGAATTAGTAATTTTTGTCTCTACTCCCTTACCATGAACAACCTTACTTAGGTTTTTGAGCTTAGCTCCAAAAACTTCACCGATACACTGGTGTCCTAAGCAAACTCCTAAGATTGGTTTAATCCCAGCGTAAGAACGCACAACTTCTGGCATTAAACCTGCCTCGGACGGCAATCCAGGCCCAGGGGAAAGAATAATTTTATCATACTGCTTGATATCATCTAACTCAAAAGCATCATTCCTTAGAACAAAAATTTCATGATTAGAATTCTCCTTAACCAGTTGGACTAAATTATAAGTAAAGGAGTCATAGTTATCGATAATTAAAATTTTCATTGTATCATCAAAATTATAAAGGTTCCGCTGCTAATCTAATTGCTTTCTCTAGGGCTCCAAGTTTATTACGAACCTCTGTTATTTCCGCCTCAACCTTAGATTCACTGACTACTCCACCACCAGCACGCCGAGTTAAGATAAAATTGCGACTTAGAAATGATCTAATCATAATCGCATGAACACAATCTCCGTTAAATCCAAGGAGGCCGATTGCCCCGCCATAAAACTCGCGCCGATCCGGCTCTTGTTGATCAATAATCTGCATCGCTCTAAATTTTGGAGCTCCGGTTAATGTTCCCGCAGGAAAAGTATCTGCTAGTAACTGAAAGGCACTTACTTCTGGTTTTAATTTCCCACTAACTTCAGAAACTAAATGGATCACATGCGAGAAAACCTGCACCTCTTTATATTTATCTACTCGAACCTGATCACAGTTTTTATTTAAATCATTCCTCGCCAAATCCACTAACATGACATGCTCAGAATTTTCCTTGGGATCATTGACTAACTCTTTAATTGCCTGCTCACGTTCCGCCAGATTTTCGTAATTTGGGCAAGTGCCAGCAATCGGATTAATTAGCGCCTGCCGGTCCTTAATAATTAAATCTGCCTCGGGAGAAGATCCAAAAATTCTAAACGTTCCAAAATCAAAATAAAAAAGATAGGGAGATGGGTTTATTTGACGAAGCGCACGGTATACTAAATAATCGTCTCCTAAAAAATCTTGGGAATAACTGCGGGAGGGTACAACTTGAAAGATATCCCCTCGTTGAATATGTTTCTGGCAATTAAGGATTATCTCTTGGTGTTGTTGATCTGTAAGATTCGATCGAACTTCCCCATTCACTTTAAAATAATTATTTTTTTGTTGCGACTGTCTAGCAATTAACTGAATTAAATCATTAATACTAAGCTTACTAAATTCCAACCCAGCAATCTTATTTTTTAGAATATAGGCCTCTTGACGATAGTGATTAACAGCAAAAATAAATTCATAAATATGATAATAAGCTTCCGGGATTGTTGCGGAGCTAGCGGGCTTAAAATCTAAGCTATCAAAATACTGTACCGCGTCATATGCCAAGTAACCAAAGAAACCATTGGCAATTCCTAATTCACTTTGGTCTTGATAATTAAAAAGATTTTGAAAATCTGCAAAACGAGTAATTAGCTCGGATCGTTGATCGAACTTGTTTACACTAACTTGCCCTGCTGGGTCTTCAATCAGATAACTCTCACCAGTAACCTTAAAGGTAGCAATTGGATTTAATCCAATATAACTAAAGCAGTTTTCATCTGGTAGATAATCAGTCGCTTCTAGTAAAAAAGTATGGGGATATAATTCTCTGACTCGATCATAAAGATTTACGACCGAACCAAAATCAAACTTTAAGGACTGAACTTCTGGTGTAATATTAAATTGTTTCAAAGCTGACATAAAAAATCATTAGGTATTCGTAAATTAGTTTAGGAAATTAAGTGGGAAAAGGAAATATGGCTTAACGCCACCAAAGTATTGGCCGAAAGATTGAAGAGACTAGAGCTGATTTTAAGATTGTATTTTTCACAGAGAAATAAACAAGAAATTACTTAGGATATTTTTAACATCAGAAGTTCTAATTGTAAATTAAGTTTTTTATTAGCAATTGAGCTTGCTTCGGCACCACAATTTTGACTAAGAGTCACAAAGCTTGCTGGAGAATTAGTCAAATATAGTAAACCCAAAAAGTAATTTCCGAAAATCAGCAAAAATAAATACCCCAGGAGTCTATTGAATCCCTGAAGGAACTAGTATAATTCAAGAACAATCCTTGCTAAACCTTCGGTTTAACAGAGTTTATTCTTGGGATTACTATATTTTTCTTTTGACTACCTCCTTCGCCTTTCAGGCTTCGGAGGTTAAATCCTCTGGTCGCTACTATAGTCATAACTCTATGATTTTAATTTCCTAACGGAAATTACTTTTAGGAATGACTATAGAACACTGCTTAGGCATTCAAACTGTAAAAAAATGTAAAAAAAATCTATTAAAATTAGCAGCTAAAATGCTTCTAGGCTTGTACCTTAAATTAATTTAAAGGTTAAAAACCCTTTAAAAATCAGCTAGTTCAAGACCTTCCAAGTTTCCTTAATAGCTCTTCCGCTCTCCTTTTCCGATAATCCATGATTTTGATTGATGCGTAAAATTAACATTTATCTGCATCTTATAAAGTACACAGATCAGAGATGTAATTCTGATTAAAGTTAAAGGTTTTAAGCACAAAGGGTTTACAATGAAATCTGTTAATAAATTACAAGAAATCTCCAGCAAGATTGATCATTTAATGAATTCTGCTGAATGGGTAGCTAAGGAAACAGTTCATACGGACAATGCCATTTCCCAAACAGGAACCTTAATGGCGGTATTAGCTGATGAAATAAGAGAAAAGATCTACGCTTTAGTACAAGAAATGGAAAAGAGTGTTGAGGTTGGTAAATACTCCGAACATATTCACTAGAGTTGTTTCAATTAAAAATTTAATAAAAAGTGGAACAAAACTATCTGGCCGAAGCCCAATGGGCGAAGGCTGATCGGAAAACTAGCCTCACCCTTACAACCTGTACTCAGTTTTTAGTTGCTTTGCTAAGAGCTGACTAAAATTTGCTAAGACATTCTGAAAGTTAATAAATGCATCGTAAGGGCTGTCATAAGGGCTAAAATAAGCGTGCACATCCCCATCGGCAAACCACTTTGTGCACATATAGTAATAATGATCGGATGTCTGAATCTTTCTCCAAGTGTCAATTAGACTATTACTTTCTGATTTTAAAACTAAATCCTTAATTTCGTAGATCTGTCTTAAACTTTTTTGCTGTATCTGATTTCCATTCCAGGCAGTTAGGTCCCGCTCCAAATCAGCCCAAGAAGTAAGACGACCAAAATGCATTTCTGAAACTCGTGGATACTTGGCTATTGCTTCTGAAATCGTCGCAAACTCCCAATCTGGATGACGCAAAACAAATTCGGGCAAATGCCAGAGAAAATCAAAGATACCCGTATTGGCCCACTGATGCTCTCCAAATGTTTCGTAGTCCATAAATAAATTAAGAACATCTCCGCCACCACTGATTTGATGAACCCAAGAAGCAAATTTCTCAGCAGTTAATGGGAATTCCTTCCAGCCTTGGTTAGAAAAGCGAAAGGCAACGTCATCAGATAAACGGTAATTCTTTAACATTAAAGAGCAGTCTCGTCCGGGAACTTGATAAATGAAGTTGGGACTTCTCCAGTCTAAAACATCATCAGCACCTTCCGCCACGATCGCTTTGAAGCCTAAATCGCTGACCATCTGTCCGATATAGTCTTGATAAATCAATTCAGTATTTCGAAAGACCTGCGGTGTCACTCCAAAATGCTTTTTGACACAATCGCTATGTTTTTTAACTTGTGCATAAAACTCCTCCTTGTCATAAACAGCAGCTAGCGAGTGATAATATGTCTCCCCTAATATCTCCACGTTACCTGTCGCAACTAGTCGCTTAAAACTATCCAAAGTTTCTGGCGAATACTTTTCAAATTGTTCAATTGCGACACCACTAAGTGAAAAACTAACTCGGAATTTATCAGGGTACTTTTGAATCAGATCGTAAATAACCTGGTTGGTCGGAAGGTAGCATTTCTCAGCTACTTTTTTTAAGATTACCTCATTATCTGGGGAAAAATAATCTAAATCATTTTGTTGATTAAAAACAGAAAACTTCTTTAACCTAAATGGCTGATGTACTTGGAAGTAAAAACAAACTGATGACATCTCTATTTCCCTAATTCATGATAAATCTCTCTGGTCTTTTTAGCAGCTACATCCCAACGCACAGATTTAAGCTCCTGTCCGGCCATCATAACAAGTTCCTGACGCAACTCCTCATGTTTTAAGGCATTAACAATTAAATCGGCTAGGCGATCAATATCCCAATAATCAAACTTTAATGAATTATTAATCACTTCTGACACGCCAGATTGTTTAGATATCAAAATTGGTGTTGAAAAACTTGCAGCCTCTAAGGCTGTCAAACCAAAAGGTTCAGAGACCGAGGGCATTACATAAAGATCGGCATTATTATAGCTAGCCTCAATTTGCTCTCCTCGGATAAATCCTGGAAAATTAAAGTAATCATTAACACCAAGATCTCTAGCTAATTGCTTCACAGAATCTAACTGATCACCACTCCCAGCTAAAACAAATTTAACATTGTGATATTCCGAGATTACTTTTTGAGCTGCACGAACAAAATACTCCGGTCCTTTTTGATAAGTTACTCGCCCCAAAAATAAGACAATTTTTTGATCGTCTGTTTTTTGACTGATGTAATGTTGTTTAGTTCTCTTCCCATAAATACCATTATGCACAACACTAATCTTATCATCCTGGATTCCAAAAAACTTTTTGATTTTATTCTTGGTATAGTGGCTAACTGCAATAATCTTACTTGCCAGATTAAATCCCATTCTTTCCACAGCTTCAATTTCTTGATTACTACCAAAGCCACTTCGATCAGACTCTAAACTATGAACGTGCACAATTAATGGTCGTCCTGTTAATTTTGCTAAAGCAACGGCTGCTGGAAAAGTCATCCAGTCATGGGCATGAATTAAATCAAATTCCTGTTCCGCAAAAGCATGAACAACGCGATCCGCGTAAAAACGCACCTCTTCCATTAAGTTCCAACCATAATGAACATTTCCGGCCGGACGATTAAGAGCTCGCGCCGCGACGGGAACCGATAAATCATATTCTTGAATTGATTCTAGGGCTCTTAGACTGGTAAGATATTCTTCATTACTCCAGTAAGGCTTTAAATTAGCAGGGACATAAACACGTTCAACTCGCTCCGCAACAATCGATTCAAATGTATCAGGGAGTGTGTAGCTATCTACTAATTTCATGTGGGAAGCTTGCTCTTGACCGTAGAGTTGCGGAACCACAAAGGTAATATCCAAATCTTGCCCTGAGAGTGCTCTGGTTAAACCTTCACAGGCCATACCTAGACCTCCAGCAATCTGGGGCGGATATTCCCAACCTAACATTAATACTTTCATTATATTTTTTGAAACTAGATCAATGAATCACATAAATTATTCTATGCGGTTCACCACATTTTATGTCGCTATCAGAAACTTTAATCTTGGATTTATCCAAGCTTGAATTAGCCAGGCCAATTTCCAGATCAATAAAAAAAGATTTAAAGCCGATCCACCTAATAACTCACATTAGGATGATTAACTTTTTCACTTTTTGAACTTCGATTAAAGTTTTACAGGCTTGAAATGCGACGACGGCTTCCCAATAACTGCCTAAGCATCAGTAAAAAAGCTGTACTGATACTCAGAAATCTCCGAAAACAAATAGAAGAGATTACTGAGTAGTTGCGTCTATGTTTGTACCGAACAAAAATGGTATTTTACCATTTTAAAAGTGGAAAAATATTTTAATTTTTCTAGAATTGCAGGCTAGAAGTTGTTGTAAAATTTAAAAACAAGCAGAACCAACTAGCATCATATTGGCAAACCCAATATCTTTACATTCTTAAAACTAAGAACTGTTGTAAATGTAAGGTATGAGTTAGAAATAGTCAATTAGTAATGCAAAAAAATATCATGAATTTTATCAAAAATCCCTTAATGAAATCAGATGGCGAATATGCTAACTGGAAATATTGGGGCCCGTATTTATCTGACAGACAATGGGGTACTGTTCGCGAAGATTATAGTACTGACGGATCCGCCTGGGAACACATCTCTCATGACCTCGCTCGGAGCTATGCCTATCGTTGGGGAGAAGATGGCATTGGGGGAATTAGCGATGAACATCAACTTCTCTGTTTTAGTTTTGCTTTTTGGAATCAGAAAGATCCAATTATTAAAGAGCGTTTTTTTGGACTAACAGGTAATCAAGGTAATCATGGTGAGGATGTTAAGGAGTACTATTACTATCTTGATAATAATCCTGTGCACTCCTACCAAAAGATGCTCTATAAATATCCGCATCACGCCTTCCCTTATGAGCAGCTAACAAGAAAAGCACAGGAGTTAAGCAAAAAGGATCCAGAATATGAGCTAATTGATACGGGTATCTTCGATCAAGGAAACTACTTTAATTTAACCTTAGAGTACGCCAAAGCTTCCCCCTATTGCACCTTAATTAAGCTTTCAGCTGAAAATTATTCTCTAGAAAAAGCAGTTTTAGATATTCTCCCTCAAATCTGGTTTAGAAATACCTGGTCTTGGAGCTTTCCGGAACTCTTGCCAACAATTACAAGCCAAGGAAATGACTGTCTGAAAATTGAACACCCCGAATTGGGAACTTATTATCTAAAGGCCGAAAACCCGCAAGAAATATTAATATCTAATAATGAATCAAATCCAGAAAGGGTTCCCCATGCACTAGGGAATGTAACACATTTTAAAGATGGTTTTAATGATTACATAGTAAATCAGGAACAGAATAGTGTTACAAAATCTGGAACTGGTACTAAAGCAGCATTTCGTTTTCGAGCAGAAATTAATGGAAAATCAACTCAGGTTTTTCGTTTAATCCTGAGTAAGGACTCAGAGTCAATCAACTTTGATGATTTTTCCAAACACTTCGAGGAAAGAGTGGCTGAGAATCAGTCATTTTTCGATACCTTACAAAATAAAATCAATAACGAAGAAAATAAGCGAATCCATCGGGAAGCTTTAGCTGGTCTGCTTTGGAACAAACAATTTTATTATTACGACGTAAAAGACTGGCTTGATGGTGATGTCCTTGGTCCGACAGCAAATCCTGCACGAGTGAATCGTCGCAACTCTGAATGGCAACACTTAGTTAATGAGGACATTATTTCTATGCCTGATAAGTGGGAGTATCCTTGGTATGCTGCTTGGGACCTAGCCTTTCATGCTGTTCCATTAAGTTTGGTAGATCCAGATTTTGCCAAAAAACAAATGCTACTAATCACCAATGATTTTTATATGCATCCCAATGGCCAACTTCCAGCATTTGAGTGGAGTTTTAATGACGTGAATCCTCCCGTTCATGCTTGGGCTGCCTGGAAAATTTATCAAAACGATCAAAGATTAAATCATCTCAAAAAAGGAGACCTAGATTTTTTAGAAAAAATCTTTCATCGTTTAGTCATTAATTTCATGTGGTGGGTTAACCGACGAGACTCCTCGGGACACAATCTGTTTGATGGAGGTTTTCTAGGATTAGATAATATTGCCGTTTTTGATCGTAGTGCCCCACTGCCAACGGGAGGTTCTTTAAGTCAAGCTGATGCCACTAGCTGGATGGCAATGTATTCACTTAACCTAATGCGCATTGCTATTGAACTTGCTAGTCATAATAATAATTATGAAGAAGTCGCAGGGAAATTCTTCCATCACTTTCTATTAATTTCGGAAGCGATGACTAACATGGCGGGGAAAAAGATTGGACTTTGGGATGAGGAGGATAAGTTTTATTATGATGCTCTAAATCTCCCAAATGGTGAAGTTAAACCACTAAAGGTCCGTTCCATTGTAGGACTAATTCCCCTTTTCGCTGTAGAAGTTTTAGATCAAGAGCTTTTAGATTTAGTTCCCAAGTTTCGCCTGGAAATGAATTGGTTTTTTGAGAATCGCCCAGAGCTTGCCAATCTAGTCTCTCGCTGGAATGAACCGGGGAAAGGCTCCAGTAAACTTCTCTCCCTACTTCGTGGACATCGAATGAAGAAACTATTAAGTCGCATGTTAGATCCCGAAGAATTCTTATCAGAGTATGGTATTCGAGCCATGTCAAAATTTCACGAGGCTCATCCGTTTAAGATGAATATTGATGGTCATGAGTTTAATCTAAACTATCAGCCGGGAGAATCTGAAAATCAGATGTTTGGAGGAAATTCCAATTGGCGTGGGCCAATTTGGCTACCAATGAACTATTTAATAATTGAGGCATTACAACGCTTTCATTCTTATTACTCCGATGATTTTTTAATTGAATGCCCAACTGGATCTGGTCAATTTATGACGCTAAAAGAGATTGCTCAATTTTTAAGCGATCGCTTAATTAAGCTTTTCAAAAAGAACGAAAATAATCATCGACCAATCTATAATTTACATGAAAAAATCCAAAATAATCCTGATTTTAACGAACAGCTCTTGTTCTTTGAGTATTTTCATGGAGAATGTGGCAAAGGATTAGGAGCCAGTCATCAAACAGGTTGGACTAGTTTAATTGCAGATTTAATTCAAAACCCAATAAAATAATAAAGTGTTTTTCAGAAAAAAATTACCAGAAATAAATTATCAAATTGCCAACATTGCTGATTACCAAAAAAGTATTCAACTAGAATGGTTAGAAACCAATGGAATTGGAGGTTGGTCGGGGTCGACAATCTTAGGCACCAGTACTCGACGTTATCACGGACTATTAGTCGCTGCCACTGAGCAATTAGGAGAGCGAAGCGTGTTAGTTGCCAACCAATTGGAGATTCTTTTAGTTGGAAATTCCTCCTACAATCTATCCACAATTAATTTTAATGATGCCGTAGCTCCTCATGGCTTTCAATATTTAAAAGAGTTTCAAAAGTCCCCATTTGCCACATTTATATATGAAATAAATAACCAAGAGCATCAAATTAAATTAAGCAAGACAGTCTTGATGATTCAAAATCAGAACACAACCTTAATTAATTACCAAATAATCAGTAGTAATACGCCTGAGGCAATTAAGTTACAGGTGGAGCCACTAATCGCTGCCCGTTCCTATCATAAGCTACAGAAAAAAAGTGAGTCAATAAATTTTGATTATCAGCTAGAAGAGCAAACGCTAACTATTCAGCCCAAAGCAAATCTCCCAGAAATTATTACAAAAGTCTCTTTAGGCCAATTTCAGTACCAACCGAGATGGATTGAAAATCTAAAATATTATCATGAAGATAATCGAGGCTATGACTTCTTAGAAGATCTTTGTAGCTTTGGTTACTGGAACTTAGAATTTAAAGATCAGAAAGCATCTTTGATCTACTCCGATACATATAATCAATTAAATCTTGCTCCTGAATTATTAATTCAAAATCAAGCAGATCGATTAAAAAAATTAATTAAGATTTCTAAGGTTAACGATTCTCTGGGAGCCAAGCTAATCCAAGCAGCAGATCAATTTTTAGTCCACCCTAAATCAGAACCTGAGAATCAGAGCCGAACAATCCTAGCGGGATATCCGTGGTTCACAGACTGGGGACGAGATGCCATGATTGCTCTCCCTGGCCTATGCCTAGCCTCAGGACGAAGCAATGATGCAAAATTAGTACTAAACTACTTTGCTAGTAAAATGAAGTATGGATTAATTCCAAACCGTATTAAAGAGAATCAAGAAGTTGAATACAACTCTGTTGATGCCTCTCTTTGGTATATCAACGCCATTTATCAAATTTATAAAAATACTGGTGATAAAAAATGGATCAAGCAAAATGCCTTATTAATCATCCGCCAGATTATTGAAGCCTTCAGCTTAGGTACAATTAACAATATAAAATTAGATACTGATGGACTTTTAAATTCAGGTAATCCAAGTTCCCAATTAACTTGGATGGATGCCAAGGTTGGAGAGTGGGTTGTTACCCCTCGTTTTGGCAAGGCAGTGGAAATAAATGCCCTTTGGTATAATGCTTTAAAGATTGCCGAACTGTTGGAGCGCAAGCTAGGTGATTCCAAGTTAGCCAAAAGCTATCAACTAAATGCCGAGCTTTTTGAAAAAAACTTTATCCCTACTTTCTGGTTTGAGCATGGACAATATTTGTATGATGTTGTTCGCGAGGATCTTAAAGATGCTAGCCTTCGCCCTAATCAAGTCATTGCCATTAGTTTAGATTTTTCCCCAGTTAAGACGGATTTAGCAAAGAAGATTCTAATCGTGGTAAAGAATAAACTACTAACACCCTATGGCCTAAGAACTCTTTCTCCCGAGGACTTAAATTATCGTGGTGCATATTTTGGTGATGTAGTTAGTCGTGATGCCAGCTACCACCAAGGAACTGTTTGGGGATGGTTAATTGGCCCCTACTGTCGGGCAATCTTAAATACATATGGCGCTGAGAAAAAAATAGAGCTGAAAAATATCCTGGAAGAACTTTGTACTAATCTAGAGGTAGCAGGAATAGCTAGCCTTTCAGAAATCTTTGATGGGGACTCTCCCCATAAATCACGTGGTTGTCCAGCGCAGGCTTGGACTGTTGGCGAAGTTCTAGACCTTTGGAAATTAGTCAGTAAGTAATCAACTCCAAAGCTGCTAAACTTTTAATGAATCAAGTGTGTTCGCTAAGCCTTGAGTTGGTACAGATATTTCTTGGCTCTCCGATATTTTTATTGGTGCGAGTAGCATAGCTCTGGCTTCCGGTAAGCAACTACTTAATTCTTGTTGATAAACTTCCCAGAAAATAGGCATCTCTCTTGCTAAGCGACTATCAAAAGCAATCAATGGTCGCGGATAAACATCTAAAATATTTGCCACTGAGATTGCGCCAAGCATCGCGCCAATAGTCGCAGATCTTTCAATTAAGGACATGGCAATTTCAGCCAAAGCTTGTTTAGTTTTAGGTTCTAAGAGATAGTCCTTCAATGGAGAATCATCCAAATATTCATTAGTTCCGTTAACTATATCCTTTAGATCTCGACTACGAATTAAGCTAAGACTATCAGGGATTTTCTCTAAATATTCAGCCAATGATTGCAAGCTTTTACATCCAAATTTTGCGGCGGCTAAGAGATAACTTTGAAATAGAATCGGGAAATATTTACCACTGGCAAAATGCTCAATTGTATCAGCTTTCCCAGCCGGCAGTAAATCGGCCTCAGTTGCAAAATGTTTTCCAACTAAGACACTATTACCAATTTCCGAATTGCAGATAATAAATGGCTCTGCCGATTCAATACCTAAAATCTGTGGCTTTAGTAAAACAGTAATATTTAATCCCGTAGATAAAACCATCCCTGCTTGTGCGCCAATTTGAGCTTTAAGTGTAGCCGGAGTATCATTAGTAATAACAAATTGATCGATAGCTAAGCCCTTTCCCTCAAAAGCAGATAAAAAGCTTGGTGTCAGATCTTCCGCTTCTTTTAGATTTTGAATAAACCATTCATTTTTGGCATAGTTTTTGCGGTTAAAAACCCTTGCTCCGATTCCCCAGCTTTCTGCTAGAAAATAATTTTCTAAGCCATTAGACCAAACAACCCCTAGAGCAAACTCTTTTTTTAGGTTTAAATCGCCTAATTTACTGGAAATTTCATCAGCCAGAACATGGCAATAATCTGAAAAGCTAGCCTGTCTCGGATTTTTGCATGATAACTGTAGATCGACATTCTTAATTTCAAATAAACTTTTCCAATGATATTGATTGTCTTTGACATAACGAATCGCAGCCTTGGTGCTTGTACCACCAATATCTAGAACTAATGTTTGGCGTTCCTCAACTCGAACTTCTAAGTTTAAGGGCAATAAGGCTGGCCTAGGAGAAAAGACAGCGCCGTTTTCAGGTAGATATTGTGCCACTAAATCCACGCCTTCCGCCAAAAAAGCCACTTTGCCCGCTTTAAATCTATCAAAATCAATTGCCTTTAGAAAATCAAAGCAACTAATTTCAGCTTGAGGATGAGCAGAATCACTGGGTGTTTGTAAATTCATAGAAGCATTTTATCAATTAGTCATGATTGGTACTAAACAACGTCAGAGTAAGGTAAGGTTAAATAAAAGGGTTAAACACAATGAATCAGTTAGTCACCAGTGCTTCCTCAGCTAATAAATTTTGTAACAGAACCTCTCCGAAGTTTAATCATTTTTCTGTTAATAACCAACACTTTTTTATCCTATTTCCTAAATTATCTGCAGTTAATAATGAGATTATTATAATTGCGACCTTACTAATGTTTAGTCAAATCGTTGATGGTTTCTTTACCCTACTAGGACTTGGGTTTCTGGGAAATCATTCAGAAGGAAATGCTTTCATCCGAGAGGCAATTTATCTTTTTGGCCCAGTAGGTTCCATTATTATTGCTAAAAGTTTAGCAATCTTAGCAATCTTGTTTCTTACTTTTCAATCTAACAAAATGAGATTAATTCGCCCCTTCTTTGTTTTTGCTCTAGGTATTTACTACACCTGTGCCTTACTTCCATGGGCGAGTATTATTGGACACTACCTAGCTCGGATTACCTAAACAACCAAGAGAATTTCGGCTATTTTAAAGAAAGCAACACAAAAACAATAATTACTAACAGCGAGACTAAACTAATCAGCACATACTTCAGCGAAGATTTATTTTTTTTCTTTTTCAAACCCTGCAAATGCTGAAAATTAACTGTTGATTTTACTTGAGTACCAGTAATCTTAGAGTCCTTTAACTTATCTCCAAGATCTTTACTTTCCAAATCAATAATCATCTCCTCAGCTGTCTGATAGCGCTGTAAAATATTGGGGTTAGTTGCCTTAGTAATAATGTATTTTTGTTTATCACTGAAGGTGAGCAGATCATCTTCGGGTATTTTAAATCCGCAACTAAAAAGCTTTTCCACAATTTTATTACCTGGCAGATTCGGAAATCTTCTTTTATTTGATAACATTTCAAAAAGAACCACACCCACAGCATAGATATCCCCACGGGCATCATATTGGGACTCTTTCACATACTCTGGTGGCATATACTGGGCAGTGCCTAGTAAAACTCCTGTTCTAGTAAAGGATTTATTAAATTCATTTTTCACTAAACCTAAATCCGCTAATTTAACCACTCCTTCCTTGGTCAGCATGATATTTTCTAACTTAATATCTCGGTGCCAAATTCCTTTATTATGCAAAGCAGATAAAGCTGATAATAACTGAGCAACAATGCTCTCCACTTCAATTTCACTAAAGCTATGATTAGTATAGATCTGACCTAAATCAGAACCATTAATATATTCCATGGTGTAAGATAGATAGCTATCACTCTCGATTATATCATAGGCTTTAATCACATTAGGATGATCCAGCTCTTGTAAGATTTTTATTTCCTGACGGAAACGTTGATAGGTATTTTCATCTAAATCAATTTCATTGACTAAAGTCTTAAGAGCAACTTCTTGATTGCCTCGTTCTCGGTCACGGACTAGATAGACAGCTCCAACAGCTCCTTCTCCCAAAGTTTTAATTAAATCAAAACGACTGAGATGAATCGGACTGCTGGTTAAGGTAGTTTTATCCAAACTAGAATTCATACGTAAAGATATAAAAAGCAATTAATTAGTTTATAGATGCGATTATAGAGTAATTAGCTTCTGCTAAAAAGTGACTAAATCTAGGCTATTAGCAATCGTTCCACACAAGAAACTATGATACTTGCCTAAATCATTAAACTCAGAGGCGGCTTTTATTGCCAAATTAGGCTGATTACTATTTTCACTTAAATGACCTAAAACAACGTGCTTTAGGTTAGGAGCCTGTAATTCGGATAAAAACAATGAAGCATCCTCATTGCTCAAATGTCCATGAGCAGAACTAATTCTTTGTTTTAATTGCCAGGGATACTGACAATCTTGAAGCATCTGCTGATCATAATTAGATTCTAGTAATAAAAAATCACTGTCTTTAGCGGCCTGCTTAACAATATTCGTGACTCTTCCCAAATCTGTCGCTTGAGTATATTTGGAGTTACCAGCAATAATTGAGAATCCAACAGGATCCACCGCATCATGAACGACACTAAAAGGATAAATTTCAAAATTTTTATACTGAAAATCTTCTCCAGTCATAAAATTTTCTAGGGCATATACATTTTGGACAAACTTGCCTGTACTAAGATTAGCAAAAACTGGAACAGATAACTGCCGACTAAGTACAGAGACTCCACGTAAATGATCACTGTGTTCATGTGTTAGAAGGATTGCTTTTATTTTACAGGCATCAATTTTAAGTTCATCTAATCTTCGGCGACACTCTTTGGCAGTAAGTCCACAATCAATTAAAATTGCTTCCCCATCATGTTCTATATAGGCACAGTTTGCCTTACTTCCTGAGGAGATGATTGCAACTTTCATAAAACAGCTTGAAATTTAGTGATCAAAATAAAGAATATTTTCTTTGTGAAATCTATTTAGCTAACGCATTTCCAGCGCCCAGACTACTTTTATTTTGTAATTCCTTTAAAGAGATCCACCACTGATCGTCAACTAAATGCAGATTAAGATTATCACGACTAGTCGCTGTTGGTGAAATAAATTCCACGTCGACAGTGGCTAGATTTCCAATAATGTTACTACCATGAATTACATGCTGAGAATTAATCAAACGACTAATCTCTGAATCCATCTGTTGTTTGATTCCAGAAATTTGTGATTCCATAATTGACTCAAACATCTGCATTTGCTCTGGCGGTAAATTTTGAGCACCTAATTGAATCTTTAATTGTTGCTTAATAAACAAACTAGGATCTCTTAAGAACCCAGAAAGCTTTAACTTCAATTCATCGGGAGATGTCACACCAAACATTTTTTTTTCTTCTGCGCCAAGCTCCTTAAAAGCAGTTTCCCAATGTACAAAGTCTAATGTTGGTTGCATTGATTTTTCTTGCTTAACACGGGTGATCATCGCTTCCACTCGAGCCTCAGGATTATCAGAAGCAAAGCAGTTAAAGCTAACAAATAAGATAATAAGGAATGATAATTTTTTCATGAATGATAATTTTTAAGGTAAATCAGAGGCCGCTTCGGCATCCAAAAACCAGGTTACTTTAGCCGAGGACTGTTTAAAGAAAGATGCTGGATAATTATCTTTCTGCAAAACTTCTTTCACAATATCCGCCTTGTTCTTCCCTCGAACAATAAAATAAATTCTTTGGCTCTGACTTAATGTCCCCAAGGTTAAACTGATACGATCCTTAATCTCTGTGCCATTATCCACGGCAATAGCAATCTCCTTCGCAGATTGAGCAACAGGATCCCCTGGGAAAATAGAAGCAGTATGGCCGTCTTCGCCCACACCTAATAATACGATATCAAAGACTGGTAACTCTCCTGCCGACAAAGCAAATAGTTCACGCGCTCGCTTAGAAAAGTCTTCTGCAACTTCGCGAGCCGAAGCAAGACTGGTATTAAATGAAAAAATATTTGCGCCAGGAATCTTTACATTAGTCAATAAAGTTTCCGAAACCAAATTAAAATTACTACTATGACTTTCTAGTGGAACAAACCGTTCATCACTCCAAAAGATACGAACCTTCGACCAATCCACACTTTGAGACCGAGGAGGCCTTGATAGCAAACGATAAATACCAGCCGGAGTCTTGCCCCCAGCTAAAACTAAATTGCAAACATCTTTTTCACTAATACAATCATTCATCGCAGCAATGATTTCATCAGCTACTGCAGGATCAAAATCCGCAGGATTTAAAATTTCAAGATTATAATTATTCACGTCTGATAAATCCTTCTTAATTGAATCAAAACATTAGCTTAAATAAGCTTGGGATATTAGGCAACAGAAAAAGCGCGGCAACGTGGAATAATGCAGATTAGTTTGGGTAAGTTAATTTGCCTGCTTGACGGTTTTTATAAAAACGATAAGTGGTTTTTATACAGTTTAAAGCATAAGGAATACCATTAACGTGACAGATCTCATCTCCATAATAGGTAGGAATCGGTAGCTCTTTAATTAACAGGTCTCGCTCAGCAATCGATAATAAAATTTGAGTATCAAAATGCCAGTTATTAGTAAAACCATTAAACGGGATTTGTTTCAAGGCATCGACTGAATATAGACGATAACCCGAATGATATTCACTTAAATTTAAACCGGATAGTTTATTTTGAATGTTGGTTAAAATCTTATTTCCAACATACTTATAATAAGGCATGCCACCCTTAAGCGCCGCACCAGCAGTTGACATTCGAGAACCAAAAACTGCGGCAGCTTGCTTTTTGATTAATGGTTCCAAAAGATCTCCTAACACCTCAGGAGCATACTGCCCATCTCCATGAACTAAGGCTACAATATCAAGGCCACGATCAATGGCATACTGATAACCCTTCTTCTGATTTCCACCGTAACCCTGATTAGTCTCATTTCGCATCACCGTTAACTTATCTATTTGATGCTCTAATTTATATCCTAAGGCCGCGTAATAGGAATTATCCTTACTGCAATCATCGATCACATAAATCTCTTCTACTTGATCGTAAAGCTCCTTCGGAATACGAGAGATAGTTTTTGTTAACAAATTTACAGCATTATAATTGATAATAAAAATACCAATTCTAGGAAATTTTTTATTTTGCTCGGTTGTCATTAATGAAAGTATCGTTAGGGTAATTTAATGTGAAGATGCTAGCTTTAAAATCTTGATTAATCTTCAACTCAGATAATTTAATCTCTGTGACATTATCCGTCAAATCTATAATCTGTGCTCCGATCAAAGAAGAATCTGTTTTTTTCACCAATAGGTTCAACTTGGAAAGTCCGGCATCTTGTGTCTTCCGTTCCTTAGGTGACATGGATAAGATAATTTCTTGATTTGAATTCCAACAAGCTCGATCCAAGTTAAAGTCCTGCTTAAGTTCACCTAGCCCCATTAGAAAACTTGTTGGTAAATCAGACAAAGTCACTTCTCCGAAATTGTTAATAGTGACCTGCTGATCAAGTGGCAAGTATTGGGTAAATGTTTGCTCTTTAATTAAATAATAATACTCCTCTGGTTGCTGGTAATGCCATTTCATCAGGCCTGGTTTTTCCAGCCACAAACGACCAGAGCTTTGCTCTTCTACTTGTAATGCGGAAAGATAGGATCTTTGAGTAAAGTCTGCCTCTAAAGTCAAAACATTTTGATAGGATTTCTGTAGGGATTCCAAGCGAGAATTGCCATCCGTTACGTCTTTATTACAAATAAATGACTCAGCATAAGTCAGATTTGCTAAAAGAACGGCAAAGATCAAATTAAATATTTTCAAACGTAAGTTCCGGTAAATAAGGTAAAGAAAAGAGTCTATGTAAAAGACTCCCTTAGGATATATAGGTAATTTCTCTAAAACTATCAAAAGTACGCATTGAACTAGCTATTTTAATGAAATTAACCAGTTATTAGCAAAGATAGCTACTTGGTTCAGCGAAGTAAACTACCCCAGTTTATCCAATAGAAACATTTCCTAAGACTACTATCTTACTATTAATATTCAGTAAATTGACTACTGAATTAGTTAATAGTATACTTGTCCATAGAAACACTTTTTACTGTTCTTTATCAGTCCCTTATTCGCTACAAATGTCAGTCATCAGAATAGATCTTTTATCTCTGGTATCAATTACATTCAGGCTTAGTCAGGATCCTAGGAAATTCCAATAAATATCGAATTTTTCTCAAGATATAGAATCGTATAGAGTCTAACATTTAATTAAAAGTAATTATGAAAAAACTATTTATTGGAAACTTGCCTCATTCAGTTGACTCGGATCAACTTAGAGACTTGTTCGAAGAGTTCAATCCCTCTTCAGCTAACGTCATCGTAGATAAATTCTCAGATCGCTCTCGCGGTTTTGGATTTGTTGAAGTTCCTGATGACCAAATGGAAGCAGCAATCGAAGCTATGAACGGTGTAGAAGTTGAAGGCCGTAACATTACAGTAAACGAAGCTCGTCCTCGTGAAGAAGGTGAAAACCGTCCTCGTCGCTCATTCGGTGGCGGTGGTGGTGGTGGCCGTGGTGGCGACAGTCGCGGTGGCGGCGGTGGTTACCGTGGTGGCGGTTCTGGCGGCGGCGGTGGCCGTGGCGGCGATCGTGGCGGAGACCGTGGCGGTTCTCGCGGCGGTGGCGGTGGCGGTCGCGGTGGTGACCGTGGTGGAAATTCTAGATATTAATCTAGTTACCACTAACTAATAAAATGCTCATAGTTCTTCGGGACTATGAGCATTTTTTTTATCTAAATCTTAAGATCTCTTTAACGGTAATTTGACTGAGTTGATGCTATGTTACAATTTTAACTTTAATGATTTTGAATTGCTTTATCTTGCAAAATTGCCCGATTCAAATTGACGATTTTTTGCAGGCTTCGATCAAGATTTGCTGAGATCCAGGCAAAAGCTTTGAGCATTACTAGAGACGAAATATGAATATGTTTTCTGAAAAAGCTAAGAATACAGCTATCGTTGATAAACTAAAAAGT
Source organism: bacterium (assembly GCA_031385045.1). GTDB lineage: Bacteria > Bdellovibrionota_C > UBA2361 > UBA2361 > CALJRW01 > JANNBC01. The sequence continues at coordinate 82,752 of JANNBC010000025.1, read as the reverse complement.
ATTCCTATTTATCGGACCTTATCTAGAAAATAAGACACAGGCATTTTTAGTAAGTCAGGTAGAGGGTGTCGTTATTATTAGATTTAATAACTCATCGCATGCCTTAATCGCTTTAAGCTTAGAGGAAGAGTTAGATAAAATTGGAGTGGCATATAACTCTGAGCAGCACTATGCCTGTATTGGTTTTTCAACAGGGAATTCATCAGAGATTCAATTCCGTGTTCGACATATAATGCCTAACTTAAACTTAGATGATATCCAAAATTTTATCAGAGCACAGTCAACAGGAATTACCTGTCACTTTATTACTTAATTTTTAGAAGATTATTCAGGAAAGTTTATTTACATGGAATAAGCTTGACGGTAATTTTCAATATCCCCTAGTACCTAACTTATTTACTCGGAATTTTTGCACCTCGTAAAATTTCGGTTTTGGGCAGTTCGGCCTGATCACAATTGCTGCTACATTGAGTTGTTGACACTATCGCTCCTCCACAACTAAGGTAGCATGAATTATGTCTTTGCGTGCAACCTTGAATATTCGCATTTGGGCAGTAAGGTTTTGAACAATAACAGTTAGCTACACAATCCAAGCGCTTTTTAGAATAATTATAAGCGTAACGTTTGGATGATTTGCAAATTAACCCTCCGCTCGTCATTTTTTTCAAAAATGAAGGACGCTGGGTTTATTATAATTTAAAGCCGCTCTATTTTCACAGTTTTGATAAAGTTGTTCCTGCTCGCTGACACACTGTTGTTGAATACTTACACATTGATTAATACAGATACTCGCTAAAGCATCCTCAGGTGGAGAATATGAGTAGGTAGTTTGATAAGTAGGTCCACAGGAAGTTGCTAGGGTGGCGATAGCAATAACAAGTATTTTTATAGTTAATCTCATCTTATGATTTGCGTGGATTAAAAGCAGGTAGACGAATCTGCCAAATAATTGCCGAAAAACGAACCAAGAGTATTACAGCAATACCAATTAAACTCGCGGTTGTTCCACCCACTCCCAGAGTTTTGCTAAAGAGATAACAAATAATACCGATCATAGCAGCTGATGAATAAAGATTTTCTTTGGGGCTAAAAACAAGTGGCGCTTCCTGAGTTAAGACATCCCTTATTACACCACCGACAGCTCCAGTGATTACTCCCATTAGTACAATAACAATCCCAGCCGAAGAATATTGTTCAGCGATTTGTGCTCCAGAAATTGAGAATAAGGCCAACCCAAAGGCATCAGCAGATAATAAAAGATTAAATGGTGGCTGAAAATATTTGGCATAAATTAAAATTAAGACTGTTGATATTAATACAGTCCAAAGATAGTTAGGATCCGCCACCCAAAAAACTGCCGATCTGTTAAGCAATAAGTCTCTTAAGGTTCCTCCACCTACAGCAGTTACAAATGCAATTGCAAAAACTCCAATCCAATCATAATTTTTATTACCAGCTGCTAATGCTCCGCTTACTGCAAAGACCGAAACTCCAATGAGACTCAAAATATAAATCAACATAGAAAAATTGATGTTAAAAGGAATTTATTTGAGGTATACTAATTGTACATAGTAAACTTAACTTATTAGATTATTCAAGAAGAACTTAAAGGACTTTTAGAAACAAATCTAAGCCAGCTTGATTACTACTGGCACTAAAATCTCAATTAGTGAAGTTCAGAGTATAACAATCCACTGATTATCGCCCATCGTTTAAGAGTGTATCTAAAAACTAGTTAGCGGCTAAACCCAGCATCATCCATTTTCATCAAAACCTCTCTAGGCTTAGCACCATCCATTGGTCCAATAACACCGTCCCGCTCTAAAGAGTCCATAATCCTAGCTGCTCGGTTATAACCGATTCGGTAATTACGTTGAATCATTGAGGTAGAAGCTTGCCCCTTCTCGACTACAAATTCTAGAACCTGATCATACAGCTCATCATAGTCTAACTCATTCCCCTTCTCATCAGACTTTTTATCTTCCTCCATTGCTCTAGCACAATAGTCCATGATTTCTTCGTCATACTGTGGCTTGGAACCTTCTTTTAATTTAGCAATTACATTATTTACTTCTTGATCCGAAACGAAAGCTCCATGAACCCTTTTTAAATGGTGAGCCCCAGGCATCATCATTAACATATCGCCCTTGCCTAGCAATCTTTCTGCGCCCATTGAATCTAAGATTGTCCTAGAGTCAATGCGGCTAGTAACACGAAAAGAAATTCGAGCCGGGAAATTGGCTTTAATCAAACCAGTAATTACATCAACAGAAGGTCTTTGAGTCGCAAGAATCATATGAATCCCTGCGGCCCGAGCTTTCTGAGCTAAGCGTGCCACAAGATCTTCAATATCACGACCGACTGATAACATTAAATCAGCCATTTCATCAATTACGATTACAATCTTCGGAAGAGTCTGGAGCTCTTCTGAAATAGAAACTTCAGCAACTTCGCTAGACGTATCATTAAGATCGAGATCGGTATTCCCAAGTGCGATCACTTGCTCGGCTTGTAAGCTAATAACTCCCGGGATTTTTTTCTTAGGAGAAGAATTTTGATCATCTAGTCCACGAACCATCCGATTATAACCATCAATATTACGAACGCCGTGTTTTTGCATCATTCGATAACGGCTATTCATCTCTTTAACAGCCCACTCTAAGACTGCCTTAGCTTGCTTTGGAACTGTTACAACCGGAGCTCTTAAATGTGGAATTCCATCATAAACACTAAGCTCCAGGATTTTTGGATCAATTAAAATTAAGCCTAAGTCTTCGGGCGAAGAACGAAATAATAAACTTAGTAAAATAGTATTAATACAAACTGATTTACCAGCCCCAGTCGCTCCAGCAAGTAATAAGTGTGGCATACTAGCAACGTCAACTACGACAGGCTCTCCATAAATATCTTTACCAAGTGCAATACTTAAATCTTTCTCTTCTTGTAAGAAATCAGGTGACTCAAAAACTTCTCGGAGGCGAACAATGTCTCGATGAATATTAGGAACTTCAATTCCAACAGTCCCCTTATTGGGGATTGGAGCAATAATACGAATAGCGCTAGCTTTTAAGCTCATTGCTAGATCGTCCTGCAAGGAAGCAATCTTACCTACCTTAACTCCAGCCGCAGGTTCAAACTCAAACATGGTAATCACCGGCCCTGGATGAACTTCAGTTACTTTTCCTAAAATATTAAAATCTGAAAGTTTCTCTTCAATCAACTCAGACATCTGAATTAACAATTGATCATCTTCCATTCCACCAGAACTATCCCCCGGTGTTAAGATATCAAAATCTGGTGGACAATAACTATCAAAGACTGGGCGCTTTCTTTTTTTCAGTTGCTTACTTACTCCCTGAATATCTCGACGGCGAACAATGACTTCTCTAGTATCTTCTTCGTACTCCTCATCCTCTTCTTCTACAATTTCAGTTTCGATCTGTTTACGAGAAGCCTTTTTAGGCTCAGTAACTGGTTTTTCAATAATGAACTCATTCTTCTTAGGAGCACGTGTCTTTTTAGGCTCGGGAATTTCAATATCAATCGCAAAATTTCCAGCGACAGCAAGCTCTCGGCGCTCTTCTCGGTAGCTAACAAAATCCTGCCAGATGCTTCCGATAAATTCACAAGCATACTTAGGTAACTCCCAAAAAAGAAATTTACTGGCAACTGTAAATAATCTAGTCCCAAAACCTAAGATTTCAGCAATTGTTAAGCGACTAAGGTGAGCAATAATCAGAACAGCTAAACTGCTCTGAACAAGAACCGCGCCTCCAAAATTAAAATAGCGAATTAATGGATTAGAAATCAAAGCCCCAATTTCACCACCGCCAACATCTTGAAAATAAGTAAAATTTAGACCAGCTACTAACAATCCAGCTAGGATTAATGAGAAGATACTACTTGGTTTAAAATACCAAGAAAAATCTTGATCACGGTAGAAAGCGTTATATGTTGCTAGTAGAAAACAACTAATTGGAAAAAAAAGAGCCGACCAACCAAAAGCACCATTAATTAATACGGAGAAGTAGTGCCCTAATGGTCCCATTAAATTATTCTCTGAGGACTGTTGTAATGTAGAATCCAGGGGGATTGTGGCAATGTAATATTGAAGTGAAAGGAACGAAACCATGGAGAAGATGCCAGTGGCAAACAAAACGATGGCGATAAAATCCCCAAAACCTTTGTTATTTTCAGGAATGACAACCTCAGCTTTTGCCTTTTTACGACTAGCCATATTCTTACCTTTTAACTGCTAAAAAACCTTTACAGTCCTGTCATCAACTTGAGATGACAGGACTACTTGATTCCATATTTTAACTTTTATGGAATTACTATCTAATATAGTTAAGTTTAAGGGTTTTAAAAAGAGGGTAAATCTGTTTAATTAAGATAAATTTTACCCTAACTAAGTCAAAATAACTATTAATTGCGCCTTTCTTGAAGCTCAGGATTAACACTCAGCATCACACTAGCAAGGATTAGTATAAAACGACTAAGACTGCTAACCTAAATATGATAAACATAAATATAGATTAGAAAATAACCTTACCCAGTAAGGCTAATTGGATTTAAATTTTCCCCTTTTCTTTAATTTCAAAATATTGCATAAGATCACTTAAGTAATACTAAACTTTTTAATAAATAATTGTATGGCGAAACCAGTAGATAAAATCATGGAAGCGTTAGCGATGCTAATGGAAGGATTCCAAGAGCTACAATCAAAGATTGCAGAAGATCACACAGAGGACGATGAAGAGCTAGAAGAAGAAAGCCCTGAAGTCGAATCAGAAATCATTAACGAGGTTCGCCTCGCATTAGAAGGTGTAATTGATAGCGAAGACTATTCCACGGAAGAGATTGCTTCAGTTATTGCTCATTTAATGGAAGCTATCCAAGAAATAGATCCTGATGTTTTTGATGTAGATGAAGAGGATCACTCGGAAGAAGATGATCCCGAGGAAGATGATGAATTACTCTTAGATGAAGATCTAGAAGATCTTGATAGCATAGAAGAAGATGAAGAGTCTGAAGATGAAGAAGACGAGGAGAGTTACTAGTATACCTAAGCTGTTAGTAGGAAGACTGTGAGTCAGCTAACTGACTCACGGCATCCCCTGCTACTTTCCACAAAGATTAATCCAAAACCTTAATTCTCTTCCGCTAACAATCGATACTCACCATAAGTAGAGAAATCACGACCATCCAGAAATTTCTGAATATCAGAAGTGCCGACAGCATTTACCTTCGCTATTGTCTGATGAATAGTCTCAGTTTGACCTTGATATAAAAAGTTCTCTGATAAGTTAATCATGCGGTTGTATGGCATTTCAGCAGAAATCGCCAAACGACTAGCAAGTTTTGTCTTGGAACGCTCTAATTCTTTTTCAGTAAAATTGAGTTCTGCCGTCAAATAAGATTTAAGCTTGGCATTAACAAGATCGATATTTTTAGGATCGCAAGAAGCATAAACTAAAATAGATCCAGCTTGATCGTTGGCATCAACCCAAAGATAGCATGACTCTACAATACCGGGCTCAAGCAAATCCCAATAAATCTTAGATCCAGTTTGATCACCAATAATATTAGCCCAAAGATTTGCGGGATAATAATCAGTGTCTTGTGCAGATGGGCCAGGAAGCACAAATAGCAAATGAGTCATGTTTAACTTGTCGCGAAGAAAGTTTTTTTTCACAGAATTAAAAACAAGCTCTGGGTAATTGCGGCTAGTATCACGAGTCTTCCAATCTTTAGTCAATTTTTCTGCGTCTAGACAAAACTGTTCCCAGTCAAACTTACCTGCGACACTTAAAACCATATTCTTAGTCTGATAGCGACGCTCCCAATAATCACGCATCTGCTCCACTGTAATGGCCGAGACAGATTCCACAGATCCAAGGACAGAGTTGCCTAGTGGATGACTAGCAAAATAATCCGCTACCGTTTCCATGTAAAAATAAGAACTAGGATCGTCATTCTTGCGAGCAATCTCTTCCAGGATAACTTTCTTCTCCATATCAAATTCTTCGGAATCTAGCTTTGGTTGAAGCATATCTAAGAGCAATTCTAAGTAGCCCGACTGAAACTCAGGAATAATCGTTGCATAGTAAGTTGTGTGTTCCACTGAAGTATAGGCATTAGCCTGCGCTCCCAATTCTCCCAGTCGATCATTCACTTCTTTGGCTGATCGCTTAAACGTTCCCTTAAAAAGCATATGCTCTAAAAAATGGGAAATCCCACTTTCTAGGACTGTTTCATCACGAGAGCCTGTATTGACCATCACACCAATAGAACAAGAGTTTGCCGATGGTAAATACTCGCCAACTATTTGCAAACCATTGGGAAGCTTATGAGATAATAAAGAATTCATATTCATAAAATACTATTTTAAAAGTGATCGATATTAAATTTTATTCTTTCCTAAAGTAAGAATCGATGGATTTTCAAAAGGATTTTTTTCTAAAAATTGATTTAAATCATCAATACTTAACTCTGTAATCTTAGTTTTAATCTCATCCAGGCTACGAATATATTTAAAGTTTTCATAATCATTAGCATAGCTAATTGCTTTGGAAAGTGAGGATTCTCGCGAAATTACCAATGAGGAAAGTATATCTGTTTTAACTCGACCTAACTCTTGGTTAGTTATTGTATTTACTAAACTAGTTAGAACTTCTTGAATCACATCTAAAGTTGCCCTAGCACGTTCTGCCGTTGTGCCCGAGTAACAAATTAGTCGACCATACTCGGGATGAGCTGTATAACTAGAATAGACGCTATAGCAAAGTCCCCGCTTCTCTCTAACTTCTAAAAATAAACGCCCGAACATTCCACCTGATAATAATCCATTAACTAGTCTCATTGGATAATAGTCAAGGGAACTAATCTTTGGAGCTTTATAGGCTAATAAGATTTGAGTTTGCGAAGAGTCATAATCTAAGTGATCTTGAAACTGTGCTGGAAATTCTGGCCAAGCTGGATCTGCTCGAAAATCAGCAACCTTAACTCTAGCAATAAATGGCTGAATTGCTGATTCAATTTCTGATAATTCCAGATTAGCAACAATTGAAAGCAGCGCATTGGATAATTGGTATTGGTTTTTATAAACCTGCTCAAGATCAGAGATGGAAGTAGCTGTTACTCCAGCAAGCTCACCCATTAAAGAACGGTTATAAGGTGCTGGAAAATATCTTTGATTAAATTCTCTCCCCACCAACTTAGAAGGTTCATCCTGTAAACTCAGTATTTCTTGGATTAATAATTCTTTAACTTTTGGCAAACTCTCTTCTGATAAAACAGGCTGATCAAACAGTAAGTAGAGTAACTCAAGCGCTTCAGGCAACTTTGCTGAAAGGCAACTACCCTGAAACTGAAACCTTTCTAATTTGGCACTTTCTCCATGGGAAATACCATTGCCATCAAATAAGTCAGATAGCTCTTGTTGAGAATACTTAGCAACTTGACGACCAGTAAGCTCACTTAAGATTAAGCTTGCACCGACTCGAGATTCAGGGTCATCGATTACTCCAGTACCAAAATTTAAATTATAAGCCGCAGAACTTATTTCTTTAACTTGTTGATAAATCAGTGTAAGACCGTTAGGATAGGTTTTGATATTAATTTGCATGAATTAGCTTTATGAATAATATGACAATTGATTATCAATGTTACAAATGCAATCGTCAAGTTGCTGTTACTGAAAATCAAAAGATTTCCTTTCGAGAATCATGTTTGGGATGCCGACAAGACCTTCATGTCTGCAAAAACTGTCGCTTTTATGACTTCACTCTTAACAATCAATGTGCTGAAAATCAGGCCGAAAAAGTTACTGATAAAGAACGAAGTAATCGCTGTGAGTTTTTTCGATTTAAAACTAATAGCAACCTAGAATCTAAGCAATCAACTGATAGCTTGAAAAAACTAGACGATTTGTTTAAGTAGGCTTAGTAAGACGCTATGATACTTTAATTCCCAGTTTATCCATTTTATACTTTAGAATCCGACGACTAATCCCCAGTAAATCAGCAGCTTTGGTTTGGACATTATTAGTTTTGCTTAGAGCCTTTTCAATCATCGTTTTTTCAAACTCTTGCCCCGCCTCTAATAAATCTAAATTATCGGAACTAACTTCAATAGAAGTATTCAGTTTATTACTGGCAAGATGTGGTCTAATCCTTGCTGGTAAATGTTCAACTTCGATTACCGCACTATTACTAAGAGCATAAGCACCTTCCATCACATTCTCTAATTCACGAACATTGCCCGGCCAAGGATAATTTGCAATTACCTGCCAGCAATCTGCTGAAAACTTTAGTACAGATTTTTGATATTTTTTAGCAAATTTTTCATGAAAATAATCAGCGATTAATTCCCAGTCATTACCTCGAGTACGAAGCGCAGGTAATTCTAAATGAACAACATTAATGCGATAAAATAAATCCTGCCGAAATGTACCTTGTTCAACCATTTTTTCTAAATTCTGATTAGTGGCAGTAATAATCCGCACATCAACCTTTCGAGACTTGGAAGATCCTAAGCGAAAAAATTCTTGCCCCTGTAAAAACCTAAGTAGCTTCACCTGTAAAGCTAAAGGCAATTCTCCAATCTCATCTAAGAAAAGAGTTCCCTGATCAGCCATCTCAACCAATCCAAGTTTTACTTGATCGGCTCCGGTGAAGGCCCCCTTTTCATAACCAAACAGTTCAGCTTCGATTAAATTTTCTGGAATAGCTGCGCAATTTAAAGCTACAAATGGAGCGGTAGATTGGGCGCTCAAATTATGGATTTGCCTAGCAATTAATTCTTTACCAGTGCCTGATTCTCCAGAAATTAAAGCCGTAGTCTTGTGATTCGAAATTAATTTGACTTTATCAAGAACAGCAAGAATCGCGGGAGACTCTCCGATAATTTTAAATGATGAACCCAAAGAGGCATTTTCACAGTTACTAAGATCCGGGATGGATTTTTCTGTGGATTTAATTAAAAAGATATTTGCAATTAATTCACTTAACTCTTCCACATCAAAAGGTTTATGGACATAATCAATCGCGCCTAGCTTCATGGAAGTGACAGCACTTTTAACAGTATTACTTCCAGATAACATAACAACTGGAACTTGATTATCAATTGCTTTTAATTTTTTTAAAGTTTCTAAGCCATCCATCCCTGGTAGGATTAAATCTAGAAAGACTAGATCAGGTTTAATTTCAATAATCTGTCCTAGTAGCTCCTCTCCAGAACTCAAAGTTTCAATTTCAAAACTGTTCTTTAAGAGCAGACAAAGTGTGTCGCGGATCATTTGCTCATCATCCACCACTAGAATTTTCTTGCGAGTTACTTCAATCATTAAGCGCAGTAATTAAATATTGAGGATTAAAACAGAGAAGCTCTCTAAGTACGAAATTTTAAGCACAGCATATTAAGCACATTTCCTACATATTTGGATGCTATTTAAGAATAATTAGTTGTATAAAAATCAGTTTATAGTAAGATACTGATAATAATGGATATTTTACCTCAACTCCTGATTAATTCAATGATAACTGGCAGTATTTATGCCCTAGTTTGTTGCGGAATCTCACTGGTTTATGGTCTTCTTAGGATTTTAAACTTTGCCCATGGGCATATTTTAATGCTTGGTGCCTACTCTTATTACCTCTGTAACAACACTTTTGGCATCAACTTCTACCTGTCTTTCCTACTCAGTTTTATCTTTATCGCAATCTTTGCAGCTTTTACTTTCAAAGTATTTATCAATCCATTTTTAAATTTCAATCCAATTTTAGTTTTTGTTACGACTCTAGCACTTTCAATTATGCTGGAATCTTTAGTGTCCATTGGTTTTGGAGTAAATGTTAAATCCTTAGATGCTGGAGAATTATTAAATAGTGTGGAAATTGGGAGTGTCTATATTACTCCAATTCAAATGATTATTATTGCTAGTGCCTTGCTCCTACTCACGCTCGTTGCCTTTGTAATTCATAAAACAGTTACCGGAAGATTAATCCGAGCCCTCTCCGAAAATTCTCCTGCTGGTCAAAGTTTAGGTATTAATAGTCACTATGTTTACTATGGAGTCTTTATTTTTGGTTCTTTAGTAGCAGCTTTTAGCGGGATCATGTTGGCCTATGAAACTAATCTTCAGCCACTGATGGGTAATTCCTATACGATTAAAGCTTTTGCTGCGATGATCTTGGGAGGCTTGGGAAATCTTTGGGGAACAATTATTGGAGCTTTTCTTTTAGGCTTGGTTGAGAATCTAAGTATTGGCTTAGACTTTGGTGGGTATAGTTTACCGGCTGGATATAAAGACGCTTTTGCATTCTTAATTATTTTAGTAATTCTAATTATTCGTCCTCAAGGTTTATTTGGGCGAACATATCGCAAGGCGTAAAATATGAATGAGTATTACTTACACTTAGCAATCATGAGCTGTATTTATTTAATCTCAGCTCAAGCTCTAAATTTAAATTTTGGGCTTGGTGGTTTATTTAATTTAGCGCATGTTGCCTGTTACGCTATTGGGGCTTATACAACGGCAATCTTGTCTGTTGATTATCAATATTCTTTCTTCATATGTATCTTTGCAAGCGCCATTTTAGCTTCCCTCCTATCTCTAATTCTAGGAGCAATTTCCTTGCGGCTTAGCCTAGATTATTTTGCAATCGGGACACTCTCCTTTAGCTTTATTATTTCAGCCTTATTAATCAACTGGAAAGAGCTGACTAGAGGAGTTCTAGGTATTCCTGGCATTCCTCGCCCCCAAATTGATTCTTTTAATTTTACAAAATTTCCAAACTTCCAGGAATTAATTACAATTGATTTTTCCGATAATTATAATTTTCTAATCCTTGTTTTTTCCTTTGCTGTCATTACAAATTTAATTCTTTACTTCATCTTTAAAGCACCATACTCCCGGGCGCTAAAAGCACAATCAGAATTTATTCATGCCTCACAAACCTTAGCAATTAATTCTACTGCTGTTAGGCTTTGGAGCTTTACAATCGCCTCCTTCTTTGCAGGGATTGCTGGTTCATTCTTTGCATATTATCTTAACTATATTGATCCCTCATCCTTCTCACTTCAGGAAATGTTGTTTGTCTTTTCGATTATTATTGTCGGTCGCCCTGGTTCTTTTTGGGGAGTACTCTTTGCCACAATCTTTCTCGTACTGCTACCAGAGGGATTAAGATTTTTTGACTTACCCTCAAGTATTTTAGGGCCAATGCGACAGTTCTTATACGCTTTTATTTTGTTTACAACTGTTTATATTAACAAAGGGATTTTATTCCCAACTCAAAGGAAGATCTAAGCTATGTTAGATATACAAGGGCTACACTTAACTTTAAATAAATTACACATCCTAAAAGGAATTGATATCCAGATTAATTCTGGTGAGACTGTTGGGATTATTGGACCAAATGGAAGTGGGAAAACAACTTTGTTTAATAGCATTTCTGGTTTTCATCAAAGCAACGAGGGAAAATTAATTCTAAATGGAATAGATTTAACTCGTTTGGCACCTTATCACCGTGCGCGACTCGGGATTGGAAGAGTTTTCCAAAACTTTGGAATCTTTCGAGAACAATCCTTGCTGGAAAATATTTTGATTGCCCTAGAAACTAAGCAATCATTTTGGGCAACTATCTGGCCTTGGTCTAGACAGAATCGAATTAATAAGGTCAGAGCTTTGGGTTTCTTACGAAAGGTTAAGCTCCATGAAAAGGCTAATGAAAAAGCCGCTAGCCTCTCTGGAGGACAAATGAGACTTTTAGAAATTATTAGAACGTTAGCCTTTGGTGCCGAACTATTCTTACTTGATGAGCCAACGGCTGGAGTCTCCCCTAAAATGAAAGCGGAAATATCGGAGATTATAAAAAAACTAAAAAAGCGCCAGAAAACTGTCTTAATCATCGAGCACGATATTAACTTTATTTATGGTTTTTGCGATCGAGTAATTGTCCTTGATGCGGGACGGGTTGTCATGGATGATACCCCTGAGAATGTGCGGAAAAATCCTAGACTACAAGAAATTTATTTTGGAACAAAAGACTAAATATCTTTCCCAGAATTTAGAATTGCTAATAACTTTTAATTTTAGTGTAAATATGGATCCAGCTCCTAGCAACGAACCCAAATCTGCCAAAGAACTAATTGCCCATGCTTCGTTTCAGCGACAAGCCGCAAGAATTAAAGATCTTGGCGAATCAGTAACAATTACAGAAGTAGACGGAATTACTTCTGTTTCCATCTCATCGGAGACTGTTCCTAGAGCAGTAGCAGAAACTTTTGTAACAAATTTACAAAGAATAGATCCAAAGGGATTTTTGAAAATTGTAGTTGCTAGCCAAAAGTAATTCATTAACGACTCTCTTTGCTCACATAATTTATGGCCCAATAACCATAGGGAGATTAGTAGCTAAGATTCAAATCTTTAATTCGCTTTAACATTCCACACTGATTGGCGATTTGAATGGAAAGACCAGGTCTGGCGTTTGCTTCTAAGAGTAGTGGACCTAGCTTTTCATCAAGGACTAAGTCAACTCCCATGTAGCCAAGCTTAAATACTTCATAGCATTTTTCAGCATAGGTAATAATCTTTTCCCACTCATTAATCTTAATTCCAGAAAGCTTGGCTTTAGTATCAGGATGATACTCAATTAGGCTACTTCCTTGAATAGCAAAAGTAGTCATTCCAGTTTGCAGATCGACTCCAACTCCAACCGCACCTTGATGCAAATTAGCTTTATTACCAGACTGTTGAGTTGGTAAACGCATCATTGACATTACTGGTTGCCCCTTAAGAATAATAATTCTTAAATCAGGAGTTCCCTGAAAACTTAAGTTGCTATACTGCGGATCAAAATCAACCTTATACTCGATGAAGGCACGGTCTGGTTGCCCACCTAAGCTATACAAACCAGAAAGAGTATTTCCCAGATGCTCTTTAATTTTATCAAGACTAACTTCCTCGCCCGAAAGCTTAAAGAACTTCCCATCCTTTTGATTTAAAACAACAATTCCTTTACCACCAGAGCCATGCTCTGGTTTAACAACAAAGCTAGAATACTTAGCTAAAACTTCCTCAATATTCTTAATCTGAAAATAAGACTCAATCACATAATAAAGCTCTGGAACTGGAATCCCAACTTGTTGCGCCAATAATTTACTTTTAAGTTTACTGTCGACGTTTGGAAAATATCTACGGCGATTATATTTCTGAATGAAATCGATATTCCGACGATTAATCCCTAGGATCCCTGCCTCTCTTAATTGTCTTAAAGTATTTAAAAAGAACATAGATTCCTATTTATTGACTAAGTTACGAAAACGAAACAATTCGCTTAGACGATACCCATTATACCTTCCAATCAGCATTAAAAGTGCCATCGTCACAATATGCATTTCCCAGAAACTAAAGCTCCAGTACTGCACAATCTTTAAAGACATTACTAAATGGATCACAGAAGACATGATAATTGTATTGATCAAATTTTTAATAGTTGGACGTATCCCAGCCTCTTCAATCATAATCGACATTCGCTCAATCATCATGGAAATTACAATAATTGGAAAAAGTGTTGCTGAAAATCCTTCGACGAAATTAAAACTCCATGAAATCTTACTAATCACAGCAATCGACATAATCACAAAGATTAATGTACAAGAAATTCGAGCAACCGAAAGCAAGCGCATTTTACTCATCAGTCCACGGAACATTAGTCCAGCAACTATCATAATCAGTAACAACAGTAAGCCAACTTTCAAACCTACCTGATTAAAAGATAAAGCTACTAAGACCGACATAAACGTACCAAAGGCTGAAACTCCAATAATAATCCGAGTAAAGGCAACAATTAATGCTCCAAGTGGAATCAGTAACATAACGCGATAAACAACCTGCACAGAGGCTGGTAAGTCATGTAGCGAAATTAAATCAAAAAACTTGCTATGGATAACTTCTTTTTGAGGCTTAAGAAAATTATAATTTTCATCTGGTAGAATTGAATACTGCATCTTAACAGAATGAGGGACTTGATTAAGCTCATCTAAAAAATCCCAAAAAAGTACTTGCTGGCCACTACGAATCTCGGAGTCTAGAAAAACGTTATAGACCTTTTGATCTTTTTCTGCCCGTACCCAATAGATAAAGCTGGTGTCTTTAGTTGGCTTCTCAGGGAAAAATCCCCGTGCAACAGCTGCTTGATAATTTTGTTGCCGAAGAATATTTAGCAATAGAATTGCTTTTTTGCGCATTGATAGAGATTTACTAATTCCTGTATTTGCTACTAAACATTCATTATCGGCAAAGCATTCTCCCAATTCTAAAGCAAAATTATGATTATCCTGTTTAATCTCTCTAATAAACTTCCCTATTAACTCTGGATCATAACCCGGATAATCAGTAACAAGATCAACCGAAAGCTGAGATAAGTTTGCTGGGATTTCTATGCCGTTCGTGCCTTGCTGTAATACTGTAGAGTAACTAAAGGCTTTCTCTGGTATAGAATTATCAGTAGAACGATTTGACCAAACTAACGTTCGAATTCCGTTACTTTCAAAAACAGTTAAGCCTTGAACTGTTTGACTATAACCTTCTTGGATAATCTTAGCCTTTGTTAAACTACTTGGAATATTTAGCTTAATAACCTTAGCAGAGGCCAACTCTTCGGCGTCCACAGTAACATCAAGCTTCCAGGTATCATTAGTAATAACAGGCAAAAATTTTGCTTTTAATACAAAGTGACGATAGGCAAGCATGCCAATGGCTATGGCAAACAAGAGATAAGGCACAATTAAAAATTTATTTTTCATTTAAATTATTTCTCACTTAAATCACAATTTGGTTCAGACTTGTAAGTCTCTGAAGAATTGACTAGAAAATGTCCTGCTAGGTAATTACGGCCGACAAGTACTGGATAGTCAAAATTAGAGCGGTCAACCAGGTTACAGGCAACATATTCGATATAATCATCGATACAAAGACCTAGATTCACAACTGGTCTAATCTGAAAACCACCTTCCTTAGTCTTGATCTTAGTTAAACGTAAGACTTTACGCTCAACTTCTTTTGTTAGACCATAGCGATTAACCATCTTAAATCGCACATAGTCCTTTTTATTTTTTTTAAAATTTTCAATTTCTTCGGCGTGAACAGAACAGGTATCCGCTCCAGTATCAACTTTAGAATCAAGCTGCATATTAAAAGGATAAATCTGAATACGCTCAACCCAGCCAATACTCCGAACTTTTGGTGCATTAACCTCAGTGGTCGCACATGCGCTACAAGTTAAAATTAGTGCTAAAAATAATCTTTTTAAAAACATCAGCAAAATCTTTAGAAATTATTTACAACTTGGAACTGAGGTTTTAGTTAATCCCGGATCAACAATAAAATGTCCTGCTAGGCTATCTCTTCCAATTCGAGCAGGATGTTCAAAATTGCTTCGATCGCTAATCATAAAATCTAATTTAAAATGTTGCATGTTAAGACAAAATTCTAAGGTAACTTTATATTGATTCTTCTTGGGATCAGTCTTTTCTCTCATACTAATGACTTTCTTGTGGAAACGAACAGTACGACCAAGCTTGTCCGTCACGTCAAAATCAACCCATTTAGTACCATTAGGCTTCTTAACCATTACAATATTATCCGCATGTAAGGCATTTCCAGCTGTCCCCGGAGTTAGTTTAGAATCAATCGATAAGTTCTTTTCACCTAATGAAATAGGCTCAACCCAACCTAAGATAATTCGCTCAGTAGGTTTAGTATTCAATTTCTCAGCATTAGAATTTGTCTTTTCAGTGAGAGTCTCTTCCGATTTCCCCAAGATCTCTTCATTAATAATCTCTTCCCCTGCACCTTCTTCCGCCTCCACTGGTACAACTTTACCCTCATTCGGTACTGTAGAAGTTTTAATCTCTGGAGTAATCGCAGGAACTTCTTCCGCCAGGACTACTGGAGTCGGAACTGGAGTTGCTGTAACTGCGGGCTGTGGACTAGCGACAGTATTTTCCAAAATAGTAGGCACATTTTCAGTTGGCACTTCGGCCCAAACAAATTGCCAGCTACAGACTAGCATAACAAGCAGAAAATATTTTTTCATCTTACCACGGCTAATAAAAGTACTCTCAAACCAGTAAGGCTTTACTGCTCAACAGTCAAAAGTAAATTACTTAAATGAATGTTAGTGTTTGAGTCTCAAATCTCTTAAAATTCTAGTATTCGTTTTTGAAGAAATAGATTCTCGATCAAATTCTTCAATCTTACACTAAATATTTTTATAAAAAATAATCACAAAACCTTTATCAAATAGTCGAACTATTGTATTCTAATCTGCTGAGAAATTGACCTAGCAAATTAATCCCTAATACTTTGAATAAAAAAGATTCGAAAATTCATGAACCAAAATAAAACCATCACATCATTCAACTTTAAAACAGGTGAACGGGTAGCAGATAAATACTATATTACCAATAAAATTGGTAGTGGCTGGGAGGGAGAAGTGTATTTGGTTAAAGAGCTTTCCACAAAGATTGAACGAGGAGCTAAATTCTTCTTTCCTCACCGGAACTTGCAAATGAAGACCTCCAAAGCAGCCGCTCGTAAGCTTCATAAACTTCGGGATTGTGAGGTCCTAATCCCCTTTCATAGCCATGATATTATCTCCTTTCAGGAGCAAAAAGTTGTCATGCTCGTATCCGATTTTGTGAGCGGAGAATCATTAAGTGAATTTCTTAACAAGCAGCCTGGAAAACGACTTTCTGTTTATCAAGGATTACACTTACTGCACTCCCTAGCCTTAGGAATTGCTGAAATTCAAAACTATCAGGAGTACCATGGTGATTTACATGCTGATAATATTATTATCAAAAGATATGGCCTTGGTTTTGATTTAAAGTTTATTGATTTTTTCAATTGGAGCCATCCTCGTCATCAGAATATGAAAGATGATTTATTTGATTTAATTAAAATTTTTTATGATTCGATTGGTGGTAGCAAGCACTACAGTAAGCATCCCCCAGAAGTTAAAGCAATCTGCAATGGACTTAGAAAAAATCTAATTCATAAGCGCTTTAAATCAGCAGAATCACTGATTAAATATATTGAGAATATTAATTGGGCTTGTTAACTATCGACCTTTAAAGGCTAAGTAAGCTTGGAAGAAAATTACTAGAATCATAATAGTTCCTCCGATCGGAGTAATTGCTCCTAACCACTTAAGTCCAGTAATTGCTAGCACATATAAACTTCCAGAGAAGATAATACTCGCCAGAAGTAATAAACTGACACTTAGCTTTAAGTAACTTACGTGTGCTAAGCAAAGTATTAAGATTGTAAATGCAATTACAAAGTGATAAAAATTAGCTTTAAAGAAGACATCCTTCCCGTAATCATCTAAGATATCTTTTAGTCCGTGGGCACCGAATGCACCAATAACAATTGCCAGTCCTAGGGAGAATAAGCCCAAGCCGAAATATAAGTTGGAAACAGGTAGTTGATTATTCATTAAGTATAACTATATTTAGTCTTAACTTGTCTGTAAAGCTTAACTAAAAACAAATGACCAATAAATTAAGTTTTTTCGTCTAAGGCACTGTCTACAAGATTATTTGATTCATGATTATTAAAACAGTAAAGCTTAATAAAAACTTCTTAATTCCCCAGAAAGAAGCTGGCCTTCTTCCCGCCTTTAAATCACTTTGGAAACCAAGCTATCAGACAAAAATTGCCATCCAAGATTTTGATTTAGAAATTCAGCGTGGTGAGTTCGTTGGTTTACTTGGTCCAAATGGTGCTGGAAAAACTACATTAATCAAAATGCTAACTGGAATTATTGCTCCCAGTTCTGGAGTCGCTGAAGTTTTAGGGCACACTCCTTTTACAAGGCCCTTAGATTTTAGAAAAAACATTGCGCTAGTAATGGGACAAAAATCTCAACTTTGGTGGGACATCCCAGCAATTGATTCTTTTAATCTGCTAGCAACATACTACGAATTAGACCCAAAATTCTACCAGAAACGTTTAGCTGAATTAACAGCAAAACTAAATTTATCCAGCATTTTAAACACACCAATTCGCAAACTTTCCCTTGGCGAAAGAATGAAAATGGAATTAAGTGCCTGTCTCTTACATAACCCTCAAGTAATCTTTTTAGATGAACCAACAATTGGCCTAGATGTTGTGGCTCAAGAGAACATCAGAAACTTTCTTAAAAACTACCAAACGGAAAGTAATTGCACGATCATCTTAACCTCTCACTACATGGCAGATATCACAGCCCTCTGCCGAAGAATTGTATTAGTCTTAGATGGACGAAAAGACTTTGATGGTGAGTTAGCTGATTTTCAAAATATTTTAGGAAACAAGAAACTAGTGACTCTGCGCTTTGGATCCGCGCCAAACCAAGCCGATTCAATCTGGGAAAAATTCCTACCGGAATGGGAAGCTGACGGACTAAGCGTTGAACTTCAAGTCCCAATCGAGCAACTAAATAACGAAATGATTAAAATCCTTAATGCCTTCCCAATTCAAGATTTTCAAACGGAGAAACTACCAATTGAAAAAGTAATGAAGATACTGCTTAATAAACAGAATGCCCTAAATGCCACAAAATAAATGGTTCGCCACAATTAAGACAAATTGGAATCAATACTTAGCCTATAAACTAGACTTCTTATCAACTGCTATTATTCCAGCAATTTTATTTCTAGCAATTAAATACAATTTATTTTCTGTAATTTACCAAAGTAATTCCAAACAAATCATTGCTGGTTTTACTTTGGAAATGATGCTTAGTTACCAGTGCTGGATCTTAATCTTTTCTTTACTGACTAGCTCATATAGCGAAAGAAGCTTAGCTGAAGATATCAGATTAGGAAGAATTAGCTCTTATTTAATTTATCCTTTTAGTTTTTGGAAGTTTCATTTTGCTAGTTTTTTAGCGTTCAGCATTCTCCAATTAGTCATTTCTTTTTTTTCGATTATCGTCTTTGCACTTCTTGGAATGATCCAAATCGAACCAATTGGCCTAATCCTATTTCTATCTGTCAGTATTTTCGTCTCAATCTTGTGGTTCTTCTTACGTTTTGCCCTAGGCCTAATTGCTTTTTGGTTGGAAGAGACTTGGACTTTTAGGATTATCTTAGTGACTTTAGTTAACCTACTCTCTGGTGCAATTTTTCCAATTGATATGTTCCCTTCCGCTATTCAAAAAATACTCTACCTCACCCCCTTCCCATTTATGACCTACTTCCCAGTTAAAATTGGAATGGGACTGGCTACTAACACTGAAATTATCAACTGTTTTATTGCGGTAATTAGCTGGTCACTATTAAGTTTATTATTCTGTAATTTTCTGTGGAGAAGAGGTCTAAAACTATACACCGCCTCAGGAATGTGATTTTTAATAATTTATCAAAGATAAATTATTAAAAATCATCCCGCCGAAGCCTTGGCGTAGGCGGATTGCTTGAAACATATTGAAATAAATTATTTATCTTTGATAAATTCTTGAAAATCAAAAATAAAATGAACATTACCCACAACATAAAACTCTGGAAACAATTCTTAAGGATTAATTTAATCAAAACACTTAGCTTCAGAACAAACTTCTTTATGGGCGTCTTGGAAGAAATTGTTTTCTATGGAACTCAATTATTAACAATTGAAGTACTATTTAATAATGTCAAAGAAATTAGCGGCTGGACTCGTGAGGAATTTATTTTCTTTTGGGCCTTTTCTGTAACCGCCATGGATCTATTCTATACTTTCGTAGTCGGAAATCTTTGGAGATTCTCAGAGGACGATCTAAAACGTGGACAATTAGATTTTAAATTATTAAAACCTGCCTCAGAAATCCTCTCAGTCTTCTTTACATATATATCGGCAGGCTCCTTACTAATTCTTTGGTTCCCAGTTGGGATTCTAATTTATGCCGCCTGGCATGTCGGGCTTAGTCTTTTAGGCTGGGTCTTACTACCATTTGTCATCATCTTTGCCGGAGTTTTTGTTTCTACTCTGCTAATCCTAATTACTCTTTTATCATTCTGGACAGTTCAGGGTCTCGGTTTAAATTATCTACGTTATCAAGTTTCGCAATTTGTTTTTTGGCCAGACTTTGTTTTTCAAAATAAGATTCGCTTTTTACTACTTTATTTAATTCCAATTCTAATGGTTGCCTCTGGGCCAGTAAGATTTTTACTTAATTTTCATGATTATCAAATGTTTGGGACAATGATTATAACCTTTATTCTGATGCTCTTTTTAATTAAAATAGTTTGGAATCAAGGACTGAAAAATTACTCCTCGGCCTCAAGTTAATCATGACTTGAAACCTCCAAAAACTATTTATTCCGCAAAAATTTTAAATAAGCATTTTCCTTTTGAAAAAACTATTCTAAAATATTAGCTAGAACTTTATCTCACCCTGATTATTTGTAATGGATATTATTCAAAAGCTAATTCTTCGTTATAATAAATTACAGAGAAACCTCAGCATCCAAGAGAAGAAGCAACTATTTAAGTTAGCTAATAATCAAAATCCTGAAATATTACTTATCACCTGCTCCGACTCGCGTGTAGAACCATATTTTTTGATGGGTGCTAAGCCTGGAGAAGTTTTTGTAGTCAGAAATGCTGGTAATATTATTACCTCTCCATACGAAGGACACTGTGGCTCCCTTGGTTCAATTGAGTTTGCTGTAGAAATCTTAAAAGTTAAACATATTATAATCTGTGGGCACTCAGATTGTGGCGCGGTTAAAGCTATTCTCAATCCTAAAAATTTACAGAGATACGAAGAGATTTATAAATGGCTAGAAGTAGGCTCTGGTGATAAAGATCTAAACCCCAAAAGATCATTGCTCTATAATGTGCAACATCACGTAATGAATCAAATTAATAAATTAAAAGAGGTTGATTTTATTGCCAAGAAAATTAAGAAAAATCAGGTAAAGTTACATGCCTGGTATCTTGATATTCCAACTTACAGCTTAAAGGCCTACTGTGAAACGACTCATCAATGGGGACCGATCAATCATACCTATTTAATTAATAATACTGCAGCTGTAGAATTAGATGATTAGTCTGCTCGAGGTGGTATAGCTATAAGTATTTAATAGTTAGATCCAGCTCGATATCGGGATGCAAACTATGATGTACAGGACAATTTTTTAAGGCATCTTCATACCCTGCTCTTGCATTCTCTGGGATGGATAAGGGTAAATTAATTGTTAACACTAATTTACCTATGCGACGTGGATTAGATTGCATAATTTTTTCAATCTCGTAATGAGCACCTGCTAAGGAATGATTTTCCTTCTTGGCTTTAATCCCACAAATTGTTAGCATACAAGAAGCCAAAGCACTGGCTACTGTATCTGAGGGGGAAAATGAGCTACCGTCCCCGTTATTATCCTTTGGCGCAACTGTGGTAAATTTGCTTCCTGAGTCTAAATGAGTTGACTCAACCTTAAGTC
Source organism: bacterium (assembly GCA_031385045.1). Lineage (GTDB taxonomy): Bacteria > Bdellovibrionota_C > UBA2361 > UBA2361 > CALJRW01 > JANNBC01. The sequence continues at coordinate 61,272 of JANNBC010000025.1, read as the reverse complement.
CAGTAAGATATCTTCCAGTTATTTTTGTCATATAAATACCCACCTATTATGCTTGCCCCTTCAAGTCTTAAAGTTTATAAACACCATTAATGGATGTTACCAATCAATTCTCGAAAGAAGATATTAAAAACTTTACTGCTGAACTTGGGGAAATCAAGCAGCGCATTTACGCTTCAATTTCTAGTAAAGATTATCAGCATTTAAAAAAAGTGGAAAGCTACGGAAGGATTGCGACTTTTTTTGGCTATCTAACTGCTTGGATTCTTCCTAACCCGATTAGTGCATTTCTTTTAAGCCTAGGACAATTTACACGTTGGCTAATGGCACATCACATTATGCACCGTGGCTACGACCGAGTGCCTAACATCCCAACTCGCTATACAAGTAAAGGGTTTGCCAAAGGGAATCGTCGTTTTATTGATTGGTTTGATTGGATTCACCCTAGTGGTTGGGACTATGAACATAATATTCTTCACCATTACCATACTGGGGAACATCAAGATCCAGACCTTGTCGAGAGAAATGCAGAATTCTTAAGAAAATTATCGCTGCCTATCTGGTGTAAGTATATTTTTATGTTCTTTTTCTGCATTAGCTGGAAATTCACCTATTATGCGCTAAATACAATTAGTTGCTTAGATGAGAAGTATCAACGAATCGATAAGGATCAGGTAAAGTTTTTATCTCTCCGTGATCTACTTTCTTTTCAAAAAGTACAAGTTAGAAGACTTTGGCTACAATGCTATCTACCCTATTTCACTTTCCACTTTATTGCTATTCCCGCTCTATTTTTACTAATTAGCCCACAGGCAGCTCTGTTTGTATTAATCAATAAGGTGCTAGCAGAAATGATTACCAATTTTCATTCTTTCTTAATTATTGGACCAAATCATGCCGGGGACGATTTACATCGCTATGAATTTCACTATGATAATAAAGAACAGTTTTATCTAACCCAGGTATTAACGTCAGTTAATTATCATTGCGGTAAAGAATGGCAGGACTATTTACAAATTTGGCTTAACTACCAAATTGAACATCACCTATTCCCCGATCTTCCAATGCTTAAATATCGAGAAGTACAACCAGAAGTAAAAGCGCTTTGTCTAAAATACAAGATTCCCTATATCCAAGAAAGTGTCTTTGTTAGATTTCGAAAAATGCTACGGATTTGCGTTGGTAGTGAGCAAATGATTTCTACTAAATCTTACCCACAAATAGTTGGTGCTTAATAACTCACTCTTTTTCTAAAACCAGATCTCAGGCTGAACGCTAAGAGGATACAGGCAATAAATAAACATAAGCTAACTGTAGGCCAAGGATTTTCGGATTCTACCTGTCTAAGTTTTTGAGTATTACTCTGAAGATAGGAAAACTGAATAACATCACCTGACTTATAGATTGCCTGACCAATCAGGCCAACTAAGACTCCGCTCTGTGGTTGGTGATTTAAATCTTGATAATCAATCTGATAATTAGGAGAATATTCTGCTTCACTAATTATTGAGTGATTGGCATTAGAAGCCTGTGCTAAACGAGAGTGCACTTCCGGAATTTGGACAGAAGTGATAATTCCTTCCGCCTTAACAGAAAAGAATTTAAAATAATAATAATCACTAAGGGTGTAGGCAGAAATTAGAAACAATCCTGCCGAAAGAATGAAGCCAATAGCTCTAAGGAAGATTGCCACAGATTTCATAATTAAATCAAAATGATTAAGTTAAGTAAAAAGGTAAGCGTTCAGGTAGTCATTATAAAGAAAGATCAAATCCCCTATAAGGGGTCAATTTACGAAGTAAATTGGGGGTAGCTTGTCCTCCCGTAGCTTTAGCGAAGGGGGAGAGACGACTAGCCGTTCACACCAATGGACAAAATCGTTCAGATTTTGACAAAGAAATAGCTAGATCTGCTTTCTTTGAGCATCTTGGCAAAAGACTTTTACCTAGCACGTGAACAGCTACGTAAAAAGTCGCAATCCCCCTCAATCGTTTGAAATTACAAGCGATCTTTTCGCATGTTTGGTGAAAGGAATTTCTTCCGTAAGCGAACATTCTTTGGAGTTACTTCTACTAACTCGTCTTCACGAATCATTTCGATTGCTCGCTCCAAGCTCATCTTAGTTACGGGAGTAAGGAGAATGTTATCATCCTTACCAGCCGTTCTCATATTACTTAATTTTTTAGCTTTGCAAGGATTTACGTTAAGATCATTGTAACGAGCATGCTCCCCAATAATCATTCCTTCGTACACAGCATCTCCAGGATTTACCAGCATTCGACCACGATCTTCTAAGCCGAATAAACCATAGGCAACAGCGACTCCGGCACGGTCTGAAACTAAAGAACCATTTTGACGATTTTCGAAATCACCACGGTACTCTTCATATCCTTCAACATAAGAATTCAACATCCCGCTTCCTTTAGTATCAGTTAAGAATTCATTTCTAAAACCAATTAAAGCTCTAGAAGGAACAGAAAATTCTAAACGAACACGACCAGAACCGTGATTCACAAGATTAGTCATTCGACCTTTACGCTTTGATAGCTTTTCACTAATCACACCAACGTGCTCTTCTCCGCAGTCAATCATCAAATGCTCAATCGGCTCATGACGTGCACCATCAACTTCTTTAAAGATAATCTCTGGTCGCCCAACTGTTAGTTCAAAACCTTCACGGCGCATAGTTTCGATTAGAATGGCCATCTGTAATTCACCACGACCTTTAACTACAAAAGAATCATCATCTTCACTTTTTTCAATCTTCAGTGCTACGTTATAAAGTGACTCTTTCATTAAGCGATCACCAATCTTCTGAGCTTGAACAATAGTTCCTTCTTGACCACAAAGCGGTGAAGTATTGGCAAAGAATTTCATGGAAACTGTTGGTGGATCAATTGAAATCCTTGGAAGAACTCTTGGATTTTCAGCAGAACAAATAGTATCTCCAATTTTCACATCTTCCATTCCGGAAACTACTACAATTTCTCCTGCCGCTGCAGTTGAATCAAGTTTTTTGATATCAAGACCTTCATACACCTGAACTACCACAGACTTAAGACTAGTAACTTGTTCCTGCTCATCAATCCTAGCCAATTTATCACCAGGATTAATTACACCATTAAAGATCCGACCAATTGCTAACTTGCCTAGATAATCAGAGTAACTAACGTTTGCTACTAACATACCAAAGGGCTCATTCTCATCGTACTTAGGAGCTGGTAAGAAATTAATAATTTCATCAAAAAGTGGATCTAAATTAACATTCTCATCTGTTAAGGCACGCTTGGCAATACCATCACGAGCAATAGCGTAAAGCACAGGAAAATCTAGCTGATCTTCATTGGCATCAAGGTCAATAAATAAATCATAAATTTCGTTTAAAACTTCTGCAGGTCTTGCATCTTGACGATCGATTTTGTTTAGGACAACAATAATCGGCAGACCTCTTTCTAAAGATTTTTTAAGAACAAAACGGGTTTGAGGCAATGGTCCTTCAGCAGCATCAACCAATAGAATTACACCATCCACCATCATCAAGGCACGTTCCACTTCACCACCAAAATCGGCGTGACCTGGAGTATCTAGGATATTGATCTTAGTTTTGCCGCGTTTAACGGAACAGTTTTTAGCAGTGATGGTAATCCCACGCTCTTTTTCTAGATCCCCACTATCCATGGCTCGATCTTCCACGTTTTGGTTTTCCCGAAATAAACCACTTTGCTTGAACAAATGATCTACTAAAGTTGTTTTCCCATGGTCAACGTGGGCAATAATGGCGATATTACGGATTTCTTCGTTTTGTTTCACAGATAGATTAATTTTAAAAATACTGGCCTCCTTTTATATTAATTCTTTAAGTAAGTAAAATTAAAGTCTTTTTAGGAATTACAGGCTTTTTAGCAGGACTGATTGAAGGAAATTGGGTTGTTAAATTGAACTACTCTTTTGCTGTGAGCATCGACAATTTGCCACTTAATTTACTATAATCTATTCCATGACTATAAAATCCCCAATAATCAAGATCAAAGGCATCGTTCAAGAATATGATTGGGGAAAAGATGAAACTTCGATCATTTCTAATCCTTTTGGCTACGAATCAAAAACAGGAAAGTTTGCGGAACTTTGGTTTGGAACTCACCCTAAAGCGCCAGCTAAAATTACAGATTCCCCAAATAACCTTTTAGAAGAAATTAAATTTACTCCGGCAATATTAGGGAAAGAGGTGCTAGGAAAATTTGGAGCCAGTCTCCCCTTTCTCTTTAAAGTCCTCTCTGTAAATGAAGCGCTATCTATTCAAGCACACCCAGATGCCCAGCGCGCGCCAATCCTTCACGCTAATGATCCTAAAAATTACCCCGATAGATTTCCAAAACCAGAAGTTGGAATTGCCATCTCCCCCGTTAAGCTGCTTTATGGTTTTAGAGCTCAGTCTGAAATATTAAACTTCCTAAATGAGGAAGATGAAAGCTTTATTCCAGAATTTAAGAATATCCTTGAGGATCTTGCTGACCTAACTTATCAAAAAATCTATCAACGACTTGTAAATACGGATGCTGAACTAATTAAATCAGAATCCCAAAAACTATTTGCCAGGCTTAAATTAAAGAATGTCCCTTCAGAACTTGAGAAAGAGATTATAAAATTAGAAGCAAGATACCCAAATGGCGATCTTGGTATCTTCTGCTTTTATTTACTCAATTTTGTAATCGTAGAACCGGGAGGAGCATTGTTTATTAATTCTAATATTCCCCATGCTTACCTATCAGGTGAATTATTAGAATGTATGGCTCCTTCAGATAATGTGGTGCGCGGAGGATTAACACATAAATATATTGATCAGAAAACTCTACTTTCAATGTTAGACTTTCAAGAACAAGTTCCTCAGATTCTAACGCTTAACCCGACCTTCGAACTAAGCTTTTACAAAATTCCCGATAATGATTTTTTTAAGATTGGTAAATTTGCACAAACCCTTGATCAGATCTTTACAACTAAGGATCAGCTTCAACTAATTTTCTGCCTAGCAGGAGAAGCTAGTGTCACAGTAGATTATCAAGTATACCCAATACCAGTGGGACAGGCAGTTATTATCCCTGCCACTCTAGTAAACTTTCAGATTTAGACTAATGAGGCTGATTTATATCTAATTACATTCCCTTATTAAAAATATGTAGTTACTATAGGAAAAAGATCGCTTATAATGGTGGTAATGCAGTCTCCGAACCTCCACAATACCCATCTCGACTTATCAAGCTTTGGATTTCGAAGACAGTCGCGTGAAGATCAACAAGTTTTAAATCTCCGTGATCAACTAAGAGGTGCAATTGGACTTAGTATTAAAACCTATCAGGTAAGTGACGCTAAAACCAAACAAAGATTAAAGATCTATGCCTTGGAGCTTCCCGATTTAGAAGAAAATCGTCAAATTGCTAAATCCTTTGATCTCAGAACAATTAATTTAGTGCCTGATCAAATGGCTTTTTTTCGAATCATGAAAAGTCCGGCGGAATTTGATTATAAAATTTCTAGCGAAGAGGCTAATCAGTTATATAAAAAATTATTTGTAGATTCTGTTCGACCAGTAAATTTTTATCGGCATAAACTTAAATTTGTTGATCTACAAGAACTACCTTTTATCTCGATTGATTCGGATGGTGTTCGGGATGAACAAGATCAACCTGTCTACGGGGATTACGATGATGTTCTGTATGTCCGAGCCAAGCGAGATCACTTTGAAGTCTATGTGGGGTTTGCTGATATTACTCCCTATTTTAATTTAACATTAGATGATCCTTTAATTAGGAATGCCAGTCGCTTTGGCTATACACTTTATGGAAGTCATGGGCATCAACCGATGATTGGCGATGACGTGGAAAAAGAAACTAGTCTATTAGAAGGAAAAACACGTTTTGCTTGGATCGTTAAGTTCCAAGTTCCTTTAAATGGGCCAATAGATTTAAAAAAAGTGAAGATCTTCCGAGCAAAGATGACTAATCGTCGACAGCTAGATTTTTATCATGATCCTAATCAGGTAAGCGACCCAGTCTTAAGAACTAATTTAGAAAATATTAGAATTGTCGGTTCATTTATTCAAAATCGTAATAACCCTGAATTTCTAAATAAATTAGCTTACCTGGAACTTTCCAATTATCAACAAACTAATAACTCCCAAGCTGTGCGAGAATTAATGACATTTACTCGTCATTTAATGGGCAAATATGCCGTGAGTAAAGGACTCCCTGGGATTTATCGGATCCAGGCCTTCGCTCCTACTTCAGTACAATTGGAAACTTGGTTGGTAAAATTTAATTCTGATGGTTACTTAGCTAAGGCCTCGGATTTGACTTCTCCTCAACGACTATCACGTTTAATTTTATCGATGGCTAATAGTAATAATCCCAAGTTAATTAGTCATAGTGCCGACTTTTTTGCTTACTTAACTGGACAATCTGTTTACTCAACAACCCCAGCAATTCATGGAGACCTAAAGTTTGAACCTTACATGGATATTAAAGGATTAAGAAAATTAGTAGGACTTGTAAATCAAATGATCTTTAGTGCTCATTTTGATCCTCTACATACTCCAACAATCGATCGTCAAGTTGTTGAGAAAATTTGCGCCAGGGCAAATTCTGCAAAATCTGTCATTGATTTAAATAGTGCCTATTTAAACTTTCTACAAAATAGAATTGCACCACCCAGTCATGAACTTGTATAGTTAAATTAATGTCATTCCAGAATATAAAAATTTACCATGAGATTAGAAGATAATAAGTAGATAAAAAATCAACTTACAGGGAATGCAATAAATTTACGATGTTTAAAAATGGGAACAATCTGAATTTCCGGCTTAAATTGATGTAAAATGTTTTTCAAATCTCCGATTACCTGTCTAATATCGTCAGCCATTGGAATATCTATTTCTAAATCAAAGTCATATCGACCTAGGCATCTAGTCAGTAATTTAATCTTACCAGTTTCTTCACAGTATAATTTTAAACTTTTATAGGCAGCAGATTGATCCGCTGTCGCAATTAGAACGCGATATTGCTGAACACCAAGCATTTCTAAATTAAGACGATATCCAAAGCCTAAAACTAAATTAGATTCTTTTAATTTTTGAAGTCGGCGAAGAAAGGAGCTAATCGGCATTTCACAAGTAAGTGCCAGTTCTCGAAATGACTCTAACTTTGTCTGGCTAAGAGCTAGCAGTACTTGCCTATCCCGACTATCAATTTCAACCTGTTTGGCATCTGCACCGATGATAAATTGTGGACGCTTACGAATATTACCACTTAGATACCTTCTCCAGTAGCGCAACCTTTCCATTCTAATTAAGATTTCTTTTTCTCGAATAATTTCTGGGAACCTAATAGTTAAACGATCTAAAAAATTCATCGCCTCTCGGGAGTTTTGAACCACAAGATTAAACATTAAGTCATACTTAGCTCCACCTTCTGCAATCCAACTTACTTGAGGATGTTTTTGAAGCTCCTTCATAAATGCTTCGAGCTGGGCGACATTGGCATTTAAGGAAACAAAAAGTCCGTGTTCAATAAATCCAAGTTTGGCTAAATCGATGATGGTTGTCCGACCATCAATAATTCTATGAGAAATCAAATTACTTAAAGATCTTTGTACACTTGCAGCTTGCATTCTGGTTTCTTTGGCAATCTCAGGAACAGTCTTATCTGCTGCTAGTTCAACAGCTGCCAGAACTCTTTTTTCTTGATCATTTAATTTCATATTGATCCAATAATTACCATATTTTCGGATCAAAGACAGCTAGATTTGAAGAAAAGCACTTAAATCTCCTTTATTTAAGAATAACTTTATTTTTAAGCAATTTTTTATGTTAACAAATCATTCTTTAAACAGCACACCTAACAAGCAAAATTTAGCACTTAGGTTCTTGGGTGCTATACATGAACATGGATTAACGGCGGGCGAAGCTTGTCAGATTGCTGGTAAAATTATTCAAGAATCTTATCAATCGATACAGCATCAAGATTTTAGATCTAAGGGAATTGGCGATTTTGTAACAGCAACTGACCAAAAAGCTAATGATGCAATTCTTCGATTACTAGACACAGCAACTCCCGAAATCAAAATTATTTCGGAAGAAAGCCCTAATAATTACATGAATTTAAATCAGAGGTGTTGGATTATTGATCCTCTAGATGGAACCTCAGCTTTCATCTTTAAAACCAATCCGGCCCACCCGGCAGTACTTATTGCCTTACAAAGTAATCTTCAGATAGAACTTGGGGTTGTCTATCTTCCACTAACAGAAGAATGGTTTTTTGCTAGCACTGGAAAAGGTTCGCACTACTACTCCAAAGAAACTGGCCTAGTAGAATTAAAAACTACTCATTCTACCCCACTCCAATCCTCCTGGGTTGCACTTAATCATTACGGGGATTCACGCTATGAAACTGAATTGTTTGCCAATCTAAGAACCAATCTAAGAACTCCCCAAGGTGCCGCATTAGTCACCATAGAAGTTCCCCACTCAGCAATCGGCTGCCGAACACTTCTAGCTAATGGACCAGTAGCAGTAGTCCATGATAATAATAGTGCCAAGCTTAAACAAGAAATTTGGGATTTAGCTGCCATTAAGGTAATTGTAGAAAATGCTGGCGGGGTTGTTTTGCAACTTGATGGTAATAATTATCAATTAAATGGATCTGGTCCAATAGTTATTGCTAGAAACAGAGAACTAGCTGAAGATATTATCAAACTAGCTACAAGCAAACCACTGATCATTCAAGAAGTTCGGAGTTTACCGTGGGAGAATCCATTAATTTAACTTTTTAATTATTATGCACACACATCATTTAGGTCGAAACATTTTTGGAGACCCAAAAAACTCTGGGAATTTAATGCCGATTGAAGAAGCCGAGCAGTTACTTGCGGAATGGGTTCCAAATCCTAAACTCCGTTTACATATGAGACAAGTTGCGGCAAACATGAAAGCTTGGGCTATCCAGAAAGAAAAGGCAGATCCAATTACTGCACAGAAATGGGAACTGGCAGGACTACTCCATGATGCTGACTGGGAGAAAGATCCAGCAGCACATTGTCGAATGATTATTGAAGAATTAGAAAGGCGTCAAATTGATCCTGAGATTATTCAGTGTATTGCCTCTCATAGTCCGAGATACTTTGGTGTAGAACCTAAAAACAAAATGGATCAAATGATCTATGCCTTTGATGAATTATCAGGTTTGATTCACGCTTGCGCCTTAATCCGCCCAACGAAATACGAAGGATTAGAATCTAAATCGGTGATTAAAAAAATTAAAACTCCGGCATTTGCTGCTCAAGTTAATCGAGATGATATTTCAGATGCACTTTCAAGGATTAATCTTAAATTAGATGAATTAATTGATTTTATCATTGCGCATCAAAAAAATGTCGAATAGATTATTAAATATAGCCGATTTAGCTTTGATCCAAGAACTTCAATTACAAGTGGCTGAAGAAGTTGGAATAAAGACCTATATCCCAATTAAAGATTCAATTGTCCAAGAGTCCTTAGTCCGCGGAATGATCTTTGGTAGTTTTCTAAAAGATCGCCTGATCGCTGTTTGTATTGGATTTAGTCAAAAGGAAGATATTTTAATATTCAATAAAATACTTCCCAAAATTAATTTAGAACAAGGCTTTATTCGTTTAGCTTACGTTGTCTCAATCGAGGCAAGAGAAGCAGGACTGATAAAAATACTTCTAAAAGAATGTTTAATGGCAGCAAGGAGGCTTGGACTTAATCATGCACTTGCGACCGTCTCACCGATGAATGGTAAATCTATTAAAATTTTATTGGATAGTGGTTTTCAGATTGTCAATGTTAGCGAAGAACACTTTGGATCACTTAGATATGCCACCTATCTTGATTTAAATAATATCCAACTTGAGATTAAATCAGATATTTGGATTGAGTCTACCGATATTGAGCAACAATCAAAATTAATAGAACGTGGGTTTGTTGGAATTATGGCCAGAAAAAGTGACTCTGGGAGCACCTTAATTGCTTATCAACAATTTTAATTCTAATGATAGCTCGTGATGCCCTAGGCATCACGAGCATCTATTTACGAATTGGCATCAAGGCGAATTTGAGATGCTTTTTCTTCCTGAACCTTACCTAGATACTTAGGCAAATCAATTCCTGCCATACCAGCAACATCATGTAATGCCGGTAAGGAATTAACCATACTACTCATGAAATTTGCAGTAGAGCTTCCTTTCTCTCCATTACCACTATCCCAAACTGTGATTTTATCAATTTTAATATTCTTAATTGCTTCAGTTTGTAACTTCACAATCTCTTCTAGTTTTTCAACAAGCAACATCGTTGCTGCTTCTTTTGGATCATTGGCACAAGAGGCCACCAATCGCTTATAACCTTCAGCTTTGGCATCAAGAACTTTTTGAATACCTTCGGCAGTAGCAGTTTGAACAAGTAAAATCGAATCAGCTTCCCCTGATGCTTCTTTACGAAGTTTCTGAGCTTCAGCTTCAGCTTGAATTTCCACTTTGCGTTTATCAATTTCCATCTGAACAATCTCTTCTGCTTCTAAGCGACGATGTTCAGCTTTAGCTTTTTCAATTTGAATTTCAGTAATAGCTTTTTGATTAGCAACTTCCCCTTTTTGATGGGCGATAGCAGCTCTTTCTTCTAATTCGGCATTGTAATCAGCAATTTGAGCCTTAGCATTATTCTCCCCTTCCACAGCTTGAGAATCAAACATTGCCACCTGTACTCGGCGATCTCGATCAGCTTCTGCCTTACCAATTTCCCCTTTCTTCTCTTGCTCAGCTACGTCAATTTTCGCTTGGTTAATTGCCGTTGCTGCAGCTTTTTTACCAATACTTTCAATATAGCCTGACTCATCAGTAATATCAGTAATGTTTACGTTAATTAGGTAAAGTCCAATTTTACGAAGCTCGGGATCAATATTGTTTTTAATTGATTCTAAAAATCTTTCTCGATCTTGGTTAATTTCCTCGATGCGAAGCGAGGCAATTGTTAAACGAAGTTGACCAAAAATAATCTCATTAGCCATTAACTCAATTTCTCTTGGCCCTAAATCTAGTAAACGAACGGCGGCGTTATTCATTGTTTCACGACTAGTATCAACTGCGATAGTAAAAGTACTCGGGACGTTGACTCGAATATTTTGTAGCGATAATGCGCCTTTTAAGGGGATATTAATTGTCAGAGGAGTTAAATCCAAAAAGGAAGCCTGTTGAATTAAAGGCCAAACAAAAGTTGCTCCCCCGTGATAACACTTAACAGCTTGTCCTTCACCAACCTTACCTTGCACAACCAAAATCTGATTACCCGGACAACGGACATAGCGTGAAGCAATAAAAACAACAAAAACAAAAGCGATAACGACGAAACCAACAATTAACCACAACATTATTTATCTCCCTGATTTAAATTATTAATAAGTTTTACTGAAACTGTATTTGGATCTATCTGACTGACAACTTCAACATTTAAATGGGAGGCAATCGCAACTTGTTCCGCACTAATTGCATCAATTTCGCGAACTAAACCTCCAACATTAATCTGAATTCTTCCTTGGCCATTTGCTGGAATCTGAGAATAGACTTGGCCGTGTAAACCAATAATATCCTTGGCCGTATAATCCGCTCCAGAGCTCTGTAATTTCACAGCATACTTAAAAATTACGGCGATCAATAGAACAGCAAGAACTCCCAACACTACTGCTAAAATGGAACTGACAAGCGCTGACATTTGGTACTGCCTAAGGACAACTAAACCGCCCCAGCCAAACATCATTAAGAAAGTTGTGATTCCTGTTAACGACATGAATTTAAAAGCCATGACAGAACCCGCATTATCAAGTCCATGAAGATCGGATTGATGATCAATTGCTAGATCAAAATCATGTCCTAACCCCAAAAACATTGTTGCTGTTTTCAAGATAAAAAAAGTAGATCCAACAACTGCTGAGATCCAAAAAATAGTTTCTAAATTAAATTCCATAGTCAAATTTTATAGCATAAGCTGAGCTTAAGATGTTATAAAAATCTTCCAGGATTCTATTATTTTAGTAATTTATAACGAAAAAGACATGTTACCTCAGAAATGATTCTATTTATTCAACCTGAAAAAGGAGTTTGATTACCTATTAGGATCTAAGGGCAGAACTTGGAATCCAATCTGGTCCGTCATAAGGTAAATATAAGCCAGCATCTGGTAATTTTTTTAGATATCCTAAAACATCTGGAGAAAGAAATTTTCTAATTGATGGAAGAACAGCGCCATCATAATCAAATGTTATGTTTGACATGCTTCTTGGTCCCTCGACTTGAACTACATAACGCCCTTCATGATCGCGTGGTAATGATTTGAAAATCACACCGCACTCAGTGACCCGAGGTAATGTTGAAATACATAATTCTCTAACGGCTTGTTCTACTGTTGGCTGACCCATACTACGATATAATAAAAACTTTAGCGCGTAATATAGCCTATTTTACTCTCTTAACCAATAGCTAGCATCCTTTCTACTGACTTTAAGGCCCGAATTCTAATATCTTCAGGAATGGTAATAACCGTTTCATTATGCTCTAGGGCATATAATGTATCTTCTAAGGTAATTTGATTCATATGAGGGCAACGCACATGACACATCCGTAAAGTCTCTTTATCAGGATTATCAGCGATAATATTATCCCCCATGCTACACTCAGTAAGGATTAGGAAACGCTTTGCCGGAGAATTCTTAACATAAGCATTCATCACACTGGTACTTCCACTAAAATCTGATGCTGCGACTACTTCCGGGCGAGATTCAGGGTGAGTAATTACAGCTACATCAGGATATTGCCTTCTAGCAATTTGAATATCCTCAACAGTAAACTTGTCATGGACCTCGCAACACCCCTTCCAACCAATAATCGAAACTCCATCTTTAATTTCTGGGTAATTTCCAGGACTAGCGATGGCAACTTTGCGACCGAGTTCATCAGCGACATTTTTTGCAAGATACTCATCCGGTAGAAAAATAATTGGCTGATCGCCTAAAGACTTAACTAGCTTCACTGCATTTCCAGAAGTACAGCAATAATCAATTTCAGCTTTTACATCAGCATATGTGTTGACGTAAGCCACGACAGGAAGTCCTGGATAAGCTACTCGTAAATCCCGAACATCTTGAGCAGTGATAGCGGCGGCCAAAGAACATCCAGCCTTTCCTCTTGTCGGCAATAAAACTGTTTTATCAGGATTTAGAATCTTGGCCGTCTCTGCCATAAACCTCACACCACAGAAAATAATAATATCGGCATTAGTTTTAGCAGCTTCGCGCGAAAGCTGTAGGGAGTCTCCGACAATATCTGGGATTGTATGAAAAAGTGCTGGCTCCATATAATTATGGCCAAGAATTACAACATTTTTTTCTTTTTTTAATTGATTAATCTTAAAGACTAATTCTGCTTTATAGGGAATCTCTATCTCTGGAACAACACGAGATAATTTCTTAAACATTTGTTCTTTAGTTTCTGCTAAAGTAGCGCAATTTATTCCCATGGATAATTAATAATAACAAATAGTAGCAATCTGAATGCTTACAACATCCGAAGTATTAATATTAATTTAATTGTCGATCTTTGTCCAAAGCTTTAAAAGCCATCTAACTCCAATCAGATCTAGAAAGAGCAATCTTTTAGCGATGGCTCAAATTATATCTTTCACCAAGAGTGATCAGTAACCCCATAACAGTTGTTACTCCTAAGCCTTCAAAAACAACAGCCATATTAGCTAAACGCTCTTCCCCTGCTGAAGCATTACTGAGTTTTTGAGTAGCGGTTCCACAGGCAGAATAATATCCTAAAGCTTCATTAAAATCGGAGTTATTAGCAATTTCCTTCAGTGTCGATGATAACTCTGAAGCTGATTGCTGAAACTGTTTCATTGCTCCGGAAACTTTTGCTTCACTAACCCCTTTTCCTAGAGCATCAGCACTAGTGTTGATTTGCGATTCAACAAGGCTAATCATGGAACCCAAATCCCTTTCAAAATAATTGCTAATCAACTGAGAGGCGGTAAGTTTTGTTTCCAGATCAACTGTAGTAACTAAAGTTTTTAATTTTTTCTCTCCCTGACTTAGACTTTGATCAATTCCATAATTAATACCACTTGCTACTAAAACTCCAGCAAGTCCAGAAATTAATTTAATTACATCACGACGCTTTACTTCATGTGGAAGCGAGATTGATTCCAAACTTTCCTGATAGCTACTATAACCTTTAGTTAACAAAGCGAAGGCTTCCTCATACATCAAAGTTGCACCAGCAAGTGTTCCATAAATTACTGTAGTTAAAATTTTCTGACTTGTGGCATCTCCCTTTTCAGCCTTTATTGCAACACTTTGTAACCTAGTGATATCAATTAATTCTGGAGTTTTAAGATATTCCCCTTTCTCTAACAATATTTTACTAGTTGCAAGCCACTGATCAATCTCAGAATGTTTGGGAATATTTTTTTCTTCTGACCAGTAAGTTTCTGGTCGCATCTGAATTGTCACGCGCCCCTTACCACTAGGAACAACAACTGGAACCATTCGAACATGACGATAAGCTGAGGCATACTCATCTCTTAAAAGTGATAAACTATTGACGTACCCAGTTAGACTGACTGATAACTTAGATACTACAGGATCTGTTTCCACATGCCCCACCAGTGCATTAGAACTATTAGTCCGATGATAGGTTCGCTTTTGATCCCAATTTCTAAATCCTAAGAATCCAATAGTTGCCACAGCCAAAACTTCCATACTTCGGACTGGCTTTAAAAACTCCTCTCTTGTCATTTTCATTTGAATCATCCTATTTGGCTGAAAAATTATCTAAGACAGTTATGAAATTTTAATTCTCTATGTGACATTTTCAATTATCATCAAAATCTATAGTTGTTTTAATAAAATCAAGCAGTTAATACTCTCCATCATGCTCTACTAAAACTCAATTCTTAACTTAAATCTGGATGATAGACCTAGCCTACAGACTCAGCTATATTATATAGAAATTATTCCTATTTTTAGAAAGTTCCCCCTGCCAAACGCATTATCTCCCCAAACAAGTTACAATTTCCTAGTTATCGGCGGAGGCATTGCTGGCCTTTCCTATGCCCTAAAAGTTGCTGAACATGGAACGGTTGCTGTGCTGTTTAAGAAATCGACCAAGGAATCTTCCACTGCTTGGGCACAAGGTGGAATTGCTGCCGTGCAAACAGAAGATGACTCTTTCGAATTACACATCCAAGATACAATTAATGCTGGTGCTGGTTTAGTTAATCCAGAGATCGCCAGAATAGTTGTCTCTGAAGGCCCTGAGCGTGTCCAAGAATTAATTGATTATGGAGCCAACTTTGATCGTTTAGCAGGAAGTGCTTCTTATGAGCTACATCAAGAAGGCGGACATTCTTGTCGTCGTATATTACACAACGCCGATGCTACAGGTTGGGAAATTCAAAAGACTTTACTTGAAGCCTGTGAACGAAATTCTAATATTACATTTTTTCCTAATTATAATGCAGTCGATTTAATCACCACCCATAAATTAAATTTTGAAACAAATCTTAATAATCGAGTACTCGGAGCCTATGTCTTAAATCCTAAAGGTCACGTGGAAATCTTTACTGCGGACCGAGTCTTGATGGCTACTGGTGGAGCAGGTAAAGTTTATCTCTATACATCTAATCCTGACGTTGCTTCTGGAGATGGAATTGCTATGTGCTACCGTGCAGGTGTTGCTGTTGCTAATATGGAATTTTTTCAATTTCATCCGACATGCCTATATCATCCCCAAGCTAAATCTTTTTTGATCACCGAAGCAATGCGCGGTGAAGGAGCAATTCTAACGAGGATAAATGGCAAACGATTTATGGATAAGTATTCTGCTCAGGCAGAACTTGCCCCTCGTGATATCGTCGCTCGGGCAATTGATAATGAAATGAAAGCTCACGGGGAAGATCATGTCATGTTAGATATTCGTCATCGAGGTGAAGAATTTATTAAAAATCACTTTCCAAATATTTATGATAACTGTTTAAAGTTTGGAATTGATATTACTAAACAAGCCATTCCAGTTGTACCTGCCGCCCATTATTGTTGTGGTGGTGTAGTGGTAGATCAAAATTCAGCAACTACAATTACCAACCTTTATGTTGCTGGTGAAGCCTCACACACTGGTCTTCATGGTGCTAATCGCTTAGCATCTAATTCTTTACTAGAAGGACTAGTTTTTGCTTACCGCGCAGCTGAATCTTCACTACAAAATTTAGATCAAAAAAGAAGTCTGCCTCCAATCCCTGCTTGGAACATTGGAACAGCCAAAGATAGTAATGAAGCAGTAGTCATCACCCAAAACTGGGAAGAGATTCGTCGCTTCATGTGGAACTTTGTGGGAATTGTTAGGAGTGATAAACGGCTGGAACGAGCGCTGGAACGAAGTAATTTAATTGAAAAGGAAATTAAACAGTACTACTGGGATTTCAAATTAACGTCGGACTTACTAGAGCTTAGAAATCTAAGTCTTGTAGCAAACTTAGTAATCCGCTCTGCTATGCTCAGGAAAGAAAGTCGCGGCTTACATTATAATATTGATCACCTAGAAACTAGTGATTCGATGCAAAAGGATACAATTTTAAGTTAATTCGACGCAAGATTAATTTAATTTGTAATTTTGTTGCAATTGCTTTGACTAAGAATAGATTAGTTTTACAATAGCAAAGTAATATAAGTGTTCCTCATGATCCCACTACATTGTACCAAACACCCACAAGCTAGCCTACCAAGAAACCCCGATGAATATCTCGCTGATTGGAAGCATAGATCGGGGCTTAGAACTGCCCTAACAACTGACGCCATGAATTTTCTGGAACGCTTAGGAAAAGATCGAGTAATGGTCTGTGAGCAGGCAAATGACGCCAGTCTGATGGGATTAAAATGGTCAATTTATCAAGACCGTAACCGACCAGAGCTTTTTGTAGTGATTGGAAAATTGGGAACAAATGAATTTGGAAGTGTACAATATTTACCAGAGAGAACAGCTATATTAGAACGAGAAGGCTTTACTTATCAGCGCCTGAGTCAGTTTCAGGCAATTACTGAAAAAATGAAAGAAACCTTTCTTGGAGCAATTAACTAAGTTTCAAAACAATTCGAACTTGCGCGGTATAATTATTACTTCCGAAAGATTTTAATTCTACTCGTCCACGAGCTTTTCCTGTTAGAGCAGTTGATTCTTTATAAATATTGTAATCAATATTTGCTCGATTTCCTAAATACCCATAAGAACTTCCAAACCTAGATAGTACGTCGAGAAAGGTTGGTCTGATACTTTCATAATTTAGATCGATATTAGATGTTTGAAATCCACTAGTGACACAAGGCAAACGTTGTTCAATCCTCATTTCACCAAAATCAGCGAAGGTGGAGTCCAAGACAGTTCTTGTAACAAGTTCTCCCCATGCGCCTGTAGTTGACGCTGTATTATTTCCAGATTCAGCCATCATCCGATAAAATCCCTGATTAACTTTCCAACCATCAGTTGGAACATATTCTCCACCAGAATAAACAATTCTTTGGTTATATCTTGGTTCAATTGTAAAATGATACATCTTCCACTTACCATCATTACTAACCCAAGATTTTTGAGTATGATTAGTGTCAGCGTTTACAGTGGTGCTAAAGTTAACACCAAACTGATTCACAAAATAATCAACGGCAAGCTGTCGCTGAACAATCTGTGCCGCAACGCTCCGGCCCATTTTATCAATATCAAAGCGGTCCCCATCAATACTAGGATTTGCTACTACATCGAACGTACTAAATGATGGTGCATTAAAAGATTCCTCTGATGACAAAACAAAAAAATTAGTTAATCCAGTAGGTGTAGTCTGATTACCAGAGGTATCAACTCCACCAACACAGGCTTGAGCAAAACAATTACCTGCAAATAATGAAAAAATGCAAAAAACTGTGAGAAACCTTAAATACATGATAAAATATCGGTAGAAATGAACATAAGCTTTAGATTATAGACGAAATAAAGGGATTCAAAAAGATAGATAACAATAGCTTTTATTTAAGGATTTAAAGCCCGTAGATTAGTTTTACCATTACTGAGAACTGGCCAATCTGCTACTTCCCGAAACTCTGGCTGTAAGTAAACCGCTAGATTAGCCTTGGACCACTCTTCCAGCTGAGCGACTGAAGCCTCCCCTTGATAGAAACAAATAACTCTTTCACCAAAACTTTGGTCAGGAAACTTTAGGCACGTCAGATGCTTAAAGGTAAAAGCTTGGACGATTTTACGTTCTAAAAAACCAACTTCAAATTTAAAACCACCACGATTTACAAAAGTCTTTTTTCGACTAATTGTTTTGATTTGGGAATCTGAAATTAACTCTACAAAATCATTGGTTGGAATCTGAATCTTACGATCCTCAACCATCCGCTCAATGATCAATTGGCCAGAATTTTGAAGAGACGTATCTTCTTGCTTCTCAATCCTAAATGTATACTCCGGTAAACCTTGATAGAAATCCTCAAAAATATTCTTACAAGCTACCGTTCCTCCTGCCTCAGTTAAGGCATAGGTTAAAACAACTGGTAGGTTAAAATCTTGAATAATTTTTTCAGAAACAGGGTCTAGGGGCTCGCCTCCTAGAAAAATGACTTGAGCTGATTCTAGTTGATGAATTAAAGCTAGATTATTCTGATACCAGAGTCTTAATTGCGTTGGGAATAAGGAAACCACTGTGTCTTCAAAACTACTAGCTTCTTCTAATTCAAATTCGATACTCCCCTGTGCCTGCCAAGCTCGAAGCAAAAGATTTAGGCCGGCGATTGAAGCAAAAGAAATTGATAATATAAAATTAGCGTTCCCCAAACTGAAATGTTCCACAAACATCCTAGCTCGCAGAAAAAGCTCTTTTAAATTAAAGGTCCAGAGTTTTAAGTTTTCAGTTCCAGAACTTAAGATCGAGACTTGCGCTAAAAATTCTGGCTGATCATCTAGGTGTGAATGGCGTGGAATGAAAATTTTCTCTGGGGAGAAATGTGTAATATTTGGTAAATCGCTAAGATTACTAATGACTAAATCAATGTGTTGGTGTTGATTTATTTCTTGAATCTTAGAAGTTAATTCCCGAGGATTTAATAAGATTAGCTGTAGATCTTTTTGTCCAAGAAACTGGATTAATTCAACATAAGTTAAGGAGTTCTCCAGATGTAGTAAAATTGTCTTTACTGGATTACTTACTAAATATGCTTCTAAATCGATTAGGTTCAACTGTGTAGTAATTTAAAACTTAGAGAAATCAGGTGTGCGCTTCTCAACAAAGGCATCGCGACCTTCTTGTGCTTCAGCAGTCTGATAAAATAACATAGTTGCGTTACCAGCCAGCTCCTGAATACCTGCTTGTCCATCAAGCTCGGCATTAAAGGAAGATTTTAATAATCTTAATGCAGTTGGACTATGTTTAACAATATCCTTACACCAATCAAGTGTTTCTTGCTCTAACTCCGCAAGTGGCACGACCTTATTCACTAATCCCATCTGATAAGCCTCTGTGGCATTATACTGCCGGCAAAGATACCAAATTTCACGCGCTTTTTTCTGGCCAACAATTCTTGCTAAATAACTAGCCCCGAATCCACCATCAAAAGATCCAACCCTTGGGCCTGTTTGACCAAAAATTGCATTATCAGCCGCAATACTTAAATCACAAATTACGTGTAGGACATGACCACCACCAATGGCATATCCAGCAATCATGGCAATTACTGGTTTAGGAATTGTTCGAATAATTCTTTGTAACTCTAAAACATTTAAGGTTTCACCACCCTGCTCAGTTTTATATCCAGCATGACCACGAATCTTCTGATCGCCACCAGCACAAAAAGCCAGGTCTCCTGCGCCTGTTAGGATAATTGTTTTAACAGCAGGATTTGACCAACAAACCATAAAAGCCTCTTGTAATTGAGACACAGTTTCGGGGCGAAAAGCATTGCGTCGCTCAGGGCGATTGATTGTGATCTTAGCAACTCCCTCTGGTAAATGACCAGCAGAAATTTCAAATAAAATATCACTAAATTCCTTAATCTTATTCCACATAAAGTGTACCAAAAAAATAGTACGCAAAGCGTACAAAAAAAACTAACACTTTATCCGCCATAGCCTCAAAAATATCTTATATTCCCTAAAGATCTTCCAGCGACGGCGGATTACTAAAAATGCCTCGGTACTCAATACCAAAAAAACAATACACGCAGTGTATAAACAAAACTAATACTTTATATAATTTCTGAAAACTATTCCACTTTAACTAAGGAACTGTCAAAGTAACACTAGAAATAGCGGTAACGTTATAAGGA
The DNA here is from genome assembly GCA_031385045.1 of bacterium. GTDB lineage: Bacteria > Bdellovibrionota_C > UBA2361 > UBA2361 > CALJRW01 > JANNBC01. Next base: position 40,849 of record JANNBC010000025.1, on the reverse strand, counting down.
CTAGCAGGATCTTGCCTAATCTCAGTCCGACCAATTATCTCACCATTCACAAATCCTGTAGGAAAATTAGGAGTTACATTTGTAATTTCATATTCAAAAATTTGTGGAATATCAAGAAAGAAAGCTCCGTTATCCTCATTAAAATCAGCTAAACTTGGTTTCTGACTTTGAAATTCAACTAAAAAGGTATCGGTTCTAGTAAAGTTTGGATTAGGGGCATCTGTGCAAGGATATAAAATTTGGAGTTGATATTCACCGTACTCTAAAACTGTACCACGAGGAACTAGTTTACCGGGGCCTCCACCCCAAGCACCATTTAAAATTGTACCATCATTGCCAGACATATTTTCAGTATCAAAAGTAAGTACCTGATAAATACCAGCTCTTAAATCACCACCAGAAGTATCAACTTTGTAACTACTTGCAGCATTAATCTTAGCTTGAAAATTACTATCAAAACTTATGTAACGAAGCATGACTTGAGCATCAGGCCCATTCATAATACAAATTCCCCCTGGGCAAGAAATTCCATCATTTGCAAAATCAAGTCCATACTCGCTTAAGAAAAAGGCATAGGCACTATCACGCTTAGCATCTTTTTGAGTTTGGTTTCGAGCAAGGTAAGTATCAAAAGCATCACCACTTGGCGGCACATATCCATTAGTGGAAGCAAAAGTTCGCTCAAAACTCATGGCAATATATTTGGTTAATCCATGAGGAGCCGGCCAAGCAGGCTGATTACAAACAGCATCCTCTGTAATACTCACTGTTACTTGCTGAACACCAGCTTCTGTACCATTAGTAACACTACTAATATCAACGATAGCTGTTTCTGTGACTTCAAAAGTAGCATCTTCTAGTCCGGTTAAATTAATACTAGCGGAAAGACTACCTGCCGTAATTACGATACTAGTCGCGGCTGTATAATCAGTGCCATTAGCTGCCGTTCCCGTGTAGGTTAAATTTGCTGTTACATTTAATGCACTAAGAGTATTTAGTGTCGCGGTTAAAATTGCTACTCCGCCAGCTTCTGAGATACTACTGAGGTTTGTTGAAAGTGTTACAGAAGATGGAGAATCATTATCTAAGATTGAAGTTGAAGCCTGTTGCACACCACTTTCAGTTCCATTTGTAACTGTTGAGATATCAACGATGACTGTTTCAGTACTTTCAACCAAAAGATCCTCAGTTGCTGTAACTGTAATCGTCCCAGTAGTACTAAGTGCTGGAATCACAATCTGAGTATTAGAAGCAGAATAATCACTACCGCCTGCTGTTCCACTAAAACTAAGATTAACAGTCGTTGCTAAGGCATAGGTATTAATCAAGGTGGCTGTAAAAGTTGCTACTCCAGCAGCTTCATTAATCGTTGCAAAATTTCGACTAAGAGTGACAGTTGGAACTGTCGCTGCCACTGTAAAAGCAGAAATATTATAATTCGTAGTATTACAAGCAGAAGCATCGGTCACTGTTATCGTACAGTTACTGTAAACCCCATCAGCTAACTGTCCTCCCGCGCCATTAGAATCCAAAGTAATTGTGTTATTCCCCGCTACTAAACTAGTGGTAACACTATTACATGAACCACCAAAGGAAATTGTTGCCACCTCACTAGAGTTAATAACATATGTTGGATTACGATTTATTGTTGGAGAAGCTACGGGCGTTACTTCTGTAATCACAGGAGCAGAAGTATCAACAACAATATTGGAAGAATCTCCTAAGTTATTTGGACTAGCTGGAACTGTAGAATTAACTCGCGTATTATTATTAACATCTAAAACAGACTCACTAACAATACTGGCAACAGATAAATCAGCAATTGTTTGACCACTACCAGTAGCACCGACAGTATAAGTTCCAGATATTTCATTCCCTGTGATTGAACTCAAAACGACATTCGCCCCATTGTTTAATTGCACCGTGATCGTCGAACCTGCAACAACCGATTCATCATAAACCGCACGAATATCAATGCTATTAATTGGAACAATCGGACAATAGCGACTGTTAGCTGAAGTACTATAAAAACGACTTAGACGTGGAGCAGCATCATCAACACAAATATCAATCGAACGACTATCAGGCTGACCACTGGCAACAACAGTTGTAATCCCACCAGTTCCATCGGCCAAGGCTCGCTGAATCACACCATTAGTGTGAACCCAGTAAAGGTTATTAGTATTCTTATTATAAACGATATCCCGCATCTGGTCCCCAGGAGCAGTTAAAGTTCGGAGAGTAACTAAAGAAGTACCATCTGTATTAACCTTTTTGATCGTTTGTGAGTTGTAATCTACAAAGAAAAGTCGATTTCCTGGAGGATCGATTGTTAAATTATAAGCTAAGTCTAGTCCCGTATTTAAAAGTGTTGCTAAAGTAATTGCACCACAACTTCCGTTAGTCAGAGCTGTAGTTAAGGTAATAGGCGCATTAAGACCAAAGTAAACATATAAACGCCCTGTGTTTTTATCGATCTGCATACCAGTCGGGTAATTTAATCCCGTAGCGATGGCAACTGGTGTTCCCGTACCATCAAGATTGGCACAAAAAATGTTAGCTGTATTTGCTGCCCAATCTGTCCAATAAATTTTGCCTTGGTTTGGATTAATTGTAACTTGAAAAGGAGGATTTGCTGAATACAGAGATGTATTAAAAAGAGTTATCTCCCCTGTTCCATCAAAGTTAGCTCTAGTAATTCGAAGGTTGCCATAGGATGCTAGATAACGATAATTATTATCTGGATCGATTATCATTTCATAGTTTTGAGTATAGGCTGAGGTTGAGGTTGCTTGATAAACCCCAGCAATACTATAAGTATTAACATCACCACTTGCTAATTCCGTAGTGAATATACGCTCCTGACCACTGCAAGCATTATTAACAGGCTCATCATCAGTAATAGTGACTGTAACTTGTTGCACCCCGCTCTCCGTACCACCTCCAGAAACCGAACTAATATCGGTAATGACAGTTTCCGCTCCTTCACTAAAAGCATCATCAATTGCCGTAAGCGTAACTGAACCACTTAAGGAATTAATAGGGATTGTAATAGATGCTCCTGATCTAGAATAATCAGTCACGTTTGTAGCTGTTCCACTATAACTTAAATTAACAGTTACGGCGGATGTCCAAATATTACTTAGGGTTGCTGTCAGAGTTGCCACCCCACCATTTTCCAAAATAGTACTAGAATTAGTAGTTAACGTAACGGTAGGAGGACTAGGTGTGACATAAGTTACTAATGTAAAATAATCATCCCCAGTAAAATCAACATTATTAAAAGTTACAATTCCACCAGAATATGTGGCAGCATTTACTTGGGTAGCACCTGATGTAAAATCACTATTAACCGAATCAACCAGCAAACGAAATTGACTGGCAGAGGTTCCAGACACTGCAATGCCATTTAAGTTAAAAGTGATCGTAACAGTCCCAACATCACCAGTTTGATCGGCTCTCCAAACTCGATCTAATCTAGCGGCAACGCCAGCAGGAATCCCCGTATAGATTTCCTGAATCACACCATTATCGTCGTTGTCATTCCCCCAGAGCAGTGATTCAGTATTCGCCATGGCAGAAGCTGTGGACATTGTTACGATTGCATCAGTATTGACAGATTTCGACTGTAATTGACTAAGGCCAGAATTTGTATCAATCATAATACCGGCAATATCATTGCGATAAGAATTATGCGTACCTGTAGCATTAAAAATTACAGTTCCAGCACTGTTGGTGTAATTATTAGCAACAGTTTGATTAAGAGTTACTCCATACTTTACCCCCAGATAGGACTCAATTTTATTGCGCTCTGCCGTTGTATGAGCAGCATTATAATAAGCAATTTCGCTAAAATCGACGGCGGAAAAATCAGCATTAGCATTTGCAACCTGAACACCTTCATAGTTCGTTCGTAATTCTCTAGAACCTATATTACTAATGGCATTTACAGCTTGAATTTGACCAACACCTGTAAGATTCGCAAACTGAGAACTATTAACATAGCAAGCAATCGTTCCAGCATTAGCTGCAGTCCCATTCATAATAAAACTTACAACATAAGTAGTGTTAGGCGTGGCGGCAACACTATTCCCCTTCCATGGCCATGTTGGTGCTGTATTTGTTTTAAAAGCTGAACAGTAAAGATTCCCGTTATATAGGTATAAGTTAAAACCCGACTGATGATTTCGTTCTTTATAAATTAACTGCCTGACAGGAGAAATCACGCTACTACCAGTTCGAAAGGCATAATATACAGACTTAGTAAGACTGGCTACGTTATTAATGCTAGTATTGGAGGCAATCTGAAAGCGATCACTAACTCCATCAAAACGAATGTAAGGATTAAAATTAATTGGAGTAAGACTTTTATAGAGTGGTCGATTGGCTGCTGTAGCTTGAGTAGCATTATTACTTCCTCCCAATGCTGTTGCCTGATCCGTCCATGTCTGAACACCCACACCATCTGTTGTGGTAGACGTCCCAGCATTAGCCTTTAACCAAAGCGGAAAGTTAGCTGTAACGTTCCCTGGAGCCTGAGCTTCCAGCAGATTAGCTAGGAAAAATAAAAAAAGAGCGAGAAACGACTTATGAGACATTATATAGTAATGACTTTCGGCAGAATTAAAGTAATACTTTAATAAACCGAAATGAACTTAATAATCTTATTATACACCTTAAATTAAGGTTCTAACAATCAAAAAAGATTATTTAAGAAACTCAATTAGTAGGCTATAATCAAAAGAAAGTGAACATAAAACTAAAATACATATTACCATTAGTCCTTTTGTTAAGTCTAAGTGCCCAGGCTGAAGATCAAAGAATTGCAATAATTAGTAAAACTAAGTCTTATTTTTGCAAAGAAAATAGCAATTCTGTCTTGATTAAAACTTTTACACAGGATGGACTGGAAAAAAATGTCCGGGAGTTTACTGACCGCCAAGCCCTAAAACTTCGAAAACAGGTAGTAAAAGAAATCAAACTTCTAAAAGCTGACCTAAAAAAAGAGTCTAGTAATAAACTTAAGCGGAAAATGGAATCCCAAATAGCCACCAAGCAATTAATTCGTGATGGGATTCAGGACTGCTTAAATGCGACATTAACATTTGCCTCTGAGGCTAATTTACCAACTGAGCCATTACCAGTTGATCTTGTGCTACCTCCAACTTACGAAGAAACAAATATTGTGACAGGTCTATTTTCTGGTAACTGCGAACTTAAAGGCAAGAATATACCAGCGTACCAAGCCGGATCAGATCAGGTTTTATTTGCCCCGCAAAGTGGTCAATTGTTTTGTAGTTTTTCTACTGAAGAAACAGATTATCAAAGCTTACTTTTAAAGGTTTTCAAAAAAGGAAATCCTGAGGAAATTATCTTTACCAAAACAATTAAAAAAGAAGATATTAAAGAAGATTCTAGTTTCACAGTTGTACTTTGTCCGGAATTCCCTGGTTGCTTTAATGCTAATATCATTGCCAAGTACATCTCCGAAGGTGGAATTGATATTTCTCTAGAGAAATACACTTTAGAGTAATTTAAATGGCTGTGAATATCAATCTACAAAGTCAAGTTGTAGCTCAAGACGATGTCCTAGTTAAACAACTTGATGATACCTGCGTGTTGCTAAATTTGAAGAATAACAACTACTATGGCCTAGATTCCACCGGCTATGCTTTTTACATGAGGCTAGTAGAGTCCTCCTCTATCCTAGAAGCATCTAAATTACTAGCGGAAGATTACGAGGTTAATGAAGCAGATTTACAGCAAGACTTAATTAACCTGATTCAAGGCCTACTGGAAGCCGAGGTTATTACTCTCATTTAATTGCTTCACATAACTTAAATTTTAAATTATAATGTAACCTATGGAAGATAAGAAAACCCCAGATACTAAAAAAGAAAAAAAAACTTATCAAAAGCCTAAACTAATTAAATATGGCTCGCTTAAAGAGTTAACTAAATTTGGTGGCTCAATGTCAGCTGATTTTTTTGGTATGCAAACATAGTATTTGTTCCAATCCTCTCTTACTCTAAATTTAGTTCTCATTATCTGATTAATAACCTAGACTAGCAGTTGATCCTTCAAAAGATCACCAGTAATAATCTATCTAATGAATACTTATAGTCCTCGCCACTTCTCTCAAATGTTAGCTGACCCAGTAAGAGTTCCGGCTTATGCTAAAGCATTAGCGGAAATTATTACACCAGAAACTATTGTCCTAGACTTAGGCGCAGGCACTGGAGGCTTTACGCTCCTGGCATGTTCTCTCGGAGCTAAAAAAGTAATCGCTGTCGAACCTAACCCTGCGATTCAAATCGCTCGAGAGCTCGTGAAAGAAAATAAATTTGAGGACCGAGTGGAATTCTATGAAGAAAAAATTGAGAATTTAAATTTTTCGCAAGTTGATCTGATTATTGCCGACTTAAGAGGAAAACTTCCCTTCTACGAAGATAATTTAAAGATCATGAAATTAGCACAAGAGAAATTCTTAAAACCAACAGGTAAACTTCTACCAAGTATTGATAAGATCTACTTGGCTCCTTGTCGCGATAAAAATATTTTCAATCAGAAAGTTAGACCGTTTTTAAACCAAAAATTTCCATTTACGACCAAGGCCTACGAAAAATATCTCTGCAATACCTTCTACCCCTTACCAATCAAGCAGGAAATGCTTTCAGCAAAACCAAGCCTCTGGTGTCAGCTCGATTATACAAAGATCCAAGACTATTCTCATCGTTCAACTGTAAGCTTCACTGGCTCAAACGAAACATTATTTGGGTTTTTTGCTTGGTTTGACTGTGAACTAACTTCAACAGTTTCCTATTCCTGTGGGCCAGATGCTAAAAACCAAGTATACGGCAGTGTCTTCTTTCCATTTGAAAATGGCATCGACGTTAACGTCTCACAAAAATTAGTGATAGAACTTTCCGCTAAACACATGGAGAAAGATTATATCTGGAGATGGAAGACATCCATCCATGACACTGCGACAAATAGCAAAAAGATTTTATTTGATCAGTCTACATTTTACGGTTCAGCCTTTTCCGCGTATGCTTTAAATCAAACAATAGAATAAGCAAAGATAACTTTCTAAGATCGAATTACCTTGTCAGAACAAAAACATTTTCATTTATCACTCACTGGACTCAAAGAAAATAACTTAAAAGATTTAAGTATTACCCTTCCACATGATCAGTTAATTGCTGTTACAGGACTCTCCGGTTCGGGAAAATCAACCTTAGCTTTTGATACGATCTATGCCGAGGGTCAAAGACGTTATTTAGAAACGTTTTCCTCATATGTTCGTCAATTCTTAGACAAAGTTAAAAAACCGGACTTAGAAAGTAGTGAGAATGTTCGCCCAGCAATTGCTATTGAACAAAAAAATAAAATCCATTCTAGTCGATCTTCAGTAGGAACTTTAACGGATCTAAATGACTATCTTGGAATTCTATTCGCCAATTTTGCACTACCCTATTCCCCAATTAACCAACAACTTCTACAAAAGCATTCACCAAATGAAGTCGCAGAACTAATCTCAGGATTAAACTTGGCAACAGATTATTTATATATCTGTGCTCCCTGCCAGTTAACAACAAAGAAAAAATCCTCTGCCAAAAAAGTTTCCAAAAAAGACTTGGCGGAACAAGTAAACAATTTACAACTGATGGGTTACAATCGTTTTTTAATTCCCAATTCGGCTAATGTGTATAAATTAGCAGAAGATTTGAATCAACTTGCCAATCAAGATTTAATTTATATTTTAATCGATCGCTTAAAACCAAATCAAAGCAAAACTCATCGTTTAATTGAGGCAGTTGAACAGGCATATCAATTGGGAAAAGGAATTGCTTATCTAGCAATTCCAGAAAATGAACAGATTAATTTTAAGCGTTTTACTTCTTTCTATTCGGATCCAGCTCAAGATAATTTAGAAATTAAAATCCCAATTCCCAAACCTGGGCTTTTTTCCCCTAATAATCCACTGGGAGCATGCCCACACTGTAAAGGTTTTGGTGCTAATTTAATTCCGGATTCAAAAAAGATTATTATCGATCCAGAGTTATCATTAATTGAAAATGCCGTCGATTGTTGGAAAGGACCAGCCGTTCAGAATTTAAAAGAAAAGTTAATTAAGTTTGCCTCCGATCATAAGATTAAAATCAATCTTCCTTGGAGTAAGTTATCTACTGAGGAAAAAGATTTAATTTTTAATTACGAAGGCAAAGGTTATTTAGGACTTAATCCCTGGTTTAAAAAGATTGAGCGTAAATCCTATAAAGCTTATGTGCGAATCTACCTTACTAAATACCGCTCTCCAGTAATTTGTGATGATTGCCAAGGAAGTGGCAATAAGTCTGAAGCCTTACTGTTTCGATTAAATAATCAGAATGTCTCAGAAGTCCGTGAACTACCAATTAACGAATTAGGAGATTGGATTGCTGGTTTAAAACCACTAGTTAACAAATCAAAATCTCTCGAACTAGAAACAGTTTTTCAACAAAGCACTGCTAGGATTAAACAGATGATCAATCTGGGGCTAGATTACCTAAGCTTAAGCCGCCCAGCAAAGACCTTATCAGGCGGAGAAACTCAGCGAGTCAATCTAGTATCGGCAATTGGTAGCGAATTAGTTTCCACCCAATTTGTTTTAGATGAGCCCTCTGTTGGCCTTCACCCACGGGATTCAGAACGCTTAATGCAAGCAATAAAAGAATTAAAAAATCGTGGAAATAGTATCCTAATGGTTGAGCATGATCCCGATTGTATCTTAGCAGCAGATCAAATCCTACACCTTGGCCCGAAAGCAGGGAAATTAGGTGGCGAAGTTGTTTACTATGGGCCACCAAGTAATTGGAAGCATAAATTTATCCCAGTAACTCCCAAAAAGAATAGCAAAAGTTCTCCTAGTCAACTAATTGTCAAGGTTGAAGGAGTCAGGAATCTTAAAAAAATAGACCTTCGTATACCACTCTCCTGCTTAGTTGTTCTATCTGGGGTTTCAGGAAGTGGCAAAAGTAGTTTGGCAATTGAAGTTATTCTAAAAGCCTATCAGGAAAATCAACGCCAAGATCCATCTAGTAAGTTTTCTGTTCTAGGCCTGGAGCAATTTCAACAAGTACTAGCAGTAGATCAGAGTTCACTTGTTAAAAGTCCTCGCTCAAATATTGCCACTTATAGCAAGCTCTGGGAAATGATTCGAGAAGAACTAGCCGATAGCCCTTTGGCCAAACAAAAACTTTTTAGCAAATCAACTTTCTCTTTTAATGTTGAGGGGGGTCGCTGCCCACACTGTAAGGGGGCTGGGTATCTAAAAGAAGAGATGCAGTTCTTAAGTGATGTTTATGTCACCTGTGATCTTTGCTTAGGTCAACGATTTCAAGACTCCGTACTAGATGTCACCTACCAAGATCGAAATGTAGCCGAATGGTTAAAAACTACAGTTTCGGAATGTCAGGATTTATTAATCAATCACCTTGATGCTTTTGCCATTTGCCAAAGTTTAAATAAATTAGGACTGGGACATCTAACTTTAGGTCATCCGCTAAGTCAGCTTTCTGGTGGCGAAGCACAACGCTTAAAATTAGTTCCATTTATTCAAAAAGCTACTCGGGGAGATTCGCTATTAATATTTGATGAACCTTCCACCGGACTGAGCCAGGAAGATGTTAAAAACCTATTACTAGTTTTTAACGAATTGATCGATGCTGGTCATTCAATTATTTGTATTGAACACAATCAAGATATTATCTTAGCAGCAGATCAGATTATTGATTTAGGACCTGAGGGTGGAAAGCATGGCGGGCAGGTTGTTCTAGAAGGAACACCTACTGACTTTTTAAAGAAAATAAATCAAACGAAATCTTTAACTGCTAAATATTTACAAAGTTATGTTACTAGATATCAAGCTAGTAAGTTAAAGTTTGATAAGGAAAAACCTAGCAAACATGATTCTAGTAAGTTAAAAATATTCGCAGCGAAAGAACATAACTTAAAAAATATCGATCTGGAGATACCACATAACGAGATTGTTGTTTTTACTGGGGTGTCTGGCTCTGGAAAATCAACGATTGCCAAGGACATCGTCTATGCCGAAGGACAAAGAAAATACTTGGATTGCCTTTCGCCCTACGCCCGACAATTTATTAAAGAATTAGCCAAGCCTCAGATTGCTAGCATCGAAAATTTACGACCAACAATCTGTGTCTATCAGCACACATTCCAACCTGGAAAACTTTCTACTCTCGGAACTGTTAGTGAAATCTATAATTTTTTAAGACTACTCTTTGCGAAAGTTGGCACTCCTTACTGTCCTGATCATCCAGAATATGAATTAAGTAGTTCTAGCTTGGAACAAATTCTAAATAAGATCCTCCAGTTTGGCGAGCAAACTGTTAAACTTTTAGTGCCAGTTATTAAATCTAAGAAAGGCCATCATCGACCCGTTTTTATTCAGGCGCGTAAATCCGAGATTGAAGAAGTTCGTGTTGATGGTATCTTTGGACCAGTTAGCCGTTTTGAAGAAGGGCTTAGTCGAAACCAAGTTCATAATATCGAATTTGTTTATGCCAAAGTTGTCCCAAATCGAATCCCAGCAGATCTAATCCTTGAAGCTATTCGAGATATTATTAGTTTGAGTGGTGGGAATATCATTGCTAATGTAGCGGGCCAAGATCAAATCCTAAGTACAAGACGTGGCTGTCCTCAGTGTAATCGCGGATATCTAAAACCTGACCCGGAGGATTTTTCTTTTAATTCTCGTCGCGGTCGCTGTGTAAAATGTTCTGGCTCCGGCAAAACTGCTACAGATAAAATCTGTCCTAGTTGTCAGGGCACCCGAATTAATCAAACGTCACTAAATATTAAAATTAATAAAAAGAATATTTTTGAGCTAGCAAAATTAAATTCTCTTGAACTAGCTAATTTTTTAGAACAAATTAAGTTTCCAGAGCAACAATTAGAAATTGCCGATACAATTATTTCTGAAATAAAAATTAGAACTAACCGACTAACACGTCTGGGTTTAGAATATTTACCATTAAGTCGCAGTTGTCAGGATCTTTCTAAGGGCGAACTTCAGAGATTAAAGTTAGCAAATTCCATGGGCTCCCCACTAAATGGTGTTTTATATATCTTTGATGAGCCAAGTGCTGGATTACACCCGAATGATAATCGAAAAATATTAAAAGAATTTACTACACTAAAAGATCAAGGTAATTCTGTTTATATAATCGAGCATGATCAAGATACAATTAACTATGCCGATCATTTAATCGAACTAGGCCCTGGTGGAGGTCGCGATGGTGGTCAGATTATTTATAATGGAAGTGTTAAAAAATATCCGACTCACAAAATCCCTCAAATTGACTGGTCTCCTAACCCAATAGAGAATAAACCTTTAGTTAAAATCTCTTCCAAGGCTATTAATAATATTAAGTCCCTGGAGGCCTCCTTTCCACTTCAATCGCTAGTAACAATTTGTGGCGTCTCAGGATCTGGGAAAAGCACCTTTCTAAATAATATTTTTCTTAATTCAATTGATAACTTAAAAAATCTTCATTGGAAAAATAGTCTAGCCTCGGTTACTACAGAACTAGCAATCGATCGCTTACTAGTTGTAGATCAATCCCCGATTGGTAAAAATTCACGATCCACTCCTGCCTCATATTTAAAAATCTGGGACGAAATTCGAAAACTTTTGGCTCAGATGCCCCTTGCAAAAACTCGTGGTTGGGGGCCTAGTTATTTTTCATATAACTCAGCTACTGGAGGCCGTTGTCCAGAATGCAATGGTACTGGGACTCAGAAATTAGAGATGAGCTTTTTAGCTGAAGCTAAAATTGAGTGCCCACTCTGTCAGGGCAAAAGATATACTGACGAAACATTAAGCATTAAGTATTTAGATAAAAATGCTTCTGAAATTTTCAATTTAACTTTTGAAGAAGCAAAAAACCTATTTACTAATTATCCTAAAATTTATCGACTCTTAAAAAGTGCCTGTGATCTAGGCCTTGGCTACCTAACATTAGGACAAACATCAACAACACTCTCTGGTGGTGAAGCACAACGACTAAAATTAACTGAAGAATTAGCCGTAACTCCCCGCGGACATACATTGTATGTTTTTGATGAACCAAGCGTTGGCCTTCACCAACAAGATGTTCTTAAGCTATTAAAAGTCTTAAAAGACATCACTAATCGTGGTGATAGTGTAGTTTTAATTGAACACGACCCCTTAATTATTAAATATTCTGATTATTTAATAGAAATGGGGCCGGGAGCTGGAGACTTGGGTGGTGAAATTATTTTTAGTGGACCAATTACTAATATCCAAAAATCAAAATCTCTTTGGAAGAAGCTACTTTAATTCCTAAGCTAAGCACAATGAACTGCAAAACTAGTGGGATCTTCGTGCGTTCTAATATTATAAAAACTTCCGTCAGAGGTATTCTGGTAATCGATATGATTAACACCACTTGCGATATCACAGTGGAAGATTGAAGTTGTATGTATCCATTCGTTAGTTGAAGCTGTCGCATTAAAACTAGAAAGAATTACAATTCGCGAATCTTTCATTGGCAAAGCTTCTTCTAAGATATTTTGACCTGTGGAGGTATCACAAGCCACACCCTGACTTCCCGAAGTGGGATCATATTGCCAAATACAAACTGGATTAGCGACATCTTTGGAGAGACTCTGCATTACTAGAAAAGATGAATTTCTAATATCGTGATAGGCCATATCCATTTCAACTGTTCTAGATCGATCTTGATATTGAAAGAAAAGACCTAAAGACATTGATGCTAAAACACCAGCTGTTGCGATGCTAAACATCAGTTCGACTAGAGAAAATCCGCGTGAGGATACAGGGTAGTTCTTCATGGTTGCTTCCTTGCAAAAAAACTAACCAATATTTAGATCTAACCACTGCTAGTGAAAATCAACCAAGTACTAGAACCATCCTGGTTCTAGCTTAATTAACCTTAAGACTCGTCTTCAGTTTCGAAGCTATCTTCTTCTTCAACATCTCTGAAGCTTCCTTCTTTTCGTTCCAACTCTTCCTTGGCTTCGATCGTATATTGGGCAACAGGGCGTGCTCGTAAACGGGCTACAGGAATCTCCTCGCCAGTTAACTCACAAACTCCGTAATCCCCAGTATCGTCACCTTCGCCAAACTTCTTTAAAGCATGGTCGATTTTTTTTAATAATTTTGTTTCTCTTTTTCCAATTCGGGCAGTTGTTCTCTGTTCTAACTCCAGTGAGGCTATATCAACCTCATCACCACCAATACTATTCATTCCACTATCAGAATCACGCTCAATTCTTCTCATATGGTCAATAATGCGTTTCTTTTCTTCAATTAAAATTTCTTTTAACTCTAATAAATCTGCTTGTCTTTGTTCTTCTTTAGATTTTCTAGCCATGGATGTTTGATAATTATAAATACGAATTCGCGGGTATTCTAGATTTAATTATCCAAAAAATCAAGGGAGACTTCGCTTTAAGTTAGAGATTTTATTAGTTAAGTATTGGAATATTATAGCAATCTTACCTGAGGTAAGCTAACAAAGACTTACCTGAAGTCTTACTTGCAACTCGGGGATGGAATTAAATTAACATTATCCTAATAAAGCTACTTAGCAATTATTAAATTTTATCTTATAATAATTTAATGAAAATTGTATCTGCCTTAGCCCATCCAAACATTGCCCTTGTGAAATACTGGGGCAAACGCGATCTAAATCTGATTTTACCCCTAAATTCCAGTATTAGCGTGACACTGGCAAACTTAGCAAGCCACACAACAATCCACTTAGATCCAAAACTTAGTATTGATTCTCTAAAATTAAATGACCAAGAAATTAGTCCAGAATCTAAAGTTTTTCAGGAGTACTTTAATAGCTACCTGAAAATTATGCGCTATAAGTTTAAGTTTACTGAAAAACTTAGGATTATTACAAAAAATAATTTCCCTACTAGCGCTGGTTTAGCTTCTTCCGCTTCGGGCTTTGCCGCCCTAAGTGTTGCTCTTAACGAAGCACTTGGGCTTGGTTTAGATTATAAAAAACTAAGCCAGATGGCGAGAATGGGCTCTGGCTCAGCGACTAGATCGATCTTAGGAGGATTTAACTATTGGCAAATGGGAGTTGCTCCTGATGGCTCAGATTCCGAAATTGGTTTTATTGCTGATCAACAACACTGGCCGGAACTTTGCATTGCAATTGCCATTACGGCAACCGGAGAAAAGATTTATTCTTCAAGAGAAGGAATGCAAAGAACAGTCAAGACTTGTCCAATTTATCAAACAGCTTGGCTTGATACTGTTAAAAAAGACTTACAAGATATGGAGCAGGCTATCCTGAGTAAGAATTTTACTTTAATGGGAACCGTCGCTGAGAAAAATGCTCTCAAAATGCATGCCACAATGATTGCCTCTACCCCACCAATTAATTATTGGAATGAGGCAACAAAACTAATTACCAATACAATTGTGGAGCTTCGTGAAAATAATCGTTTGGAATCATACTTTACAATCGATGCTGGTCCGCAAGTGAAAATCTTATATCAGAAAAAAGATCAATTAAAAGTGGAAAACTATTTAGGCAAACTAGTGGGACTAAAAGAAATTATTTATACTAATGTCGGCTCTGCTGCCACGGTTATTAATCATCACCTAGAATAATGCTAAAAGTTAGTGCTCCTGGAAAACTAGTAATTGCTGGGGAATGGTCGGTACTAGAAAGTGGTAACCCAGTTATTGTCGCTAGTGTTGATCGCTTTGTTCACGTCTTTTTAAAACCACGCAAAGATCAACAAGTGATTCTAAACTTACCAGACTTTAACTTGCGAATCTCTGGCGAACTTAAAAATCAAAAGCTTATTTTTGGAGAAGTTCTCACTCCAACAATTTCCCAGCAAATTATATTTATTAAGGCTAGTATTGAAACGGTAGCCAGCTACTTAAATCTAGATTCCGGATTTGAGTTAACTACTAATAGCTCAGAAACTATTATAGAAAGCGAGTCTGGTAAAATAAAATTTGGCTTGGGATCTTCTGCTGGTATTACAGTTGCCACAACTTCTGCTCTACTACAACAATTCCATCCTAAAAAAACTTTAATTAATTTAGAAGATCTCACCTTTAAGTTGGCAATTATTAGTCATTTTCAAGCACAAAACCAGCTAGGCTCCGGATTAGATATTGCCACAGCAGTTTATGGGGGAGTAATCGCCTACTCGACATTTGATAGTAAGTGGTTAGTAAATAAAATTAATTCTACGAAATTAGAGCAGCTAGTTCAACTGGAATGGCCAAATTGTTCTATTGAAAAGCTAACACTTCCAGTGGGATTAATTATCTTAACTGGGTTTACTGGTTGCTCCGCCAGTAGCACAAAATTAATCACAGAGATGAATGAATTTCAAAAAAATCATCCACTAATTATTGAGCAGCTCTACCAAAAGATTGCGAATAATACCAAAAAATTAATCATGGACTGGAAAAATAGTCAGCTTTTAGAAATTCTTAGCGGACTTAAAAATAATCATTTACTATTAAAAGAGCTCGCCAAAGTAAGCAAAGTTCCATTAATTACCAAAGAACTCCAGTGCTTGATTACTTTGGCTGAGCAACATGGCTTTACCTCTAAGTTCTCAGGTGCTGGTGGTGGAGATTGTGGATTAGCTTTTGGTGATAATCTAGAGAAAGTAGCTGAGCTGAAGTTGGCATGGATCAAGGCTGGTATCCTGCCATTGGAAATTAATCTTGGCAAAGCTTCCTAATTCCTTAATTATCATTCTGAGATTTCGGAAAACAAATTACCTGAACTGCAATAAAAATTACTGCGGCCATCAATGTATTATTAGAAGTTAGGCCGATCCAAACTCCCTTCACTGCAAAATGCCCATATAAAATTGGAAAGAAGATTAAGGGATTTACTATTAACCTAATAAATCCAAGAAGCATTGGCCATTTCGGACGCTTTACTGCAAAGAAAAAAGAATTACTAATGATGATCACAGAATAGCAAAACAATAAGAATGCCGCATAGGATAAATACTGACTGGCAATTTCAGTGACCTGAAGATCACTTGTAAAAATTGCTATTAATATTTTTTTAAAAACAAAGATTAAAAAACATCCAACGGTGCTTACAATTGCTGCAAACTTTAAGGATTGCTGATAAATTATTTTAGCAGAGAACAAATCCCCTGCTCCGTTATACCTTCCAGCCAGACTTTGGGTCGCCATACTTAGTCCGATTGCCGGCAGTAAAACAATCTGTTCAATACGAATGCCTAGCCCATATGCGGCAACGGCGTTTCCACCAGCTCTTGCGATAAAACTTAAGATTACATAAATCCCAACTCCAATAGTTAACATATTAAGTGCCGCTAACCCGCTATGCTTAATCAGCACTTTAATCAGTAAAGGATTGGGCCAAAGATTTGGATATTCGCTAAAAATAAAAAATTTTCTTTTTCGTAAAATCAATAATAAATAAACTGCCTGCAATGCTTCGATTAAAATTGTGGCTAAGGCAACGCCGGCAATACCTAACTTACAAGTAAACATCAGTAATGGATTAAGTATGCAATTTAGAATTAAGCCAACAAGTAAAGCATTTCTAAACTTCTTACTATCACCCAGGGCAACAAGAGCGGAATTAAAGATATTAAAATAAATAAAACTAAATGCACCAATAAAAATTACCTGCAAATATACTAACGCATAAGGATAATAATCAGCCGTAGTACCTTGAAGTCTTAAAAGTAATGGTGAAACAAAAAGTCCAATCAGTGTGATTATAATACTAGCAAAGAAACCTAAGAAAATTGCCTGCCAAAGTAATTTGCGAGCGTCTGCCTCCTGATTGGAACCCAGATAATTAGACATTAAACTGGTAACACCAGTCCCTAACCCACTACTAACAGCAATAATTAAAAAGAAAATCGGAAACGAGGCTGAAAGTCCAGCAAGGGCAGAGGTATTTAAGAGCCCAGCATAATAAGTGTCGATCACATTAAACATCGTGTGAAAAAAGAATCCAAGAGAAGCCGGGATTGCGATTGTCAAGATTTGTTTGTTATATTTTTGATTAGACAATTTATTTTTCTTTGTTAATTTAATATCAGACTTAAGATTAATCAGAATCATTCCTTGATAATCTAAGGTTTGTTAGCTATAAATAGATATTGGAAATACAATTCATAACTATATAAGACTTTTGAATTGTGAATCTCTACTAAGCTAAAGACAATAGTCTAAATAAGCAATCCACACTATTTTCAGGATATATAACAATGAGAAAGATAACTTACGCTGGTCACTCCGCGATACTTTTAGAACTTAACAATCAAGTCATAGCCATCGATCCTTGGCTGAAAGGTAACCCAAGTTGCCCGGAATCCCTCCATAATCCAGAAAAGATTGATCTGATCATCCTGAGTCATGGTCATAGCGATCATGCAGGTGACACTGTTCGCTTAGCAAAAAAGTATAAATGTCCTGTAATCGCTGGTTTTGAACTAGGCAATTTGTTAGTAGCCGAAGGAATTCCAGCAGAGCAAATTATTGGAATGAATCCCGGCGGTTGTATTAGCTTTCAAAAAATTAAAATTTGCCTAACTCGAGCTTTTCATTCTAGTAGTTTCGAAACATCTACTAATGGCACTCAATATGCTGGCGTTGCTTGCGGAATAGTTGTTAAAACGGAAGATTTTTGTCTGTTCCATGCTGGGGACACTTGCCTCTTCTCAGACTTAAAACTAATTGGTGAAATTTATCGACCAAATGTTGCCTGTCTTCCAATTGGCGATGTATATACCATGGGAGCTTATGATGGAGCTGTAGCTGCTAGTTGGCTAAAATGTGAGCAAGCAATTCCTGTGCATTACAACACCTTTCCTGGCCTAACTGGCACAGCAGAAGAATTTGAAATTGCTTGTGCTGAATTAGGCGTAACAAGCTTAGTAATGGAACCTGGTCAGAAAGTAAGTATCTAGGAATTAGAATTCAATTTCAACCTGATATCCTTGAAATTTTCGTATATTAATTACCTGCTCTCCAATCAGTAAATATTGTCCGCGAATTCCATTTAGAATCCCAGAAATACTTTGTTCCTTTTTCTCATTAAAGCTAACCGCTTTTTGTGGGTAGCAAGAAACTGGGTAATGGATCACAAATTCTTGGGGAGTAGGATTTATTTGTAGCTCTTTAATTTCCTCAAGTGCACTGCGCACATTAGCAAACTCTTGCAGTAAGTTTATTTCGGGATCTTTTCCAGTAACTAGCTTGCGCCAATCCGAGCGATCATTAAAATATTTTTTCAATTCAACTTCAATTAAACCAGATTTTAATCTTTCAGTTGTTGTTCCTATTTCAAGAACCTGAATAGCCCCTTGATCAACCCAACGAGTCTCCTTCTGAATTGTTCTAGTGATACCAACTTTTAGCCCGGCAGAATTAGCTAAATAAATAGAATGTGTAATTAAACAATGTTGCTCACCCCACTCCGGTTCCCTACAGGTACCTAAATGATAATGACATTTTTCGGGACGCAGGATACATAAATCACAAGCTGCTAATTTTTGAAAACAAGGAAAACAATAACCTTGATTAAAACTTTTCTTAATTGATTTCTGACAATTTATACAATTAATTTTACCGGTAAATTTCAAACTTAAATTTTGATTCAGAAGTGTGTTAAGATCGAGTTCTTCTAAAGAATACTTGGGATTAGGAAAGTCACTAACCCTCATTTTCTTTAAGGTCTTAAGCATGGGCCATCTTTAATACTGAAATCATCCGAGTGAGTAGTGCTTCATCAATTCGACTGCAGGGAATATTATTCTTTTCAATAATTGAAGCTGCCAAGACTCGGGAAACAAAGGCTTTCGTCTGCCCTGGAAAACCAGGTGTTCGAGCAACGTCCCAAAATGAAAGATTAGGATATTGTCGAATAAATTGCATTACTCGGGCAGGACCAGCATTATAAGCAGCGAGTGCCCAGTGCCAATCATGAAATTGTTGATATAAATCTCTTAAATACAAAGCAGCAGCTTCCGTGGAAAGTAATGGATCTTTTCTTTCATCACGTAAAAGCGAAACCTTGAGTCCATATTGCCTTGCTGTTGGCTTCATAAACTGCCAAATCCCCACAGCTCCATAGCTACTTCTGGCATAAATATTAAATTTGCTTTCAATTGCAGCGACATTAATTAACTCCTGTGGAACTCCATAAGTATAGAAAATAGTTTTTAGTTCTGGCTCGTATTGGTCGCGATTTTGCTTAGCAACCTTTAAATGCCCAGGATCAATGACTAAGTAATGTTTAAGTGAATATTCTAACTCTGGACTCCACTGAAATCGTAAGCGATCAAGTGGTGGTGCCGGGTGTTCAAAAGAATAATAGCGAGTTCGTAGGGAGCCATGACGGTCGTCCATGCTAGAACAAGATGCCAATAAAATTAGCAATAAACTGAAAAAACGAGGATTTAGGAATAGCCTTAGCATGTGGATAGTTTCTTGTCAGAAATCAAAATTAGATCTAAAGTGAATACAAGAAGCGTAATATTCCAAAAAGTTCCCAATATGGCAATCCTTAGAAACATCTTAATCTTAACGGCTTTTTTAATTTTAGGCTGTACCAATTCTCAACCTAAAACTGAAAAAGTTGCCTATCAGGCAAATGGCTTAATTAGCATTAGTCGCCAAGCCCCGGAAGTTACTTCAATTCAAGCGCCACAAACACTTGCCTTCATGCCAATTCAATTTGATAGCTACTGGTTAAAAATTGATTCTAAGTTATCAACTGTGAGCCTAATGCAAGGAACTAAAGAAATTAAAGCCTTGGACTTTATTTCATCAAATCAATTAGACGCGGGTTCATACAAAATATTAATTAAAGACAATCAACCACTTTGGTATGCAGATGAGCAGTACTATGTAGATCGCCAATTACCTATTCCTCTAGCGTTTAGCTCAGAAAGATATTTAAAAGGTGTTTACGGTGATAAAGCGTTATTTCTAGAGAATGGACAAGCGCTATTTTCTAATCCAGAAGTACAAACTTTAGCCTCTGGTATTAATGTTAGCAAAGAGATACTTGATGTTATTTATGATAATATTGCGGTAGAATCGCTGGTGGTGGTTAAATAGGAAGCAAACTATTAACGAAAACTCCTCCTACGCAGGGCTTCGGAGGATGCCCTCACACAGGTGAGGGCATTTGATTCTCGGTAAAAATTATCATATAACTATTACCCAATTATATTTTTGTTATTGTAGATGCCAGTCAGTAAAAAAACTTCTGTTACGAAAACGATCAAGGTTATTAAACGTAGTACTCCAAAAGTTACTGGTATCTTTATTGATGGCATTAGCCTTGACCGAGCCACCAGAAGAATTAACCGCAAAGTTGAAATTTCCAAATTAGTTAAAAGCCTTTCTGGCGGAATCAAACCAACAGTTTGTCGCTATTATACAATTATTCCATTTGAAGATGACTCCAGACATCACTCCTATTTAGATGCCATCCAAAGAGCTGGCGTTGATGTAGTCATTAAACGATTACCTCCTAAAGGAATGGAAAAACAGGTTGATATTTATCCAGAGATGTCTGCCGACTTAACAGCTTTTGCCCTTGGTCACTACAATTTCTCCGGATTAAGTCGCCTAGAATCTTATGGCGAGGATACCTGGAATGCAGAAGATGATCTCAAAAATCAGGAATTAATGGCTAGCTACCCAGAAAATATTAAAAAGGTAGCGACAATTGTTTGTCCTGCACGAGAATTAACTTATCCAATTTCTTTGATCTCTGAACTAAAAGTTGATACGATTAGTGCTGACTTTCGTGAAATGGCCGGAAAAGATGTCCTCAAGGGTTCTGCTAAGTGGATTGATCTTTCTGACTCAGAATTAATTTGGAGAGAATAATTGTCTAATAACAATTCTCGGACACCACCCCATTCAGTTGAAGCTGAAGAATCAGTCTTGGGCGCAATCTTACTAGATAATGATTGTATCAACTTTGCCCTCGACAAAGTTCGTTCCGAAGATTTCTATCGTGCTTCGCACAAGCAAATCTTCCAAGCAATGACTGAGCTGACGGAAAAGATTGAACCAATCGATATCATTACCCTCAGTCAAGCCCTACGCGATAAATCTGTCCTAGAACAATGTGGCGGAATTGATTACCTTTCTCGCCTATCATCATTAGTACCAAGCTCGGCAAGCATTAGTCATTACTCAAAATTAGTGAAGGATATGTCTATTCGTCGGAAATTAATCCACGAAGCCTCCATGATTATCGGCGATGCTTTCAAAACTGACACAGAGCTTCATGACTTCTTAGATCAGGTAGAGCAAAAAATACTTCGAATATCTGACGATCGTTCTGGAAGTGGCTTTACCAGAGTTTCTGATATTGTTTCCGATTCAATCAGTACGATTGAGCAGATGTATGATCGTAAAGATCCAATCACAGGCGTGCACACAGGATTTAACGATCTAAATAAATTAACTGCTGGCTTTCAAAAATCAGATTTAATTGTAATTGCTGCTCGTCCGGCTATGGGAAAAACGGCTTTAGCACTTTCCATGGCTCAGCACATAGGAATCCATGAAGGTCTAAACGTTGCTGTTTTCTCGCTGGAGATGTCCAAGGAACAACTTGTCCTTAGGATGCTTTGTGCCGAAGCTCGAGTTGATAGCTCAAAAGTCCGAACTGGATTTTTAGCAGAACGTGATTTCCCAAGACTTGTGGATGCCGCGAGTAAAATTTCGGAAGCACCAATTTATATTGATGATACACCTGCGCTGAGCGTAACGGCGATGCGTGCCAAATCACGTCGTCTACACCGCGAAGCCCCGCTCTCATTAATTATTGTAGATTACCTACAATTAATGAAAAGTCCGCTTTATACCAATAATCGCGAACAAGAAATTGCCGATATTTCTCGCTCCTTGAAAGCACTCGCTAAAGAATTAAGCGTCCCAATTTTAGCGCTTGGTCAGTTAAATCGTTCCGTGGAATCACGCGTGGATAAACGACCAATGATGTCCGATCTCCGGGAATCTGGAGCGATTGAACAAGATGCCGATATTATCATGTTTATTTATCGTGACGTGGTTTACAATCCTGAGACAGAAGATCAAAATGTTGCCGAGCTAATCTTAGCCAAGCACCGTTCTGGACCAACAGGAACAGTTCGCCTAGCCTTTGCTCCAGAATTTACTAAATTTGATAATTTAGAGGAGAATTTCCAAGGTCAATCAAATAAAGAGGAAGGTCCAAGTCAACAAAGAATTATTGATCTAGACTTTGGCGATGACATGCTCTAGCCAATCAGAGAATTGAGCAATCAAGAAAAGAAGTAGAATTATCCGTTGCTAAGGACTTACAAGTTTTTTGTAAATCTTGAATTAAATTAATCGGCCAGTATAACCGAACATCAGGTTTCAATGAACCTTCACGCCATAGTGCTGGAAGGATTTTTTCCTGAAGCGCATCTTTGTCTTCTGGCGCAATCTCGATTTTGGAAATTATTTCTAAAAACTGTAAATCCAAGGAGAGTTTAGTTTTCTCTCCATTAAATAAGCGCATTTGGTTGATTAATTTAGTGGAATGCTCAGCATTAGCGACTTGAGTCATTAGTAATTGCCATGTAAGAAAATCTTGATCTAATTTACTTAAACGATTGGGATTTACTTTTAAATCTTCGGAAAAACGATCAAGACCAAGAGCTACCTGCAAACGGGCATAATTTGCTTTAACTTCTGGATTATTTAATAAGTGAAAGCTATGACCTTCATATTGTAGAGCTAAATCCTCTTCGCCAATTAAAAAATAAATAGCGCTTAGATTCTCAGCAATAGTTGCCTGATAGTCAATAACTTCAAATTTCCTAGCCATTACTAAACTTGCATTCCAGCGCTCGATCGCAGCTTGATAATTTCCAATTGCTTGATAATACTTAGCATATAAAATCATGACATCTAAATCTTCTGGTAAGCGACGAGATAATTGAGTGATGGAATCCTTAGCTGCATCAAATTGTTGGGACTTAATTAAGGTATTAATTAAATTAATTTCAATATTTTTTTGCTTTGGAAATAAAAAATCAGCTTCTCGGAACTTCATTTCCGCATTGTAGTAGCGCCCCTTTAGGAAATAATCACTACCTTCACGCACTAGCTGAATAGCCACCTGCTCTTCTTTGGGAACAAAACTTTCTACCTGTCGCAATGCTTCATTAGGTAAAGCACAAGCTGAAATATAGAGCCAAATAATTAGGAGAAAGTGCCGCATTATAATTTCAATCTTTTGAAAATTGACTCCGGAATAATCTTGATTATCATCATGATATAGCGCCAAAACCATGGCACATAAATTACATCCTTCTTGGTTTCGATTGCTCTTTTAATATCTAAGGCAATAACTTCAGGCTTCACGAATAAAAAATTCTTCTTAACATCAGCCGTCATGGGAGTGTCAATAAAGCCCGGTTTAATTGTTAGTACCTGCACTCCATCACTATGCAAGCGATTTCGGAGACCCTGTAGTAGCAGTGTTAGCGCGCCTTTCGCTGCACCATAAATATAATTACTTTGTCGTCCACGATCTCCGGCAACAGAAGAAATAACAGCAATAGTCCCCTGCTTTCTCTGACTGAAATAGTTTGCCAAAGAAGTTAAGATTGAAACAACACTAATAAAGTTCACATCAAGTTCTTGTTGAGCTTGACTAAAATCCATCTCTAAAGATTTTTGTTTACCAAGAGAGCCATACGCGACGAGGGCAATATCAAAATCCCCGAACCCTTCTTTAATATCAGCAAACAGTGCCGTGTGATCTTCCGATTTGGCTAAAGCAAATTCAATCAAATGGATCTTCTTTGCTCCACGAGATTTTAGATCCGCCTCAATATCACTTAGTTTTTCTTTGTTTCGAGCAATTAAACAAAGCTCTGCACCTTGCTCGGCATATAAACGTGCTGTCGCTAAAGCAATCGCTGATGTCGCACCAAAAAATATAATTTTACTCATCTTGTAACTCTCTTCCAAAAATCAGAACAAAAACTAGGATCTTTAAATTCTGTAAATTCCTTCCATCTTGGATAATAAACCATAAAACTCTCTTTTGGAAAGATTGCATCCTTTGCTGGATAACTAGCACCACCTAATTCTCGTACTTTCAAATCAAGCCGTTTCAATAATTCTCTTGTTGCAACACAGTTAGGAAAATCTAGGCAAAGTGTAATACCCGCTCGAGGAAATGATAACATTCCAGGAGATGGAATATCACCAAACTCTTTTAGGACAGCTAAGAACGAGGCTCGACCAGAGGCTACCACCATCTTCATAATCTCTTTAATACCAGCCAAGCCATCATTAAAAGGTACAACGCACTGAAATTGCAATAAGCCTGCCGAACCATAGATTCGATTCCAATTACTAACTCCATCTAGCGGATAGAAAAATGGATCATAATGAACTTCCGATTTTTTTTCTTTAGGTATTTGTCGATTATAATAGAGATGATTAAAGGCCTTAACTGAGTATTTATTTAAAGCAAAACTTGGAAAATTAAAGGGAACCGTCAGTGGTAACTTTCGATAAACATAATTAGTGCTAGAAGTCTCACTGTGATTGCCACGAATAAAATGCCCTCGAGCAAAATTTTCCCCAGAGCTTACACAATCAAGCCAAGCTACCGTATATTCATATCCAGCCGAGCTTTGAGAAATCTCCATAAATTCCTCTAAGCCTTGAAACTTAATTACTTCTTGCTGAATTAATGGTCCCCTAACTTTTTTCAGTTGAATCCGAGCACTGACTATCAATCCTGTAAGACCTAATCCAGCAATTGTTGCATTAAACAAATTAAGATTGTTTGTTGGAGAACAGTGATAAATAGTCTGGTTAGAACGAAGTAACTTAAAACTTTTTACAAAGCTACCGAAGGTTCCTGCTTGGTGATGGTTTTTTCCATGGATATCATTGGCAATCGCACCACCAATTGTTACAAATTTGGTACCTGGAGACACTGGTAAAAACCAACCTTGGGGTAAGGCAAAATTAATTAAATCCTGCAAACTAAGGCCAGCCTCACATTCAATAATACCAGTTTGAGAATCAAAACTAATAATCTTATTTAAGCCTGAAGTAACTAGCAGCTCGCCTTGATCATTCAAACAGGAGTCGCCGTAACTTCGACCTAGACCATAGGCTAAGTATGTTTTACTATGATCAAACTCTGGTAATTCTGACTGCCAATATAATGGTATGGAATGATGCTTGGCCTTTGGATACCGCCCCCATGATAAATATTCCATTTTTCTTAAAAACTTAAATTAATTTGAATAGCTGCTATTTTGCTAAACACAGAATGACAATAGTAATTAAACCGACGAAATAACTAGCTCGATCTTTCAAAGCAAACAGCACTGGATCTTCATTCACTTGACCACGATTTGCTAAAATCCAAATTCGGGTAATCCAGTACAATAAAACTGGACAAAGCATCCAGAGAAATTCAATGTCACGATAAAGAATTTTAAGGCCACTATTATGAATATACAAGGCCATCACCAAGACAGAGACTAATCCACCAGCAACTCCAACAATTGCTACAATATTTAGATCTAAAGCAGAATACCCCCGACGAGCGACAGTACTACTCAGATTAGCAGATTTAACTAACTCCACATACCGCTTAAGAGTAGCCAAACTAAAAAAGAAAAACAGTGAGAAGGCCATTAACCAAAACGAGACCTCCACTTGTGTGGCAAAACCACCAGCTAAAATCCGAATAGTATATAATAAAGATAAAATAATAATATCTAAAACAACAACCTGTTTCAAATGAATTGAGTAAGCAGTGGTAACTAAAAAATAAACCAACAGACTATATGCAAAATTAATTGGTAATGTTGCTGTAATCCCAAGAGCCGCAATAATTAAAACTGGAATTAAAAGAAAAACGTACTTAATTGGAAAATCAGCAGAAGCTAATGGTCGCTTATTCTTTGTTTGATGTAAGCGGTCTGCTTCTAAGTCAGCTAAATCATTTAAAACATATACTGCTGAGGCAGTTAAGCTAAAAACTATAAAGGCTAATAATGCAGCACAAAGATTTGCAAAATCAAAAATATGATGTGCCAAGCCAATTGGTAAGAAGATTAATAGATTCTTAGCCCATTGATGTGGACGAAGTAATTTAATTAATGATTTTCCAACTGGACGATACTGTTCATTAAATAAATATTTAGGTTTTTTTAGTGCACAGGCTTTTTTAATAATAGCTGGACTGGCATTCACGACAACTATTTCCTGAGCCTCGGCCCAGATCGGCAAGTCTCTGGAATCATTCCCACAATACTCATAAGGTTGCCCCCCAGTATATTCTTTAATCTTGGCTAGTTTATTCTTACCAATATTATTAAAATTGGCAGTACTCGCTATGTAATCTTCAAATACTGTAAAATGCTTTACTACCTGCTCTGCCCAAAGCTGATTACTAGCAGTTGCTAGAATAACCTTACGACCACTTTTTTTTTCATTAAGTAGGTAGTCAAAAAAATGAACAGTAAGCGGTGTTAGTTGTAGATCGGGAGATACCTTTTCAGCTAGCAATGCTTTGGCTTGAGCCTTACCTCGCAAGAGTAGGATAAAAATAATTTGCAGAAAAACCAATGGGCTTTGCTTAGCAATTACGATCAAACCTTCAAAGAAAAGGTCGCTTTTAAGTAAGGTCCCATCTAGATCGACAAAGATATACTTGGAACTTTCAGATTCTACTTCTAAACTGCCCATGTATTATATTTAATAATTGCATAGATCGCTCTAAAACCGTCACGCCAGCCAATCTTTTTTCCTTCCTCGTAAGTTCGTCCATAATAGGAAATACCAACCTCATAAATGCGGCATTTCGCACGAGAAATCTTCGCTGTAATCTCTGGCTCAAATCCAAAACGCTCTTCCTCAATTTTAATATTTTGAATAATTTCTCTTCGGAAAACTTTATAACAAGTTTCCATATCGGTTAAGTTAATATTTGTGAACATATTAGATAATAAGGTTAAGAACTTGTTACCCATCATATGCCAAAAATAAACTACTCGGTGTGGAGCAGCCCCCATGAACCTAGATCCAAAAACTACATCAGCCCGATCTTTCAAGATTGGCTCAATTAAAATTCCATATTCTTGAGGATCGTACTCTAAGTCAGCATCTTGAATAATCACCAAATCCCCAGTTGCTTCTTTAATACCAGTTCGAAGTGCCGCCCCCTTCCCTTGGTTATATGGGTGGTAAATAATCTTATCGACTCGCCCAACGACTTCCTCCCTTAGGAGCTCACGAGTTCCATCGGTAGAAAAATCATCAACAATAATAATTTCTAAATCTCTCACTGGAGCTGCCTTTACAGCATCAATAATCTGATGAATAGTTTCTTTTTCGTTATAACAAGGAATAATGACTGATAGTTTCATTTTATTGCGATCTAAAGTTATAAATTAATCAGGATTTTATAGCGAAATATGCTTAAATTTACAATGTACAGAAAAGTAAGTACTGCCTATAATATGAAAGCTACAGCAAAGTGTTAATTCAACAACTTATATAGTGAGTCCAAAAAATAAATTACGTTAAAAAACTAACGATTTTGTTTGGACTCCCTATTTGTATTGTTTTTAGCGATGTAAACTTGGATATCCGCCGCCGCATAGGCTTTGGTAGGACAAAAATCCAAGATTTGCATTCGCCGCAATGACAGTATTTAATTTACTAACGTAAATTATTTTTTGTCATTACTATATAAATAATAAGCTTAAATAACTAAATATGAAAGTAAATAACATCCTAGAAACAATTGGCAACACCCCTCACGTAAAAATCAACAATTTATTTGGAACTAAGCACCAAGTTTGGATGAAATTAGAAAGAGCAAATCCTGGTGCTAGTATTAAGGACAGAATTGCCTTGGCAATGATTGAAGATGCTGAAAAAAGCGGTAAGTTAAAAAAAGATGGTGTCATTATTGAACCCACCTCTGGGAATACTGGAATTGGACTTGCCATGGTCTGCGCTGTTAAAGGCTATCGACTAATTTTAGTAATGCCAGAGTCAATGTCTCTCGAGCGACGTCGCTATATGCAAAATCTTGGTGCAGAATTAGTTCTAACACCTAGAGAATTGGGGATGAAAGGCGCAATTCAAAAATCGATTGAACTAGTGGAAGCTACCGAGAATGCCTGGTCACCAGATCAATTTTCAAATCCTGCTAATATCGAAGTCCACCTCAAAACTACTGCGGAAGAAATCTTAAAAGATTTTCCTGATGGACTCGATTATTTAATTACAGGGGTTGGAACTGGCGGACATATTACAGCATGTGCTCAACTGCTCAAAAAACATTTTCCTAATTTGAAAGTTTTTGCAGTAGAGCCAACTGTTTCTGCTGTTATTTCGGGAGAAGCACCGGGTCCCCATCCAATTCAGGGAATCGGGGCAGGCTTTATTCCAAAAAACTTAAAAATGGAACTGATTGATGGAGTTATTAAAGTAGATCCTAAAGATGCCTTTGAGATGGCTCGTCAGTGCGTTAAACAAGAGGGTATTTTTATTGGTGTCTCCTCTGGAGCTTCCTTGGCGGCAGTTCAACAAAAACTACTAGATATACCAGCAGGAAAAACAATTTTAACCTTTTGCTATGACACTGGGGAAAGATATTTGTCTGTAAATGAGCTTTTTATCTAAAAAAACACCTAAAAACTTGCTTAAGACCACAATAATAAGCTACTATAAGTGCTTAAATCCACTCTTTAATTCTTGAATAATACCAATGCAAAGATCTTCTGAAGAACAAATTCTTTTTAACGAAAATTACTACAAGCGACAGTTTGAGCTGTTAGAATACATGTATAAGGATGCTGAAAAACAAGGCTTAGCCCCGACAGAAGCGAATTATACAGTTAAAATAATGGCTGAAGGTTCTAAGTTAAAAAATGAGGATGAAATCCTAAGATTTCTTTATATCATGGAAGGGCAAAAATTAGTCTCTCCCTACCCTCATGGTGACTTCACTTCTGATTTTTGGTGCCTAACTGCTTACGGAGAAGATATTGCCCGTAAATTAGTTATGGGATCAATTGATCTAGAAGAGCTTTGGTAGAAATTATTTTTACCAAAAAAAACTACTGAATCATTTTTTAAATAGAAATGGTTCAGAAATCCCCCTCCCTAAATATTTCAATCTTTCAGAAACTCCTCAACAACCACTCGCGATGTAGCAATTCCTCGACTCTGAGTTAGCCTAACTTTACCAAAGGTAGCAGTATCCAATTCTCTAGTTGTTAAAAAATCATGTAATCCTTTTCCCGTAGAAACACCCTGATTTAAAGCTATAAAAACATTGTTGGCCGCATCATATGCAGTTGAAGCTGTCAGCAAAGGTTGGGCATTAAATCTTTTTTGAAAACGCGAAAGAAAGCTTTGATCGTCCACAAGAAACCTAGTAAAAATTAGCTGATTAATGTGCGGAGAAAAAGTTGGGTGCTTACACCAAGCGTCTCCATCATGAATACTGGCTAACTTTAGGTTAGGAACTACAATATTTATCTGTTGAAATAATGACAATAAAGATTTTTCATCCCAAACAAGTATAATCACGACATCCGGTTTCTTCTTTGATAATCGAGCTAAACTGGCGCGAAAATCCATCTCCCCAGCTTGTACTCCAATATCCTCCACGACATTCACTTTCTCAGTTAATATTAATTTTCGTACAAGCTCGGCGTAAGGATCCGCCTGATAAATTAAGGCCACTCGATCGGCAATCTTTCTCTGCTTTAAATCAGCAATCAGGGTCTGAATCTCAACAGTAGTATTAAAATAAAATGATATTGGCCAGCCCGCATAACGACCAAATGCTTCCACTGAGGCACTAGGTGTAACTAAGGCAATCTCTTTTTTCTCAGCAAGTGGAATGATCGCTGGAAAACCATCTAGCCATGTTGGTCCAAGAATAAATGCTGGATTAGACATAGCGATCCTATAAAATCCAGAGACAATTGATGCTTGGGATGTTTGAGTATCTTCTACCTGAAGCTCTATTTTCTTACCAGCGATACCACCCTTACTATTCCATTCCTCGACTGCCAGAGTATAGCCCTTAAATTCTTCGGCACCAAAGACTGAGGATGCTCCTGTTTGACCTAGCATGACTGGGATTTTTATGGTGTCTTCGGCGAAAGAGGTTGAGGTGGAAAGTTGTAGAAGAAAGAATAAACAGATCAAAGTTTCTACAACATTTCGGTAGCAATAATTTGGTAACATAATATCTGCACTTTTTGTTATTTTTGATTCAACAAAGAATCTATCAAGGAACCATTGTCCTCCTTCGCTTCCTCCTTCGCTAAAGCTTCGGCGGACAAGAAAGCTTCGGCGGACTCTTTTTAATCTTCTTTTGATTTTATCAAAAGAAGATTAAAAAGAGTTAAGCGATAAGCGGAGTTTTGTAATTATGTAGTCATTTATCTGGGAATTTTGTTGCCAAAATCCTCATGCGACTTACCTGAGCTTGATTGTTTCCAATCAGTGCGAGCAACACATAACACTCAATTTAGTCTTGCATCAGCTAGGGTTTACCAAGCCAAAGAGTTACCCCTTTGCTGGTGAGCTCTTACCTCACCGTTTCACCCTTTCCCTACATCGCCGAGGCAACGAAAGGTGGTTTAATTTCTGTGGCACTTTCCCCAAGTCACCTTGAGCTGCCGTTAACAGCTAGCCTGCTCTATGAAGCTCCGACTTTCCTCAATAATAATTAAATTACTGCGACTACTTGCTTAACTCTAAAGCAATTATAGGCAATTAAAAGTGAATATGCAAAAGGAACTAGAAAAATATTAAGGAGCTGGTATTTAAGCTGCTTTTTCTTCTGGACTTAGAATTCTTCCGCAACTTGGACAAGTTAGTAACTCAGTTCCACGGGAAACTTGAACAAAGATTTGCGAGCTAAGCGAGAAATAACATCCTGTACAAGAATTACCACTCAAAGCAACTACTGCCTGACCGGGATAACGAGCCGAAATTCTTTTATAAAAATTCATATCCTTAGGAGTAATTGCCTGACTTAGCTCCGCATGCTCAGCTTGCAACTCGCTAAGTTTCAAATCTAGATTTACAAAGGCATCTTTTAATTCAGCTTCTAGGATAATAAGGGACTCATTTAGTGCTACTAAGTGAGCCTCAAGTGTCACTTTATTAGTAGACAAGGTATCAATACTATCTAAAGATTCTAACAGTTTCTCTTCTTGCAAATGCAACTGTTTATTTGCTTGATCAATTTCTTTATTGGCCTTCTCTTGCAACTTATAATCATTCAAAGTTTGAATTGATTTTCGACGAGCAATTAATTTTTGCTGCTCTTCTTTTAGGTATACTTCTTGAGTATGAGTTAGTCGCTGTTTTTTACTTAACTCATCGTTCACTTGAGATAATTGTTGCTGAACAGATAAAACTTTGGAGTTTTTCTTAGTTAACTCATCATTTAATTTATTTTTTTCAGCGAGAGTTTGATTTAATTGTAAATCAATTTTGCTTAAAGCACGAAAGTTAAGCAGTAATTCTTTGGTTGATTCTGACATACCAGCAGTCTAGTCCAATCTAAAAATTTTGCAAGAGTTGAACCTATTTACAAAAAAATATTATGTATTTCAGGATTAATTATCAGATATCGGTAGTTAAAGTGAAAACTCGATGGTCAACATAATGATCATATAACCACTCAGCATTGGGCACCAACTCCCCTTCCGCAAAGCCTAACCTTCTAGGTATTGCCTGGCTTTTAAGATTCATCTCAGCACAATTAATTTTAATCTGAGTTAATTGATACTCGTCAAAGGCATGCTGGATAAGTGCCTGACAACTTTCCGTCATAATCCCTTTACCTTGAAAATCTTCTCCTAGCCAATAACCTAAATAAGCGATTTTATTTTGCCAATCGATACTATTATAACCAATTACACCACAAATCTTCCCCTCAAACCAAATCCCACAAACAAAACACCCTGTATCCACATAGCCAATTAATGTCTGTTGAATAAAATCTTTAGTATGCTGCTCAATTGTCACGGCATCAAGCCAAGGTAACCAATTTTTAAGATAGGTTCGGTTTTGATTTGTTAAGATATAAAGCGCCTGAGTATGGCGATTATCAAGGACTTTTAAGGCAAGTATTGGGTTAATAATTAATGGAAACATTAACTAAACTATTAAATATTTTACAAAATTACTAAAGAGCAATAATTTACAATAAAATTCAAGTATCATATAACTACTTGATGCCTCCACCCGCCGTCGCATCCTACTTCGCTGAAGATTCAGAGGACAAGAAAGCTGTGGCGTGGTGTTCGCCATATGAAACAACTCTAGCGAGTTGTTTCATATGGCTCCATAGCTCAGTTGGTTAGAGCAGCCGGCTCATAACCGGTTGGTCCTGTGTTCAAGTCACAGTGGAGCCACTCTTAACTTTAGTTAAGAGTGGCGGAGCTGTGACTTGAACCAATAACACGGCAAGTCACCGCCGAACAGTGCGAAGCAGTGTTCGGCTCCCCACCCAAAACAAATCTAATAGTTAGAAACTAAAAACCGAGCAAATCTCAACCTTAGTTAAGAGTGGCGGAACTGTGACTTGATATCTCAATAGGCTCAACAAAAGCCTTTATGCAAACTTTTTGTAATGCCAAACAATCATAATAGTCTAATCATTTATGAAATACCTATTCTTCATATTACTAATTGTCTTCACATCCTGCTCCGCACAAAAAATTGAAAGTTTTAAAAATAAAACACCTAAACTAACCCTAGAGAAATATTTTCAAGGTAAAGTTCAAGGAACTGGCGTTTTCTTTGATCGTTTTTCTAACCTAAGAAGAAGTTTTGTTGTTGAAATAGAAGGTTCAGTCACAGGTGATATCCTCAACTTAAAGGAAGTACTAACCTACGATGATGGAGAAGTTGTTAAAAGAACTTACGTTATTAAAAAATACTCCGACAATTTATATCAAGCGGAGGCTAATGGAGTTGTTGGATTAGCTGAAATAAAATCATACGGAAATGCTCTACAGTGGAAATATCGTTTAAAGCAGAAAATTGGCAAATCTGATTGGACACTAGCATTTGATGACTGGATGTACCTTCAACCAACAGGAATTATTCTTAATCGCGCTCAAGTAACAAAGTTTGGACTAAATGTTGGTGAAGTATTGATGTCAATTAAACGTCTTGAATAAAGATTAAATACTTCTATAATCTAAGAATTGCTTACTTCAATTTTATAAATTGATTAAGATTAAGCGCTGTAAAACTCTAAGTTTTGCAATAAGCCTCATGTTAGATAACGAACCAGATAGATTTAGGGAGCAGAATTACCCACCCACTCCTAACTTTAAAGAACGGGATCACTTACTGCACGACGCAATTCTTTATTTTCTTCAGATAAAATCAATCTTTCTAGAATTAGATCATCGTAAAAATTATAAGAATGCCTTTCAAACAAATGAGCAAGAAAAACTTAAAAAATTATACCATCAATCTCTACGTCAATTATTTAAAGAGTTTGCCAGATTTGATTTCTTTGCCAAGCTAACTGAAGGTGGAATTTTAGATGCTAAGACAGAAACTTTATTTAAAGCTCTTCACCGCTCGGTTCTTAAGTTTGAGAAAATGCCGACTAGCAACCTTAATTTCGAAGGTCACATCAGCAAACTAATTCAACCAATAATTAAATATCTAAAAACAATCAAAGACTTAACAAAAATCAATCTTAGTAAGGAAAACTTACCGAAGCCCGATACAGAAGACTCTAAAGGAGAATCAGAATAAAAAAACTGGCAAGAGCAGAATCTTTCCCAAACTTAAATAAATTGCCAATTAGTAGGCAGGATTTCTAGATAGAAGTATATTTCCTTGAGCAAAAATTAGTGAGTCTAAATAAGCATAAATATTGCCATTAATTGCATTGTAATTAGCATCAAAAGTAATATAAAACTCTAAGCTAAATGGCGTTCCATTGATATCATTAATGCGGAACTGTAGATTGTACGGATCAATCATCTTAACTCGTACTTCGCCATGATTTGGATGGCTAAAGACAATTTCACCTGGAAAGCTTAACCCACCTGTTGGGAATGAGAAATTGTACGAATTTGATCCAACAGCTTCTGCAAAAGTTTCATCGAACACAATATCAACAGTAGAATTTGTAGCGACTTGACCGATCGCCATAGTCATTGTTCCACCAATTGATGGAAATGGAATTAGATCGTAAGCCTCGGCATTATATCCACCGGAATAATTTCCAGTTAATTGGGTAAAGACTAATTTAGAAAGATTCCCTTTATTGCAATCTGTTAAACTAGCTAATGTTAATTTTAATTCTTTAATCAGGGCTTTTACGTATTTAATTCTTGCTGGCTTACGTAGGTTACGTGCTTGCTCTACTGCTAAAGTTGCTTGTGCTGTTGCAATTGAATTTAGAAAGTTTACTTTTCTTTTTGGATATTTAATTAATTTATCAAACAGATAAATTTGACCGCTACGACATTCGTAACTACTACGTAGTGGAATACCATCAGCAAATACTTTACTACTCACAAAAGATAACAAGATAGTAAGTAGCAAAAATACTCTAAAAAACTTCATAAAACTCCCTAAAATAAGCTTAGTCAGACTACCTGCTCCGGATTAGAGTATCAACATAAATGATTGATCTAAACTATTAAGATGCTCTAAGTTTCTGGCAACGTCGCTACATTCCCAAAATTGATATTTAGTCCTAAAAAAGCTATTAACAAACTGATTTTTCTATTAATTCTAAAGATATGGGCTTTTCTTGTGGTATTGTTGGTCTTCCTAACGTTGGTAAATCTACTATTTTCAATGCTCTAACTTCGGCTAAAGCAGCTTCCGAGAATTTTCCTTTTTGCACAATTGAACCAAATACTGGAAAGGTTCCTGTGCCTGATGCCCGCTTATTAAAACTAGCGGAGTTAGCTGGTTCGGCTAAGCTGATTCCAACACAAATGACTTTTGTCGATATTGCTGGATTAATTAAAGGTGCGGCTAAAGGTGAAGGTTTAGGAAATCAATTCCTAGGTCATATCCGCTCGGTTGATGCCATTATGCAAGTTGTCCGTTGCTTTGACGATCCAAATATCGTGCATGTAGACGGCACAGTTGATCCACTACGAGATATCAGCACAATTGAAACAGAGTTAATTCTATCTGACTTAGAAGCCCTAGAAAAATTAGTTATTCGAGTTGAGAAAAATGCCCGTGGTGGTGATAAAGATGCTAAAAATAAAGCAGAAAAAATCAAAGAATTAATTCAACACTTAAATCAAGGTTCACTTGCTAAAACTTTTCCAGATATTAATGAGCCAGATCTCTTGTCAGAAGTCTCCAACCTCTTAACCAACAAACCAGTGATGTATGTGGCAAATGTTCCAGAAAGCGAAGCGACAACAAAGCCAGATCTAAATGGATCTACTCACTTGGATCGTCTTGCCAAAT
This sequence comes from bacterium, assembly GCA_031385045.1. Lineage (GTDB taxonomy): Bacteria > Bdellovibrionota_C > UBA2361 > UBA2361 > CALJRW01 > JANNBC01. Next base: position 5,265 of record JANNBC010000025.1, on the reverse strand, counting down.
ATGCCGCCGAGCGTAACGCCGAAGTCGTGGTTATTTCTGGAAAAGTTGAATCTGAAATATCAGAATTACCGCTAGAAGAACGTGCTGATTACTTAGAAGCACTAGGACTAGATAGCTCGGGACTAGATCGCTTAACAATCGCTGGCTATCACCTTTTAAGTCTAATTACCTTCTTCACAATTGGGCCTAAAGAAGCCCATGCTTGGACAACAACAAAAAATTCTACAGCTCCTCAGGCTGCCGGAAAAATTCACTCGGACTTTGAAAAAGGATTTATTCGGGCTGAAGTGATCTCCTATGAAGACTATGTCTTTGCTGGTTCAGAATTAAAAGTTAAAGAGAATGGAAAGCTACGGGTGGAAGGCAAAGAGTACTTGGTACAAGATGGGGATATCGTGCACTTTCGATTTAATAACTAGTTGCACATCTCTTAATGCGCATTAATGGCGCTATTAAGAATCAACTAATTTTGACTTATTAAATAAGCTTACAATCCCACCGATCAAACTATTAATTGTTACAGTGACTAACCAAACAAGTCCGATCCCCACTGCTTGCTCATTACTAATATAATCATTAAGAAAAAAGATATAAGAAGCTTCCCGAACCCCCAGACCATTCCAACTAAATGGTAAGCTAGTAATTATATTTACAAACGGAATCACCACTAACAAAGTATGGAATGGAATCGTGGCACCAAGAAATAATGCTATCAAATATAATAAAAAAAACTGACCCATGTGCATCAGTCCAGAGAGCAAGCTCGTATGAAGAAGATGCTTCCCTCTTCCATCATAGTAATTAATGATCTGCTTAAATTTATTGCTTTGCTTTATCTTACTTGGGATGATTAGCGAAATAAGCTTTGGAAAGAAAAACCAGACCAAAGAAATGCAGGGAAATGAAACTAGTAATGGTAGGATCGCATACTGAATTGTGGAGCTAAAATGATTGCTCCATAGCAAATAAGAGAAACAACCAATCAAACCTAAAATCAGCATGCCGTGTACCCGATCGATAAAGACCCCAGCTAAGGACTTAATTTTTTGTGCTTCTCCAGCGACTAGCAAGGCTCTTGTCAAATCTCCTCCTACAATCCCCAGCCCATAGGAATTAACAAACATGCCCGTAAAATATGCCTTGACTGTCTGGATAAAACTAGACTGAAAATTTAATTCTTGGTTAATTAAATGCCATTTATAAGCACTGACAACCTGACCCAAAAGATAAAGAACAATCAGCAGACCTAGCTCAGGAAAAGAAAGTAGCTTTAGCGTCTTTGTGACCTCTCCAGTCTCAACAAACCTCAAGATAAAGAAAATAATTGCTAGGCTAATAAGTACTTTTAGAAACTTTCTCATCAAATTTAAGGCTGTTTTAGCAAATAATTTAGTTAAAAATACGGCAAGTATCTTCCTTTAAAGAACCTATTTTACCATCTAATTATCTGATTTAATTCAAAAATAAGTTTTCTCTCTATCGTAAAATCTAACATTAAACTAATTTAATTAAAATACCGATAGCCTAAAGACCTAAAATTATTTTATAGTTCGAATTATGACTAAGAAAAAACAAATGCTTAACAATAAATTAATTATCGCTTGTGTCTCCACAATTATTGCTTTTATGACTTTTTTCATTACCAAGCATGGCATTGAAAATACAATCCTAGGGGCTTTTACCTTTAAATATGGAGACTATACTTTTATCTTCCCAACTGCAGCTATAACCTCTGTCCTTACTTCACTTTTTGTCTATATGACACTTAAAAGTTTCTTATATGGCTTAACTAAGACACAATTAAAAAAAGGAACAACGTTAATACCTAAGGACTTACAAGTAGTTTGCCTAACTGTAATCACCGCCTACGCGGCATTCAATATTGATAATGAGTTAATGAATCTTTCAGAAAATGGTGTAATTAATTTAGCAATTACCAATGATTTTAAAATTTTCATTCCAACAGTCTTGGTAACAACAGTTGCACTTAGTTGGGTTGTATTTACGATTCTCATGAACTTTTTATCTACGGTCTCACAAGAGGTAGGACGTCGCCAAAGCGAAGCGTTACAGCGCTTAACATCTCATAGTGTAATGGCACCAGAAGTAAAAGCCACACAGTCAGAAGAGGCCTAACTTAACCAATAACTAACCCATTTGGACCTACGAATACCAAATGGGTTTTAGACTTATCTTAATAAGTTCCATTTACCAAGGTTGACCTATAACTCAATTTATCCTATAAATTCCCTTCCTAAGTTGTTAGTGTCTGAGGTTGAAAATAATCTTATTGGCTAGGACATAACTTCTTAGATTCCCAAGGTAATTGGAATTTGAATCAGTATTTATTCACATTCTAATTACCTTTGGGCCGTTAGCTCAGTCGGTAGAGCATCTGGCTTTTAACCAGTGGGTCGTAGGTTCGAATCCTACACGGCTCAATTAGTTATTTCAACTAGTTACCCCTCCTTTCCACACGTGCGTAATTGTCCCAAAAATCAGTTTTGTTAGAATTTTGTTAGAGTTCGTAACGACTATCCCGATTAAAACTATTTTTTACTTTCTTGCTTCTTAATCAGCGAATGAGGCATATCTAGTGTTGGATTAGGGGCAAAGGTACGATCTCATGATTTCAATCTAAAAATACAAAAGAAATGAAAAGTACTAGAAAAGACTTTATCACAGAGAAAGTCATACAACACTATGTATATAGGTTCACTGTTTTAGCAAAGGAACTTACCGCCAAATTAATCAAAATTCCTCTCTCGCTATTCTATTCTGTGCAAATACCAAATTGTGCTTGATCATTCATAAATTCAGTTATTCCACCCTCGCCGAAACTTCCATTAGAAGATCTAAAGCTTTCCGTTATAATATATTGGATATGTCCAGTTCTGGTCTGGTTTCCAAATATAGGATGAGATGTAGTCTCTGACATCAGCTTTCCATCACAATGGAGAGACCAAACACTGAATCTGCTAAAGCCTAATTGCACATCTGTGGTACTAGTGAAATTTATAAGAGAATTTACCCTTTTATTTTTTTTGTATCCCGGCACCCATGAGTTAGGTGAATTTGAATCGCAATTTGCTACGCCAGCAGTAAATCTTGCGGCTCCCTCATCATTAGGATGAAAATAACAATTACTAAACACTGTAATTTGGGGGTTTAATGAATAAAAGGCTTCCCCTGCTGTCCATAGAGATCGAGCATCCGCAAGAGCTATTGTGTTATTTAATCTTCCTGTATATTCACGATATGCCTGAACTGACATAGCACTCAAAATTCCTATAACTGCTATCGTTACAAGTAATTCGACTAGAGTAAATCCTTTTTTAAAACAATTCATTAATTAACCTTTACCTTGATTGAATTTGCTGATGAAGAACCTGTTATTATTATATATTGTAACAGATTATGGGGGGGGGGGGGAAGACTTTTTGTTACTCAAATCGAGAATAAATTATCCTCCCCTAACCACCCCCAAATATCCCTAAAATAAGAACAAAGCCAAAAATAACAAAACAAAAATTACGAAAATTTTCGGAGTGAACAAAATAAATAAGGCAGATAACAATCGCAAGCCAAACCATAATTTGAATCTATAGAGTGTTAACATACACAACTCAGGTATATTTGTAGCTTCATTCCCATTACCTGAAGAAGAGCTAGCAGCTCTAAAAAAATCTGGAGTAGTCTATTTTTTAATGAAAACAATTGAAGAACATCGTCGTTTTGTATTAACGGCATTAGAAGCTACGTCAAGTGAGCAAATGGGACGGCTTCCGCCAGTCCCGGCATCTTCGTAAGATATCGGATTAATAATGGCGATGAAAGCAGAAGGCTAATGCTACTCTAGAATATTCGTACTACATTTCTAAGTAATATCCCATGAAATTCATAGTCACTAGTAACTACGCATTTTTTCTATGCAAATAAGCTCCCCTAAGCTACAATTAACTTCCAACTCTATTTACCCAAAGAACTATGATTAAATATCCTGTAATCTTCATGCTTGCTTGCTTTATATTTTCTACTTTAACTTTTGCGGAAGAAACAAAAATCAAACTTGGAGCCGCGCTTCCACTTACTGGAGACTTAGCCACCTATGGTAATTTAATAAAAAATGGGATTGAGCTGGCGAAATTGGATTTAGAATCTGAAGGAATTAATATTGAACTATACTTTGAAGATATTCCACTCTCCGGAAATCAAGTTATTGCAGGGCTAAAAAAGTTAATTAGCATCAATCAGGTCAATGGAATCGCCGGTAATTTTTCAAATGTTGCAATGGCGAGCATGAGCCCGGTCTTGGATGCAAATCAGGTGCCAACCTTTCATACCGCGGCAGCCGATCCGCTGATTTTAAATGCTAGTGACTATATTGTCACAACAAACATTGCCATCAAAGACGAAGCCGAAGAAATGGCAATTAGGATGTTTAAAGATTATAAAATAAAAAAATCAGCGATAATTTATGTTGAGAATAATTTTGGTGACGCATATCGAAATTTTTTCAAAGCTAAGTTCTTAGGATTAGGTGGTGAAATTTCATCAGAAGAAAGCTTAGCATTAACTGATACTGATTTTAAAATACAAATCACCAAAGCACTTTCAAAAAAACCTGAGGCGATATACTTTGGTTGCTTTGGTCGATTCCTGGGGTATGCTATGAAACAAGCTCGAAGCTTAGGAACCAAGATTCCTTTTTTCTCAGTTTATGAAAGTGAGGATAGTTCTGTAATAGCTTCTGCTGGTTCCTCAGCAGAAGGTCTTAAATATTTAGTTACCACTGCTGTTTTTGGAACAGAAAAACAAATCAAATTCCGAGAGCAGTACGTAGAAAAATTTAAAATGGAACCTGGTACCTTTGGCTCAAACTCTTACGATGCGACAACTATCCTTGCCAAGGCACTAACCAAATGTAAGTCAGAACCAAAATGTACAATGAAGGAGATCTATCTAACAAAAGATTTTCCAGGCGTTAGTGGCACATTCTCCATTAGTCAAAATGGTGCCAGTAAAAAAGATTTCTTTATGAGAGAAGTTAAGAATGGCCAGTTTGTTGATACTACTAATTAGTAATCAATCTAGATTGAAAACTATAGAGAGTCCAAAAAAGAATTTCCGTTAAGGAAATTATTTTTTGGACTCGGGCTTTTCAAACCTGGCTAAAGCCAGGTTTGAATGCCTAAAAACAACAAATATAGTAAAACCAACATGAATTTCCGAAAAAGTTTTTCGGAAATTCATTCTTGGGTTTAC
>JANNBC010000027.1:0-25424 GCA_031385045.1 bacterium | reverse complement strand
CTCCAAGCTAAGCTTCCAAATCGTAAAAATAAAAATAGAAGTTACCCTCGAGTTATTAAAAATGGCAAAGATCGTTACGAAAAGGCAGCAGTTCTATCAAAAAGTAATGGCGTAACTCTGGAGGAAGGTAAGTGACATTCGGGCCATGCTCCAGTCTTTATGACAATAATCTTTGGACTCATTGGGCTACTAACCATCTATGGAGTAATTTATTCATTCCTACAATTATTTAACCCACAGCTAAAGTTAGAGATTGATAATCATCCACTTAAACCAGGTGGTGAATATAAGATCTATTGGAGTTTAGATCGTTCCAATAGAGTGATAGAGGGCATTGAAATTACTTTTCAATTAGAGGAGCAAGCAACCTATCGTCGGGGGACAGATACAAAAACGGATAAAAAAGTGATTTATCAACAAAACATTTATTCACAGCTTGGCAAATCTCGGGAACGACACGGGGAGAGCTTGTTAAAACTACCTGCTAATTTAATTCATTCTTTTAATGCCCCCAATAATAAATTAGTTTATCAATTAAAGTGTATCGTACAAATTGCTAGCTTTCCTGATGTTCAAGAAACCTTTGAATTAGTAGTGAGTCCGAAATGATTGAGATTAATACCAGTTTAGGAGTCAAAAACTTTCGTCCTGGCGAAGTAATTACGGGGACTCTCCTTTGGAGTTTTGACCAGGCACCGGAAGAAATTCTAGTAAATTTAATCTGGCATACTCAAGGTCGTGGAACAGAGGATGCTGATCAAGTAGATCAATTGGTAATACCACAACAAGCTAAGCGCGGAGAGGCTAATTTTAGTTTAAAAATCCCTACCGTTGGGCCTTGGAGTTATTCTGGTAGTTTGATCTCTATTATCTGGGTGATTGAAGTTGTAACTAGTCCAGCAATTGAAAAAGCAGAGTTAGAAATTATTATTGCACCTGAGGCAAACGAGATTGTGATAGTGCAAGAAGGTCTGAAAGCAAATTGATGAAAATTACTTTAATAATTTTATCTTCTGTCTTGTTAGTTATTGTTGTTTCTCAAATTTTTGGCAGCCTTGATACTAATCGATCAACGACTCCAAGTTTATCTTTTGGTAGTACTCCAGCTTTAAGTGTACTGCCCATTATTACTAAGTATCAAGGTATTTATCCAGAGCAGATATTGTCAGTAAGATATCATAAATTCCAAACTGGAAAGTCTGTTATGGATGCATTGATATCTGGAGATATTGAAGTTGGTACTTTGGTGGATGTTAATGTCTCCTATCTTAATTTTACTGTTAATCCAATTCGAATCATCGCTTCCTTAGGGGATCGCTTAGCAGATAGTATTTATTTTAAAAAAGAATTGGGAATCAATGCCCCTAAAGATCTGATCGCTAAGAAAATAGGATATGTTCCAGCTAGTACTTCCCATATTTTTCTAGCAAGATTTTTGGAAGTTAATAATATTAACTGGCAAGATATTAAGCCAATAGCTCTTCAGCCAGCAGGAATGGAAGCAGCCTTAAAAAATAATTTTGTAGATGCTGTTAGTATTTGGCAACCGTGGGGTAATAATATTGAAAAATCTTTAGGAGATAATATCGGTGTCTTTTTTAATAAATTAGATATTTATCCCTCAAAGATCTTATTGGCTACAACCGAAAATGTAATTCAAGAGAAACCATTAGAGCTTCAAAAGCTAGTCTTAGGATTGGCTAAGGCTAGTGAATTCTATAGTAATTATCCTGAAAGTACTTACCCATATTTATCTTCAGAGATTAGAGTCTCGATTGATGATGTCAAGAAAGTTTTAGAAAAATATACCTTTCAGGCTAAGCGAGGAAGCGTAGCATTGTCTTTAATCTCTCAAATTGGTGTTTGGATTCGTAAGTCCCAAGCTAATTTTCAAACGCAACCATTGCCAGACTATCAGAATGTTGTAGATGATCGATTTATGCAGTTGGAAATAGAATCTATTCAGGAATAACGTCCATGAGACCAAAGAATAATCCTTTTGCGACCAGAGAGCTTTTGAAAATTGATTACTTTTTAACTGAAGATCAGTGGGCGGATGTATTAAAGAAGCTTCATAACTTTGACTATCGAGCTTCTGTAGTTGGAAAGCATGGTAGTGGTAAAACAACCTTTCTAGAAGGATTAGCTGAGCGATTTTTACAACAGGATATACAAATTATTTATCTTTCTAGTGAAAATTCCAGGCTTAGCTTTTGGCAAGTACTAAACAAGCTTTTATTAGTAAAGGTTTTGATTGTTGATGGTTTTCAGACCCTAGGAATATTATCCGGGTATATTTTATTTTACTCTGCTAAAATCTTAGATAAGGGTTTACTTGTTTCCCAACATCGACCCTCTGTCTTTCCTGTCTTGTTAGATACTGTTGGGACAGAAGAGACACTGTTCCGGATTTTAAGTGAAATAAATATCCCCCTAGAACTAGATCGTTCTGAATTATTAACAAAAGCTAAGGAGCTTTTTATTCAAGAAAATGCTAATATCCGAGAAGTACTTTTAAAATTATATGATTACTCTGCAGGAATTAATTGTGAAGAAAGAATATTTAGAGCTGATTCAGCAACTAATTGAATTAGCAATTGCCGAAGACCTTGGGAAGCAGGGGGATTTGACCTCCAAGTATTTTATTTCCAAAGAGGCTAAGGCTAGAGCTCAAATTATCTCCAAGGCCTCAAATCCAATTGTGATTTCTGGAATTGAAATTGCTAAGCAAGTTGCTAAAAGCATGGACGCAACTCTTGATCTTGTTTCTTTAAAGCATGATGGAGATCGGATTAATAATCGCGAAGCAGTATTAGAAATATCTGGTTGCTATCAGTCAATCTTATCTGCAGAAAGAATTATACTTAATTTTATGCAGAGGATGTCAGGCATCGCCACCCTTACAAGGGAGTATGTCAATTTAACTGCTGGGACAAAGGCTAAGATTCTAGACACTCGTAAAACTACACCTGGCTTTAGGGTACTAGCCAAACAAGCAGTCCTTGCTGGAGGTGGAGTTAATCATCGCATGGGGCTATATGATGCGATCATGGTTAAAGATAATCACCTTGCCGGATTTGGAAGTGATTACCAAGCTAAATTACAAGAGAGAATCAATCAGCTAAAAAAAGATTTCCCAAATATCTTTGTAGAGCTAGAAGCTGATAATTTAGATCAAGTAAAAAGTTTTTTAACTCTTACTGGTGTTAATCGAATTCTTTTAGATAATATGAAGGTGTCAGAGCTTGTGAGTGCTGTAGCCCTTAATCAAGGTCACGTGGAACTTGAAGCAAGTGGCGGTGTTAGTTTACAAACCGTTCGTGCCATTGCTGAGTCTGGTGTAGATTTTATTTCTGTTGGGGCCTTAACACATAGTGCAACCGCGGTGGATCTTTCTTTAGAGATCTTATCTAGCTGAATCTAACTGTAACAGTGAAAATTAATTTTATGCGGGCAGGAATGGGAACTGGTAGTGATAGAGATGACTTGGTCATCTCTATCACAAATGAATGTATGACTAGGCTTCGTTTAAAAAGCTAAAATCACGATCCATAATAGTTTTACGCTTATCTTTTTGAGCGCTTTCAGCAGCTTTAGTTATGATTTTTGCAACGTAATCACTAAGTACTGCTGGAACTGTAGCAGCTGTGCTCATGTTGTGAGCTTTTTTTACATGGGACTTAAGTTTAGAAACCACAATTAGTACTTCTTTATCAGACATATTATTCTCCAAAAAAATCTGTGTGGACGGTAGCTTAAAATAATCTCTAATTTATTATTATAACTTGTGACCGTCCTTAAAGTTAACAGAATGGTATGTTATAAAGAGTTGAGCATCATTACAAGCATTAATTTATAGTTTTTTTAAACATAAATACCTAATATTATTAGATTTTTAATTTACAGAAGAACTGTTGCTGGGGCGTACCGCAGAATTAACTAGTTTTTAATGGTTTTGATGTAGTCAATTATATCATCATCTTGGCTTTCCGAGCCAATTACTTCTACTAATATTGGTACAGTTTTTTGTCCTGAAAGTAATTCAATTACACTGCGATCTGTCGGGTTAATATCAATTTTTTGATATTCAATTTTTGCATTATCTAAAGCTGCTTCTGCCTTTTTACAATAAGGACAGGTTGCTAAGCGAAAAAGTAATCTTCGTTTCTTCATATTATTTTGCATTATTTAAAATATCTTGGAATATATTTTAAGCATGATTTAAATTTTAAACACATATCCCAGTTAATTAAGACTACATCAAAACTAATCTGATTTGGATAGTACTTGATATACATTTTTCTTTGTCTAAACAGATAGTCGGAGGCAAGGCTTTTAATCTTCTTTTGTTTTAATTGATTAACTCTTAGTAAATTAGAGTAATAGGCATTAGATTTTAAGCTAGTTTTGACCTCAATAAAGTGTATTGTTCTATTTTTAAGAACTATCAGGTCAATTTCTCCTTTTTTCGTTCGGTAATTGCGATTTAAAATCAGAAATGATTTTGACTGAAAGTAAATTGTTGCTAGTAGTTCACCGCTCCAGCCAATAAATTTATTTAATAAGTAGGAATTCCTTGACCCCTTTAAAGGTTTTGCGGTGAATTGGCGATGGTCCAATTTGGGCAATTGCTTCAAGGTGGGACTTTGTTGGATAGCCGGCATGTTTAGTAAAATTAAATCCAGGATATTTTTGATCGATTACTACCATTAACTCATCGCGATATTGTTTTGCTAAGATCGATGCGGCGGAGATTTGTACAAATTTCTGATCTCCTTTGATAATTGCTTCCTGAGTTAGTTTTGTATTAATTAGTGCATTGCCATCGATTAATACTTGGTCGGCACTAATTCGTTTTAGTGCTAGGCTCATAGCTAGTAAACTAGCGGACCTAATATTGATTAGATCTATTCGATGATGACCAACTGCGATAATTGCAAAATCAAGTGCATCTCTTTTAATAATCTCAACAAGAGAATCGCGTTTTTTAGCGGAAAGTTGCTTGGAATCTCTGATCTCTGGATTATAATATCCTTCCGGAAAGACAACTGCTGCGGCTACGACTGGTCCAGCTAAGGGACCACGTCCAGCCTCATCAACGCCTGCTATTCTCATTATTTTTACTGTTGAAAGGCTTTAACAGCCCATGTTTTTGAATATGATCTTGAAGAGTCTCTGGTGGTTTATTTGAGCCAGCATAGGGAGCTAAAAAGGAGACTAGTAGTGGATAGAATACAATCTGAATTGTTTCTAGGGCATAGTCAGTATGTATTAAAGTTGGTATGCTAGTAATCAGAAAATATTCGTTAACTAGAATAGCAAAAACCGAACAAAATAATGTGAAAACTCCAACTTGCAGATAATAGTTGGAGCGGTTAATCGGATCGTGTTTCTTTTTACGCAATTCAGTTATTCTGTTATAACTAAATTGAATAAAAAAAATGATTGGCACGGATAGCCAGATTCCGTAAAGAAAATTATTCCACATTAAGTAATTATTATTAGTAAGGAAAAATCATACCATGAATGAAGTGAAAAATAAATCCAAAATCGACCGTGGGGAAAGAAGGCGACATTTAGAGGATCGACTCAAGATTTTACATCGTCGGGCAGTGGCAATTGAAGAAAAGTTAAAGACTTTAGAGGAAAATCGATTTTACCGTGTTTGTATCTTTGGAAGTGCTCGAATTAAACCTGAGAATGTGGAGTATCAAGAAGCTTATGAGCTAGCAAGAATGTTAGCTTGGGACGGCATAGATGTCTTAACAGGCGGTGGTCCAGGCTTAATGGAGGCTGGGAATCGTGGTGTGCGTCATGGTCAGCAAGAACGTAAAACCAAATCTTTATCAATTGGACTGTCAATTGAATTACCTTGGGAGCCTGATCCAAATAATCACTTAGATATTAAACATCATCATCTTCGATTCTCCTCTCGCCTAGATCAATTTATGAGTATGTCAAATGCTGTAATTTGTACTCCAGGGGGGATTGGGACAGTCTTGGAGTTGTTTTTTACTTGGCAGTTGGTGCAGGTAGGGCATATTACACCAAGGCCGATTGTATTAATGGACCGGTCTTTTTGGGAAGGGATCATTGACTGGATGAAAGATGTTCCACTTAAACGTGAATTGGTTTCTGCTAAGGATTTTGATAGTATTAAAATTGTTGATACTCCTGATGAGGCCTATGAGGTTATCTCCACTCATCATAAAGAATTTTTAGCTAATAAAAATAAAATTGTATGAATCAGTCAGTGAAAAATGTTGTCAGGAAGGCTGTCATTCCAGCAGCAGGTTTAGGAACGAGATTTTTACCCGCCACTAAGGCAGTTCCTAAAGAGATGTTGCCGATTGTTGATGTTCCAACTATTCAACATATAATTTTGGAAGCTGTGCAGTCTGGGATTGAAACGATTGTCTTAATAACTGCTCGCGGTAAAGAATCAATCCTTGATCATTTTGATCAACACTCTGATTTAGAAAAAAAACTTTTAAACGAAGGCAAGACGGAGTTAGCTGAGAAGCTTCGAACGGTGAGTCAGATGGTTGAGATTGTAGCAGTACGTCAAGGGACTCCGCGCGGTTTAGGTCATGCGGTTCTTTGTGCTAAACATATGATTGGTGATGAGCCGTTTATGGTTCTCTTGGGTGATGATCTCGTAGATTCTGAAGTTCCATGCTCCAAACAGTTAATAGATGTTTACAATAAATATCAAAAATCAGTTGTTGCCTTGATGCCAGTTCCAGATTCTGATGTACCTAAATTTGGAATTGTTAGTGGAGATAGAATTGATGATCGTAGCATTAACATCACCGCAATGGTTGAAAAACCTAAACTTTCTGAAGCACCATCAAATTTAGCAATCGTTGGCCGCTATCTTTTAACTCCAGAGATTTTTTCTTACTTAGAAAAAACAGATCCGGGCAAGGGAGGCGAGATTCAGTTAACAGATGCGATGAATATGCTCAGAAAAGATCAGGGTTTCATTGGTCATCAGTTTCAAGGCTTGCGTTATGATGCTGGGGATACCCTTGGTTTTGTTAAAGCAAATATTGCTTATGCTCTGAAGCGTCCTGAGCTTCGAGATCCTTTGATGGATTATCTAAGAAGCCTTGTTAAATAATAATCTAGTGAGGTGCAACTCATTGCTGAAGATTACGATACTGTAAGTATTTAAGTATCATAAAAATGAATAGATTTGTTCTTGTCTGCCTATGGGTCTTGCTTGGGCATCCTAAACCGAGTTTTGCTGAAAATAATATTAGCTCTGATTTGATTCCTAGTGGTCTAGAGTTAGTTTGTAGTTCTATTCGCGAATTAAAGCCGTGTGAAATTTGGAAATCGGAAGCCTCTGATAGTATTCCTAGCTCTGACCCTAGAAGCCAAAGTACTAGTTTTATTACCCTTAGGGGATGTGCTGGTTTATATCCAAGTTGTATTAGTGTTTATGATCGCGATGGCAATTTAGTTCATAAAATTGGCGAATATCTAGATGCTACAACTTCTTATGATTCTCGTCATTATGGAGGTACTGGCTGTGGCGATAGGTCTCTGCCTGCTACAATTTCATTACTAGCTAAAACAAATACTGGTAGCACAGAGGTTTATATTAAAGATACCTCAGGCGCCTGTAGTCGAATTACTGATCCCATCAATTGTTACAACAGCAGTTATTGCTAAACTTTGCCGGAGCTATAATTTTTTAGTTATGGTTTGTTCTGCTCCTAGATCTTTAACTTCAAAGCCATAGTTAGCAATTTGTACTCTTAGTGCATCAGACTGTTCCCAATTTTTATTTAGGCGGGCATCTTTTCTGAGTTCTAGTAGCGCTTGCACCTCGCTCGGTATTTCTATTTTACTTGGTTTCCAATTGCTTAAATCAAAGCCTAGGATCTGATCGAAATGCAGGATTAAATTTAGCTTATCAACAGCTACTAATGTCTGATCGTCAATTGCTTGCCAGAGAACGGCTAGAGCTTGAGGTGTGTTAAGGTCATTAAATATTGCCGTCTTAAAGTTAGTCCAGTAACTTTCAGCCTCGGTACTTAGCTTTGTTAAATTTACTTGTGGGTTTATAGTTAGAGTTTCTAAGGCTGAATATATTTTTTGTAAATTACGAGAGGCATTGGTTAGTGACTCACTAGAGTAATTAATTTGTTTGCGATAATGAGTGCCAAGACAAAGCATTTTGTAGGCTAGTGGATCGATACCATCCGCGGTTAGTGTATCTAAAGTGATAAATCCACCTTTGGATTTAGACATCTTCTCGCTATTTAGCAAAATAAATTCCGAGTGGACCCAAAAGTTAACCCATTTATTTCCGGTAGCAGCTTCTGACTGAGCAATTTCGTTAGTATGATGAACTGGCACGTGATCAATTCCACCACAGTGAATATCAATTTGCTCACCTAAGTATTTCATGGACATTGCAGAACACTCAATGTGCCAGCCAGGATAGCCTTCACCCCAAGGAGAATCCCAGAGTAATTCATGATTGGTAAATTTTGAATTGGTGAACCAAAGAACGAAATCAAACGGACCTTTTTTATGGGCATCAACTTCAATTGTTGTTCCTGCTTGTAATTTTTTAAGATCAAGTTTAGCTAGTTTGCCGTAATCTTTTAATTTAGAAACGTCAAAATAAACATTACCATTAGCAACATAAGCAAACCCTTTATCTTCTAGGGTTTTAATCATGGCAATCATTTCTTGAATATGATCACTTGCTTTACAAACGATATCAGGGCGAATCATTTTGAGCAGATCCCAATCTTCAAAAAACTTATTTGTATAAAAGTCGGCTATTTCATAAGATTTTTTCTTTTCGCGCTTGGCGGCAATCATCATTTTATCTTCGCCGTCATCGGCATCACTGGTTAAGTGACCAACATCTGTAATGTTCATTACAAATTTAACCTGATAGCCGGCTATTCTTAATGCTTTAACTAATAGATTCTCCATTAGGAAAGTTTTAAAGTTCCCAATATGTTGATAGTCATAGACAGTAGGGCCACAGCAGTAGATTTTAACTTCCTCTGAATTGATTGGCTGGAAATCGCTAACTTCGCGAGTAAGGGTATTGTAAAGTTTGAAGTCTGACATTTTTTGAAAAATTAGTTGAAAATATCTATTATGTATAGCAATTTAAAGCCCTCAAGTCTAAGCCATAAATAGTATATGAAAATCATCATTCAAAGGGTTACTTCAGCATCGGTAACTGTAGAACAGCAAGTTGTAGCAAAGATCGGTAAGGGCATTTTAGCCCTAGTTGGTTTTGGTCAAGGTGATGATAATAGTAAATTCAATTTGATTGTTGATAAAATTTTAAATTTTAGAATCTTTGCCAATAATCAAGGACGTTTTGATCGATCACTATTAGATACACAAGGAGAGATTATTCTTGTGCCACAATTTACACTTTATGCTGATACATCTAAGGGGCGCAGGCCAGAGTTCTTTAATGCCATGGCACCTAAGGAGGCAGCGCTACTCTTTAATGAGTTTTATCTGAGCTTCCTTTTAGCGATGCCTCAGGGTGTACAAGTCGGTATTTTTGGTGCTGATATGCAGGTGGAGTTGGTTAATAATGGGCCAGTGACAATTGCTCTAGAATTTTAAAAACCTCTTAGTAGTCACTCAGTTTGGAGTTCTGATTGAGCTACTAAAAGGTTAGAATTTTTAGAACTTAATATTTTACAGAGCAACCATAAGATTTAGTTACTGGGTTGGCGATTTCTTTTCCAGCAATTATTGCGTCCAGTGCTTGGCTAACATAATTGTCAGCTTTAGCAATATCATCTTGTGCTGCAGATGGTATTGAATCAATTGCGCCTTGATAGCGAAGTATTCCTTTGGTATCAACTACAAACATATGCGGAGTAGTTTTTGCTCCATAAAGTTTGCCAACAGTTCCCGCATCATCAATTAAGACGGCAGTAGGAACAGCTTTATGTTCTACTGTACGAGCGTTTGTTGTTTTTGGATCTTTGTATGAACCTGATTCTTTGCTACCTGAATTAATTGCCAACCAAATTACTCCAGCTTTTGTGTATTTGGCTTGTAGTGCTTGCATATTCCCAGATCCATAATGTTTTACAACGAATGGACAATCATGATTAAACCATTCTAGTACAACATTCTTACCTTTAAAATCTGATAGCTTATGAGATTTTCCATTAGAATCTGTTAGTTGAAAATCTGGGGCGGGCTGTCCGACTTGCACCTCGGCGGTAGCGGTAATACTACAAAACATGATTGCTAATAGAGAGATTAGTAATTTAATTCTGGACATGATTTTTTTCCTTATCTGTTAAAGTTAATTCTTCTAAATTGTTTAGTACTTCTGAGGCACTTAATAATGCTGGTAAAATACGAAAATCACCAGACTTATCTTTATTTCCATAAATAATATTAAGAGGGACGCTGTTACGTCCATATTTATTTAAAGATTCTTTGATTTTTTCATCTTTATTAGTCCAATCAGCAACGAGTAAGCTGACATGATTTTTTTGAAAAAAATCTCGAACTTCAAAAGAAGAAAAAACTCTTTTTTTATTTACTTGGCAGGTGATACACCAACGTGCTGTAAAATCTACATAAACAACATTGCCCGCTGCTAGTTCTGAAGCTAAAAGTTCTTCACTGTAGTTTTGATAATTAATTCCATAAGGGTTACTGGCTTTAGGGCTGGAGTCATCGTTTGGTTGATAGTTAGAGGCAGTAGAAAGTGGGGAAAATGCTAAAACTAGTAGGAATATCATAATCAAAGATTTAATAAATTTAAGATATGGATTAGAATAGTGAAAATTATCTTTAACCCAAATAATTACCGTGAGCATGATCAAGGTAAATAGCAAGCCAATTAAATATTCTGGACTAGTTAAGCTCACAACCACCCAGAGTAGCCAGAGACAAGTAAAGAACATTAGAAACGACATCAACTCTTTTAATTTTTCCATCCATGCTCCAGGGCGGGGCATCAGGCTCATTAATTTTTGATTATAAGTTAAAGCAACAAACGGAAAGCTGATCCCGATTCCTAAACTTAAGAAAATTAATAATGATAAAAAGAAATTTAGGCCGATAGTTGCGCCAAGTGCTGTCCCCATAAATGGTGCAGTACAAGGGGTCGCTACTAAAGTTGCTAGGGCGCCGTTTAAGAATGAACCGAAGTAGCTTTTCTCAGTTTGAATAGCCGCAGTTTTGCTCATCAGTTTATCACCGACATAGAAGTATCCAGCGAAGGAAAGTCCTAACAGATAGAATAAAATAATTAAACAACTGACAAAGATCGGTGATTGTAATTGAAATCCCCAGCCTAAGTTTTGGCCAAATAATTTTAAGACTTCGGCAAGAATTGCTAAGGATAGCATCAGACTGATAATCCCAGCTGCAAAACTTAATGAATGGCGACGGGCAACTCGGGGGTCTTTACTGGAAAGATTAATAAAATCTAAAACTTTAATTGAGATGATTGGAAAGACGCAGGGCATTAAGTTTAAAATAATTCCACCAAGGAATGCAAAGATTAAAATTGTAATAAAAGCAGGTGTTTCAGAGTTTCCTTTCGCTTGATTAGGAAGGTTTTTTGACGCTAATAATGCTTCTGATTGATTAAGGTTAGTCGTAGCATTGCCAGTGTTATTTTTTTCTAAAACTATTTCATAGGAATCAGTTGTGTGATTATTCTGATCAACATCAAGTAATACTGCATGAAGAGTATCTGGTAAATTTTTATTTTCAGGGGCAATTTTAAGATTTAATGTTAGATCTTGGAAATCTTGTTTAATATAATTTTGCGAGATTGACTGTTCTACTAGGGCTAAGTGTGGGGTTCCCAAAATTTTAGGGAGTGAATTAAAGTTAATCTCAATATTGGACTCATCTTTTCGGTAACTTCCACTGTAAAGACCTTGAGAAGGACGCAGTTTGTTACTGTTACTGAAATAAACTGCTTGTTCTCCAGTAATCTTTGGTCCGACTGGAAGTTTTAAAATAAATGTGTGCGACTCAGGGACACAGTCAACTTTACAGATTAACCAATCTGCGCCAAGTTTTATTTCAACTTCTGTACCATTAAAATCTTTTTTTAGATATGCTTTTACGGGTAAGAGTACTGTCTCGCGAGAAAATCCATAGTTAAGTAACTGATCCACTGCTAAAATATCTGGTCTTTCCCAATGAATCTCTGAATCAAACATCACATCGGAGTGCTCCTCCCATTCTAATTTTGGAGGTAGTCCTGAGTCTCCTGGATTTTGCCAATAAATATGCCAGTTAGGCGTCTGTTCAAATTTCAGTGCTAACCAAAATTCTTCCCCAGGTCGAATTTGGCTATTTTCGGAGATTAGTGTGACTGAAGAGTAGTCGGAAGAGAATAAGTTACTTTCAATTGCCCTAGCTTGATTCGAGATTAATAGCAGTGTTGTCAGGAGTAATGTTAGAACCTTGGACATTGATATTTTACTTATTAATTTGAATCATAGTGTTAGGCTCAGTTTGTCAAAATGCTACTATTGCAGCAATATAGACAGTTTCCAATAGCTAATTAATTAGCTGTAATTAGAATACAGACTGGTAATTTTTTGATTTAATTCATTTATTTCCTTGAAAATCTGTTTTTTTATCTATAGTATCAGCTATCAATTTAAAATTTGCTATTGTTCTATGTTTTGGAAAAAAACTAAAGATTCTCCAGCTATTTCATCTCCTGAATCAGTTCTTAAATCAGAAGGTTCTTGGTGGTCTAATAAAAAAGATGTTCGTAAAGTGGTGTCTCGGGAGCAATATCCGAGCGAAGCCGAGACAGGACTTTTATATCAAGAAGCCTACTCTCAGATTCGTAGTATTGTGCCAAAGGGAGCAATCTTTGAAGGCTCACTTAGTTATCAAGTGCCAGTCCGAGTAGAAGGTGTTTTTCACGGAGATTTAATATCTTCTTCAGATGTAATCTTAGCTCCTGGTTCTCAGGTCAGTGGAAGAATTGAATGTCAAAGTTTTTATAGCTTTGGAGAAGTTCAAGGTAAGGTTCATGCCACTAAGACAATTATTTATCCTCAAGCTAGAGTGACTGCTGATATTTATTGTAATAATTTATCCTTTGCTAACGGCGCTGTTTTTGAGGGGCGTTGTCAGATGGAGTAGGGGGTAACTTTTCTGGTAGCTAATTTTTATAAGCTTAGGTACAAAAAAGCCGATCTTTAGAAAAATAATTTTCTGAAGATCGGCTTTTTTATTGTCTTAATTTTATCGACTTAGGCGATAGTAGCACCAGACTGAGCTTCTGTTGTAGAAGTTTCATAAGTCTCGGTTTCTGTTTCCAAAACTTCTTTAGTAGAGTGATACTTAGTTTTAATTCTAGCAGCTTTACCTTTAAGATCTCTGATGTAATACAACTTCGCACGACGAACATCACCACGACTAACAATCTCAATTTTCTCAATACGTGGGCTATGTAATAAGAAAGTTTTTTCTACACCAACATTGTAAGAAATCTTACGAACCGTGAATGTTCCTTGGGAACCACGACCACCTTTACAAGCAATTACGATGCCTTGGAACACCTGAACACGTTCTTTGTTACCTTCACGGATTTTAGTGTGGACTTTTAATGTATCTCCGGCTTTGAAATCTGGGAGCTTGTCTTTTAATTGCTCGTTCTTAACAATATCAACTTTACTAATGTACATATGACCTCTTTTCTTGGACTTATTCAAAACAAAAACCTCTGGATTCTATACGTAACTACGCAAAGGTCTAAGGGCTGAAATATTAGCCTATTTTATCGCTTAAAGTCAATTGCTAGGACTTAATTAATTTACTATAATTAGAAGGTAATTTTCAATAATTAAAGTTGTGGCTGTAAGAAAAACATCAAAACCCTTCAAAAAAGACTCTAAAAAGGAACAAACCTACCAAGATTTGGTAAGTTTAGCTAAGACTAATGGTTATCAAGTTCGTCGCGAAAAGCTAAAAACCGGTCCGGGATGGAGGGTTTTAAGTGGTACTTGTCGGCTTGATGCTGAAAAGATGATTTTTGTTGATTCCCAGCTTCCTCAAGAAGATCAAATTGAGTTTTTGTCTGGTAAAATTAGAGATCTAGGGATTAAGCCTACAGTGAGTCCAGATCCAGAGGTTCTAGCTGAAGTTTTACCATAAATTTCAAAAGACTAAATTAAAAATATTGGAATTCCAATAGTACTGATTTTATTAGTCGATCGCACTTTAGTTAAGTGAGAAATCACTACCTAAGTAATATCTTCGGGCTTTTTCGCTTTTAGCAATTGTTGCTGGGTCTCCTTCTTCAAGGATTTGACCATCCACAAGTATATAGGAGCGATCACAGATTCCTAGAGTTTCTCTAACATTATGATCGGTAATTAGAACACCAATATTCTTATTTTTCAGGTGATAAATAATTTCTTGAATATCTTTAATTGCAATCGGATCGATGCCCGCAAAAGGTTCATCTAATAGTACGAATTTCGGATTACTAGCCAAAGCTCGGGCAATTTCTACTCGGCGTCTCTCACCACCGGAGAGTGAACTCGCCAAGCTATTTCGTAACTTTGTGACACCAAGCTCTTCTAGCAAGGACTCTAGTCTCATCTGACGATCCGCTTTTGATGGGAATTTTAAATTTTCTAAAATAGCCATAATATTATCGCTAACACTAAGCTTTCTAAAAATTGAGGCCTCTTGTGGAAGATATGCTAAACCTTGTCTGGCCCTTTGATACATGGGGTATTTGGTAATGTCTTGATTGTCTAGTTCGATCGTTCCGCGGTCTGGCGCAACTAGGCCTACGCACATATAGAAAGAGGTTGTTTTTCCAGCGCCATTAGGGCCCAGAAGTCCAACGATTTCACCGGAGCTAATTTGAAGATCTACTTCATTGACCACTTTTCGGCCACCGTAGCTTTTGACTACTTTCTTTGCTTGTAATTTATGAATTATTTCTTGATTCATAATTTACTTTTAAACCAAATCAATCAGAAAGTCATTATTCGAGCATTAGGCTTAGAAATTTTAGATTCTTGAAGTTTTGGGATAGGCTCATTGCCTTATTGTTGAGGTAATTAGGGAAGTAGATGCGGTAATTCTTAGTATTTTTTAGTGGAGTGTAGGATTTTCTATGTTATCAATAATCCTGCGCAGGTCTGATAGCTGGTAAGGTTTTGGTAAGAAGGATTTGATGCCGTGTTTTAAAATCAAAGATAAATCTTGATGATTTGGATATCCAGAACAAATTACAAATTTTAGTTTAGAATTGATTGTAAGTAGTTTTTTTAGGCAATCAATACCACCCATTTTAGGCATTACTAAATCTAAGATAAATAAATCTACCTGTTGATTCCCGTAAAGATAATAGTCAACAACTTCTTGCCCATCGTTAAAAGTTAAAACTTCATGCCCTAAGCATTGCAACATTTCGGCAGTAATCTCCCTGACGATCTGATGATCGTCGGCAAGGATTATTTTATAATGTTTAATATTTTCAGTTTGCACGGCTAACCATTATCTACTCCCTTCGAAGTGATAATCAAGGAAAATATTTATCTCTAGAACGTTTGTTCATGAGTTGGTTTTAAAGTAGTAATTATAAATTTTCTATGAAAGCATATAATTAATCTAGTCTTAGTAGGTATTATTTAAACTATTATTATCTGTGTTGTATTTTAGAATTAAGATGCTGAATTTTAAGGTTTGCTACTAGTTCCAATTTTTGCCTCTTCTAGGATCTTCACATCAACTTCACCTTCTGCTTGGCTTTGCTCAGTCTCAGTATTATAATAGATTTTCTCGGCAGTAAGGAGGCTATTGTCTTTTTCAAGTTCCGGATCTTCTGTTAGGACAATTAGATTTTTAGCAAAATCAAAATCAGCTTTCTCTGAGAAAGTTCTAAGATTTGTACCTTGAGTAATAACTACAGAGCCACTGGCAAACAGCTTTTCCAATTCTTGTGTCTTATTCATATTGCCAGTGAGTCGATCAGACTTAATTACATAACTACCATCAGTGGCAAGCACATTTCCAGTATATGTAAAAACAGAATTTAAATTATCGTAGACTAATTTTTCAGAGGTGATTTTAAATTCTTTTTTCTTTTCTTTATCTTTTAGGATGCTATCAACCTTAGATTTAATATCAAAAACCTCAGTTGCTAAGTTAGCATGGAGACCAACTCCATTGATAATATTTCCTTCTTTGATGATTTTGACAGCCTCATTTGAAGTGATTACCTCTTGGCTCTTATTATACTTGGCTTGTTCTGTAGTGATTTCATAGATCTTATTTTTGATAATGACGGATTGCTTGAGGTCCGCTTCTTTAATATCATTTTCTTGGAATAAAACTACGGCTTTCTTGGCATTAATTGTCAGTGGATCTTCTGGTGTTTGATAAGACTTGATTCTAGGCTGTAGGATTTCAATCAAATCTTCCGCAGTAAATAAATCAATCGTTTTGCCTTCTAGCTCCCAGCGCAGTAGTCCATCATTTTGAGAACTTCGTTTAAAGTCTTGTAGGCTGATATCTGGAACGATTACTTTTTTGGAAATTTTTTCTGTTAGTTCATCAATTGCTGGAGCTTCCTCGCTTGGTAGATCTAATTTTAAAGAATCGTTTTTTTGATCTAATAACTTAATTGCCAGCCAAAAGAAGATTGTTAGCACAGTTATTGCTAGAAATTGTGAAAGCCGTTTTTGCGAAAGCCTGAAAGCCATTAGGATAATGCTCTGATTTTGGTTACGCGTTTCAGGAGCTCTTGAAACTGTAAGAAGTTAATCATGTTTGGTCCATCAGAAGGTGCCTGATCGGGGTTATCATGAACTTCTAAAAATAATGCATCAATTCCAAAGGCAACAGCTGCAGCGCTAAGGTTGGCAACATATTGGCGATTTCCAGAACTTTTACCTTCGGCGCCACCCATAATTTGGACGCTATGTGTGGCGTCATAAACTACAGGATGTCCAAGATCTTTCATTATTTGGAAATTACGAAAATCAACGATTAAATCGCGATAGCCAAAACTAGTTCCTCGTTCACAAAGTAAAACTTGGTCATTGCCATTAGAGGAGGCAATTTTATCGATCGCATATTTTAAATCAGGGGCAGCAAGGAATTGACCCTTTTTTAAATTGATTGCCTTGCCTGTTTCTCCAGCACTAATTAATAGATCGGTTTGTCGGCAAAGGAATGCCGGGATTTGTAGAATATCTAATACTTCTGAGGCGATCTTTGCCTGATCGGGTAGGTGAATATCGCTAATTACTGGAACATTAAGTTTAGATTTAATATTTCCAAGTATTTCTAATCCATATTCTATTCCAACTCCACGTTTGCCGGATAGGCTAGTTCGATTCGCTTTGTCATAGGAGGCCTTAAACACTAAGTTTACTGGAAATTCCGCCGCAATTTCTTGAACTCGCGTAGCGATCATTTGACAATGCTCGGCAGATTCAATTTGGCAGGGGCCAGCAATGATTGTTAGAGGCTGCCCAGCGCCAATAGAAAACTTATCATTTATTTTAACCAATTTGCTAATCATTTTTGATGTTAGTTTATTTGTAAGCCTTCAGTTGTCTCCGCAGTCTTTTTATTGGAAGCCTTTCTGCTATTAGCTTCTAAGTCGCGATATTCAATGGCTGCACTGACAAAGCTTTTAAATAGTGGATGAGGGTTGTTAGGTGAAGATTTAAATTCTGGATGAAATTGAACACCAACAAACCAAGGGTGATCTTTAATTTCAACAATCTCCACTAATTGTTCATCAGGAGATAATCCTGAAAACACCAAGCCTGCTTTTGCTAGCGCTTCGCGATATGAGTTATTAACTTCAAAGCGATGTCGATGGCGCTCGTCAATTAGTGATTGTTTATAAATTTGATGGACAAGAGAATCTGGTAATAGCTTGCAAGGGTAAGAGCCTAAGCGCATCGTAGCTCCTTTGTTAGTTACATTCTTTTGGTCGTTCATCCAATCAATTACCGGGTATTTAGTTGTCTCATCAAATTCACGACTAGTAGCTTCTGGGAGTTTTAAAACATTGCGAGCATATTCGATAACTGCCATTTGAAGTCCCAAGCAAATTCCAAAAAATGGAATCTTATTTTCGCGGGCATACTGCACCGTTGCGATCTTTCCTTCGGTGCCACGATTTCCAAAGCCACCAGGAATTAAAATTGCATCAACATTTTTAGTAATAGTTTCTTCTGCTCCTAGATTTTCAATCTCTACACTATCAACATAACTAATTTCAATTTTACAGTTATTTGCAATTGCCGCATGAGTTAGGGATTCACTTAGACTCTTGTAACTTTCCACTAATTCTACATATTTCCCAATCATGGCAATGCGAACACGGCCGTTCTTAGGATTAGTATAAGTCTTAAGGATTTTTTTCCAATGACTTAAGTTGGGTTCTCCCGTCCAGATGTTTAATCTTTCTAGGACTCTTTGGTCAAACTCTTGTTCGTGAAAAACAAGCGGTAATTCATAAATATTACTGACATCATGAGCAGTAATTACATGATCTGCTTTGACGTTACAGAATAAGCTAATTTTTGCTTTAATTGCGGGATCTAGTTTTTGTTCGGAGCGACAAAGTACGAAGTCTGGTTGAATTCCAAATCCAGTTAGTTCTTTGACCGAGTGCTGTGTTGGTTTAGTCTTAAACTCTTGAGCAGCTTTGATATAAGGCACTAAGGTCACATGAATATTTGTGACATTTTCCCATCCTAGCTCGGAACGCATTTGTCGAATAGCTTCGATAAATGGCAAGCTCTCAATATCACCAACTGTTCCACCAATTTCAGCGAGACAGATGTCAAATCCCTTCGCAGCTTCAAAAATTCGTTTTTTGATTTCATCAGTAATATGCGGAATAACTTGAACTGTATGTCCTAGATATTTCCCTTGGCGTTCATTGCTGATAACCGTTTCATATACTTGACCAGCAGTAAAATTATTTTTTTTGCTAAGTGGAACTTCTAGAAATCTTTCATAGTGACCAAGATCTAGATCTGTCTCGGCACCATCATCGGTTACAAAAACCTCTCCATGTTGAAAAGGACTCATTGTTCCTGGATCTACGTTAATATAAGGATCAAGTTTAATTGCCGTTACTGATAAGCCCCGAGCTTTTAATAACGCACCCAGGCAAGCAGAGGAAAGACCTTTGCCAATAGAAGAAACTACTCCGCCAGTAATGAAGATGAATTTTGTACTTTTACGACTCATTTGTTAATTGTGAAATATAATATAGTAATTACAAAAAGTAATTTCTGTTAGGAAATTATAAACTTATTGTGACCAAATAAACTTCCTTGGATCCGAGGGAAGATTTTTAGTAAACTAACTGAACGTATTTAAATACTTAATAAATAAATTAAGAATAGCAATAATCAAGGAAAAAAGACCTAAAAATTCGGGGCTTTAAACTTAACTTGTTAATCTAATTAAAGATTCAGGAATTAAATATGTCTTAGTTTGAAATAACTTTGGAACGGAATATAGATCTACTTTACTTTGTCTCTTTAGGCAAACAATTATCAAATTTAAGATTATTTCTGAGTAGAAAGGCTACTTCTAATGGTTCTAGAGATTAAGCAATTTGGTCATAGAGTCTTCGGCGAAATAGCATGATCCAATGAGCGAAGATGATTAAGGGGATAATTGGAAGTACGCCGAAGCTAAGACCCAGAAATTCAAAATTTTTCAGTGTTACAATAAAAGGCATGAGGGGACTACTAATAGCAAGTTTTATCAGTGCCATCTTTGGGGTCAAGAGTAATATTGGTATGATTGGTAGGATAATTAATGGAAGCCACTCTAGACCACGTTTTTTCATAAAGTCTAAAGCTTCGGAGAAGGAAGTGAGACCTTGGTATTGGTGTTTATTAATAATTTCTGGAAGTGGATTAAAGCAAATTACGACAATTAAGTTAAGGCCAATCACGATTGCTTTGAGTGGAGAGTCCCAAAAGCTCTGCAGCATCAGATCGCTAATAAATAAGACAAAGGCGACATTAATCACTGCTGTAAAAAGTGCCGAGTTAAATTCAGGTAAGTCTTTAAATTTAATTCCACGTGGAGCCTGACAGTAATTTAACCAATTGAAATAAAATGTTAATGCCACCACTTGGAGCATTCCGCTAATAAACCCACCAGCCATCCCAAGACCCAATTTACTAACAATTGTGATGCAAATTAGAAATCCAATTAATAAGGCAAAAATCCCTAGAAAAATAATTGGATGTCGATATAAATCCTTCCAGGATAATAGTAAGGCTTGTCGATATTTTTTAAGCATTAAACAAACTTAAATAATTTATTTAGCTCAGAGCGAGTTTGATTAATATTTAGGATTTTAAGGATGATTTTTAAATCATCTTTCAGCTCATCAACTTTTAATTTAAAATTTTTATTCTTGAGGATACAATTATCTAAGGTCCACAGGTAGCGTGTTAAGTCAGCGCAATCACGTTTAATTTTTTTAGGGACTTGTAAACTTGGATAATTGGAACGATAAAAATCTAGAATATCTTGTGGGGCAAGAAATATCTCTGGTAGTTTGCTTGATAATTGAAATTCATTTCTACTAAATAGAGCAATAATTGTTAGAGCGATATTGAGACTAGGGGATTTGTTCTCTAAGGAATGACGATCGATTCCTTTAATGCAAAAATTCAAATCTTTTAAAAGTGCGCCATCTTGGTTAATTCTTTCAGCTAAATCCGGTAAAAATATTGGTAAGATTTTATAATGGTTTAACAAGCCTAGGATTTCTTGAAAGTATCCAGAGAGCAAGTCTTTCTTAAATTCTTCAAAGATTCGAGATCCGGGACAGTTGCTAAGGAGTGGTGCTGTCTTTTGAAGTGCGTCCGCAGTTTTCTGATCTAGCTTAAAGCCAGTTCGTGCGACATGACGAATAGCGCGAATAATCCGAACGGGATCTTCCTGAAAGCGTAACTCGGGCTTGCCAATAATTTTAATGATTCTATTCTTAAAATCTTCCAGGCCTCCAACATAATCATGAATCATTCCATCACTAGGATCAAAAAAGAGGGCGTTAATAGTTAAATCGCGACGAAGGGCATCGGTAGAAATATTTCCATAACAATCATCTGTTGCTAGTTCTAAGGTGTCAGTGGAATCTTCATCAAATTCTTTTGATTGACGGAAGGTGGCAACCTCAATAATTTTTCCGCCACGAAAATAAATATGTGCTAGCTTAAAACGTTTGCCAATAATTCGACAGTTTTGAAATATTCTTCGGATTTGTTGAGGTGTAGCATCAGTTGCAATATCAAAATCTTTGGGACTTTTTTTAAGCAAAAGGTCACGCACTCCACCACCTACAATATAGGCCTCGTGGTTATGTTGGTGAAGTCGATGGATGATCTTTAGAGCATCGCTATCGATATCAGCAAGTTTGAGTCCATGTTCCTCAGGTGGATATGCTTTGTATGTTGCCTTAACCAATGTTTAACCTTTAATTGTCGCCAATCTCTCTGTCACCAAGGTCTGATACTTTTTCAGATTTTCTGGATTGCTTGATTCAAATCGCATTACTAAAATTGGTTGAGTGTTTGATGCTCGAACTAGCCCCCAACCATCAGGGAATTCAATTCTTAACCCATCAGTAGTATCGACTGTAAAATCTGCGAAAAGTGGTCTAGCTGCTTCAATAATTTTAAACTTTGTCTGATCGTCACAGTCCATGCGTAGCTCTGGAGTGTTAAAGACTTTTGGTAGATCTGCTAATAGCGCTGATACAGGCAAGTCTGTATTGCTAACAATCTCAGCAATCCGAGCCGAACAATAGCTAGCACAGTCAAATCCATAGAAACGATGCTTAAAGAAAATATGCCCACTCATTTCACCAGCAAGAGCTCCACCAACTTCCTTTAGTTTGCTTTTAATTAAGGAATGTCCTGTTTTCCACATAATTGCAGTGCCACCGCGTTTTTTGATATCGTTAAAAAGCAAGGAAGAACATTTCACATCGGCAATAATTTTAGCATCAGGAATTTCTTTTAGGATTTCACGAGCATAGATTAATAAGAGCATGTCACCATAGATAACCTGACCTTGCTCGTCGACTAGTCCGATCCGATCTCCATCTCCATCCCAGCCAATTCCAAAATCAGCTTTAGTTTCCAATACTTTATCTTGTAAGTCTTTTAAGTTTTCAGGAACAGTAGGATCCGGGTGGTGATTAGGAAATGTTCCATCCGGCTCACAGAATAATTCAATAATTTCATGGCCAAGATCTTTTAAGGCTTGGCAACCGATTAGTCCTCCGACACCATTACCTGCATCGACTACAATTTTTAATTTTCTTTTACCTAGATAAGGCCGGCAATTATCTACGATATCTTTAATGTAGTCTTGGTGAATTTTGACTTCAGATGTTTTGCCACGAGGAGTTACGTCAGCAACCTGTCCATTAATTTTTAAAATAATTTGTTTTAATTCTTGAATCTGTTCACCATGCAGAGAATCTTTCCCCATGCAAATTTTAAAACCATTCATATCAGATGGGTTATGACTTCCCGTTACCTGAATTCCACCACCAACTTCTCTGTTAAATAAAGACCAGTACATTAAAGGAGTCGGGCACTCACCAATTAGAACAGCATCAATACCTTCATCATTTAATCCCTTTGCTAAGTTGCTTGCCAGTTCAGGGGAGCTTTCTCGACAGTCACGACCAATGCTAATTTGGTTTTTGCCGGCCTTAACTGCCATTTGGGCATATGCCCTGCCGATTAAGTAAGCAAGTTCGTTAGTGATTTCACTACCAACAAGTCCTCTGACATCATATTGGCGAAAGATATGTTCAGGAATTTTCATCGTTATGTTTGTAATTTATTTAATAAAACCAAGGAGTTGTGACTGTAATTTTTAGCGTTAAAATTACAACAAATGAAACTTTACCCTCTTTATATGTTTTCTAGCAAATTATTACCAATCTGTCATTGCAATGCTAACATACTAAGATGATTGGGTTTTATATGGTCTTTTACTTGGCATTTGCCAGCAAAGTGAGAGAGTTTATTTTTTATCGATTAAGTAGTTTTTGTAAAGATCTTTGCTGAAATAATCTCTTAATAAACGGTTTGTTTCTGCCGGTGATAGCTCAGCTTTTGCTTCGTCAGGATCTAGTTCATCGGATTTAATTATTTCATTTAACTTAAAAATAAAAATTAAATTTTCTTTGGTGATTGGCTTTGTTAGTTGATCTGGGGAGATTACTTCTAATTCTTTTCTAAAATTAGGATCTAAGTCTGACCAATTTAGCTCACCTAAATTACCCTTGTCTTCTTTGTTGCTGGCATCGGAGAATTGCTCGACTAGTAGTTCAAATGTTTGTCCACTGTCATAACCATCTATTACTTTTTGAGCTAGCTCATCAGCTTTGGCCTCTTCATGCTTTGTGCGATCAATGATGATTTGACTAAGATTGACTTTAGCAATTGATTCCGAGTTTTGCTCTAAGCCATTTTTTGAGTTCTGAAATAATTTCTGTGCTAGTTTTTGCTTAAGAATTTCTAATTCCATTTCTTTTCGAACAGCTTCAGGTGATTGGCCCTGATCTAGTTGGGTGCTAAATAGCTCTTCGCTAGTTTGCCCTTGGTTTTTAGCAATTTGTTCTAAGTAAAAATTAACTTCTTCGGCATTGGTATTAATCCCATGACACTGAGCATCTAGTCTAATTAGCTTAGAAAATATCTCTTGATCTAGTTGTTCAGGAGATTTTTGGATTGATGATTTCTTTAGATCGTAGTCGGTGATCGACTGAGATTCGACCGTTGCTACAATGGAATTGATTGTTTCCGCCAAGGCCGGGCTACTAATTATTATTGAGATAAGGAGTAATCTAAAAGGCATTGCTTAGCCCTGTTTGTTTAAGGAGATATTTCGATCGATAAAGATCTTTGTTTCTTCAAGATTTGAGGGATCGATGATAAATTTTTCTTCTCCTGGTAATTCTTCGAAACCGCGATTTACCAAGATGCGTAGGCTGATTTGATCTACTTCAGCGTTATAAGAGCCACCAATAAATGCTTGTGCCGTCGGTCGGACTAATTGACCCGCTTGATTGATGTAAATTTTCATTACGCCTCTAGCAGTAAAAGTATTGTCGGCAGCATTATTAACACGCAAGTTATTAATTAAAACTTTGTCGAATTCTTCTGCTAAATTAGAATTCTTATTATTTTTTGCTTCGATTGTGATTGTGCTGATAATATTATTGGTACCTTTAGAAACTGAGCAATCAAAGGTGATACCAGAAATCATGAAGCTAGCGGTATAATTATCTTCACTAACAAATTTAGTGGCAGCAGGCTTATTGTTTAAAGCCTCTTGTTGTAAAAGTTTGATTTGTTCAAGTAGTTGAGCTGAGGTGTCTTCTGTTGGCTTACCAGAAAAGATTAAAAATGATAATCCCAGCATAATGCTTGCAAAGAAGATACTAATTAAGGAATTAAAAACAATCGGATTTTTTGTAACAAGGCTTGCTTTGCCCCCAAATTTATCACTTTTATTAACTTCAAAGAGGGAATAGTCTTTGTGGCTAATTGCTTTTCCCTGAATGACCTGTTCTGGAGTAGGCTTATTATCAATATTCTCCTCAAAAAAGTTAACATTTGGTGGGATTACGGTTGCTTCTACGATCGGTAAAATATCTAGGACTGCCCCTGTGTTAGCAAATAAGGCGGAGAGAGATTGAAGTACGCTTAGTTCAGAGGAAGTAGCAATTGGGCGAGGTAGATTTTCAATTATTTCACGAGCCTGCTCTAGATCAAACGACAAATCAGTTAGTAGGATTGTCTTGATTTGAGTTAGATTTTCATTGTTGTCTGTTGGAATAGACTCCAAGATCAGTTGAAAATTTTTACTGGATACCTTGGTGGAATTTTTAAATGCTAGTGTTGAGGACAAAGAATTCTTCTCAAATAAAAACTAATGATTCAGATATAATTTTATCTGATTGATATGGTTTAATTTTTTTATTCTATATTATAATAAAAACTTCTCCACGTAATTGAGTCGTTTGTTTTTCATTAAGCTAATATTTTGGCTTAGCTTTGTTAGCATAGGTTTTATTCCAAACCTATTCAACTTTAGGCTAACTTCCACTAATAATTCTAGCAGAACTAATACCTTTTGTAATTAGTTTAATTTATAATTTAATCCAGCACTAAATAGTCGTCCGCGACCTGGTACCCCAGGAATATACTAGGCGACAATAGAAATTACTGTTCTAAAATTAGTCGCCTAGTATATCAAGCGCGAAGCGCTTGAAGCGACCCATGGGGGTCGCTAAAGTATTGAGGCTTATTTTATGAGGCTCAATACAGGGGAAAACAAATATACTAAAACCCCAATAAACTAAAAATGCGATCCTTGTCCTC
>JANNBC010000026.1:0-1682 GCA_031385045.1 bacterium | reverse complement strand
AATTCTTTAATGCCGAATGCTTTCATCCAACCATTGGGATCAATAACAAAGTTTCCTTTAGCAGGATTATCTTTTGTTAAGAGATTCTTCATCTTCTGGAAGAATAAAAAACCTTTCTCTTGAGGCATTTCAAAGAGAGAGCATGTCGGTAGCGATGTTTCAGGAATATCGCGAAAGAGCAATCGATGTATACACTTTAAATTATTATCACAGAGCAATTGAAGTTGCAGAAGCATTTATTGCTGATGGTCAAGAGCGTTATGGTGAATATTGCAACACCGTAGTATTTATGCGCAACCCAAGTTCTATAATAATTAATCTCCCCTATTTTACTAAGTATGTAGAACAATTTATGCCCTCTGTCTTAAATGAAGACGAACCAATATATATGATCTTGTGGTTTGGTGGGAATGTCTGTCCTGCGGAAGGACCACAAGAATATAACTTTACTGTCCCGCAAGTTACTGTAGCTGCTTGTGGCGGAAGTCATTTTTTACATAATGGTGTTCAATAATATTCACTCACCGATCCTGCCTGGGTAGAGGGTAATGGTGGAGCTGCAATTCCAATGAAAGAACTCTGCGAACAGGCTAGATCATAAGATAATCCTAATCGATTACTAGAGTCTAAAACTAGAACTTAATATCAAATCATCTATCAACAATTTGATTATTAGTTAACTTGCCGAAGTTTTGGAGTAAAGATGGAATAGATTAAGAGACCGACCAAAATAGCCAATAAGACACTGGAGGATCCAATTGTTCCTAAATTAAAACCACCCTGCTCGGTAGTTTTAGTAAGTAAATCTCCAAAGGTTGCTCCAAATGGACGAGTCAAAACAAAAGCAAGCCAAAAAAGAAAAACGGTCGAAATCTTGGTGGTATACTTAGCAACTACAATAAGTAAAATTAAAGAACCAATCAAAAAAGCCCCTCCTGCAAAACCTAGTCCAGAATCATCTGCTAAATAATCCCCCAGTGCTGTTCCTAATGTATTCGAGACTAGAATTGTCATCCAATAAAACATTTCTGGCCTAAAGGTACTAATCTCTGTCACGGACAAGGAGCGTTCGCTAGTCCACCAAATCAGCAGAACAAGCATTAATAAAAGGATCAAAATGAGGCATCCCGTAGCATAGCCTAAGCCCAGAGTTCGATCCATATAATCAGACATTGTTGTACCTGCGGTACTAGTTGATACGATCACTAACCAATATAATAAAGGATGGAAACTTTTAGATCGGAGCTGAAGAATTAAGGTAATTACAAAAAAACTAATTAAGATTAATGAGCTTACTCCATAACCAACTTTTAAAGTCATTGATAATAAATCCCCAGCAGTTTCTCCAAGAGTTGTGGCACACAATTTCATTAGCCAAAAGATTAGTGTTAACTCAGCTACTTTCTTCATAAATTTCCAAGTATGTTTTTAAAAAGATTTTCTTGGTGTGAGTTGGAATCTTACTTAGGTATTAGTCATAACTCCAGAGCAAAGACATAACTATACTAGGCGACATTGAAAATTACCATTTTTAAAATTACTCGCCTAGTATATCAAGCGCGAAGCGCTTGAAGCGACCCATGGGGGTCGCTAAAGTATTGAGGCTTATTTTATGAGGCTCAATACAGGGGAAAACAAATATACTAAAACCCCAATAAACTAAAAATGCGATCCTTGTCCTC
>JANNBC010000019.1:0-4740 GCA_031385045.1 bacterium | reverse complement strand
CCGCATTGAGCGAGAAACTCTTTCACTGCCGGCGGCAGAAGCGCTGAGATGAGCATATGTTGGGAGTCAAGCATTACACCAGGCTCGAAGCCCGGAACTTGTCCTCTTTCCAGTTCTCTGCGGCTGGTAGACATGTTGAGTGGTTCTTTGTCTGGCCGGAGTTTCTCTCAAGCTTTCTTGCCAAGAGAGTGAACCACTCAATTTAAAATTTCAACTACCCTTTGGACGAGGCCTCCAGAAAGCCCTTCATGGGCTTCTGAACCGGAGGCGCGAAGGAGAGGGAGATATTTTTGACACAAAACTTGGCGTGTTTTATTGTAAATAAAATAGTCTATTTTGTAAGGCCTCTGTTAAACTAAGTAATTAAAAATACAGCCTATCAAACAAAGGATACTATGCTGAAAAATGTCAAAGATAAGTCACAATTACTAGATATAAGCAAACAATTAATTCGTCAAGAAAGAATAAGCTCAGATCTAATTGAGGCAACTTTAATTATTGAAAATAAAATCTACCCAGTGGCAGATTGTACCTCGTTCGGAATTGCAATATTTAGTGAGTTCGTGTTCCCTGAAAAGTATGAATTTAAAGAGGCACTTTTCGTTATTGATAATGTGTCAACCCAGCATATTCATATTATATTGGCCAGATTGGAGTCTTTATCAGACGGAAGGTATAAAGTCGCTTTTTCCATAAATGGGAATCCTCTTGATATTAATATTGTTATGACGTCTCACTTCACAAGTGAAGCGTTAGAAGACTTTAAAACAAACGAATTACTAAGGCAGAATATCCCGCGAACATTTCGTCATTTAACTTTAGAGATGAAGGAATTTCTTCAAGAACTAAAGTTAATATTAGACGGACTTGAGCTTAAACTAACGACCACATCAGCAGCAGAAAATCGCCAATCCGATGAGGTAGCGATAGCAATTACATCTCATTTTATCGAAGAGAACCTTAATCCTAAATTAAATGAATTATCAAATATTTTAACTAGTCTTAGTCAAAATATAAAAAATGACTGCTACTTATATTTTAGAAATAATGTAAGCTGTATTATAAATCTTGCTCCATTTTCTAATAGAGGTCTAAATAAACCATTAGGATACGCTGGAGACTACGAAATGATGAATATGATTTATAGAAATGAACCAATAGGTACTAGCATTTTTTCAAAAAGTCTTCATAAATTTATGATCAATATGTCAGGCGGAAAAGCTGTACGCAATAGAGCATTTTTTATGAAAGATAAAATTAAAAATCACTTCTTATCTAAGTCAAATCTTAGTGATTTTAACGGGAAAACTCTTTCAGTTGCATCAGGTCCAGCAAGAGAAATTCAATTACTACTAGAAGAGCAAGCTAAAGAAGAAAATATAAAAATGGATAGAATTGAATTCCATTTTTTAGATCAAGATCTATCATCATTAAAATATGCACAAAGAGAACTAAATACCATAGCAAATGAGTTAAAGGTTAATGCGAATTTCAAATTTTTTAACATCGATATTAAGCGCATTATAGTTAAAGGGTTGCAAGAAAAAAATTATGACATTATTTATTCAGCAGGCCTTTTCGACTACTTTTCTGATTCGATCGCAGTGCGGACTGCTCAAAATTTATTAGAATCAATTAAACCAGGCGGACTTCTCATAATTGGCAATTTTGACGTAACAAATCCGTCAAAAACATTCATGGAGCTCGCATGGGATTGGCCTTTAACTCACCGTTCATCTGAGGAGTTATTGAGAATATTTAAAGGACTAGGTACTAAATCTTGGATAGAATCAGAGCCTGAGAAAGTGAACCTTTTTATTGTCATTCAAAAGTAATTTAAATCGTGTCAGAATCAAATAAAATCGAAGAACTACGCAAAAAAGAACGTAGTGAAGAGTTTCGAAAAGCGCTTTGTATTTGCAGCAGTAAAATGTCGCTACCGTTATTCATTATTTTTTGGTTTGCAGATCTAGTGTACGCTCCAAATTTGAAGTTTGAGTTTTTATTACTTAGAGTTTTAATAATTCCTTCTAGTCTGTTCGTCAATTACGTATGTAAGAAGGAAAAAATAGGGCTAAATTTAATTCAAAGCATTGGTATTTTTTACTCATTTATAAATAGTTTTATTATAACGTGCATGATTTTAATAACTAGTGGTGCAAGTTCTCCTTATTACGCTGGGTTAAATCTTGTGGCTTTAGGTATTTTAGCATTTTTCCCATGGACAAAGATATATCTCGGTCTTTCTTTATTTGTAATATTTTTTCCGTACTATCTTGGAGTTTTCTTGCAAGGCCTCAATAAAACTCAGACCGATAATCTCTATTTAAATACATTTTTTATTACAGGCACTGTGATGGCATCACTTGTTGTTCGGAAGTTTAGAGAAGATCTAAAACTTGATGAAATTAGATCGAGATACAACCTAAGAGTTAAGAACGAGGAGCTTTTATCTGTATTAGAGCAATTAAAGTCATCTCAGGCTATGTTAGTTCAAAATGAGAAATTAGCTATGATTGGCACGTTATCGTCTTGTTTAGCTCACGAGCTAAACAATTCTTTAAATCGTATCTCTGGAGGTATGAGGACGTTAGATCGATATATTGAAAGTACTCCAGAAAACGAAGAGAAGGAGAAGGTATCGAAAGTATTTGATATTATGAAAAAAGGTATAAATATGTCAGTAGATACCGTTAATAACTTAAGAAGCTATAGTGCTCAAGAGCGTGGAGAAGTAAATAAAATAAATATTTACACTATTGTTAATGTAGTATTATCAATACTTAAACCAAAAATTTCTTCCAATATAAAAATTTCATTGAAAATAGCTGCGGATTTCGAAGTGGTAGGAAGCCATGCTGGGATGAATCAGCTTTTTTCAAATTTAGTTACCAATAGCATTGATGCACTCATTGATGGAAGAGGTTCGATTAATATTACTGCATATTTTGAAAATAATTTTTGGATAATTAAGTTCGGTGACACAGGCCAGGGGATTCCTGAGTCGAATCTGACAAAAATATTTGATCCCTTTTTTACTACTAAACCATTCGGTAAGGGGACAGGAATCGGTTTATTCATTGTAAAAAAAGAGGTAGAGCGTCATAATGGAACTGTTAATATCGAGAGCTCACCCGGAAAAGGAACAACGTTTACCTTTAAATTTCCGATAGTCAAATAAGGGGATTATCATGAGTAAATTTAAACCCGTAATTCTTTATGTCGATGATGAAGCTGATAATTTAGAAATTGTAAAATCAGATTTAGAAAAAGTCTTTAAGGTAGTCGGTTGCACTTCTGCAAAAGAAGCTCTAGCTATGATTCTAGAGGTAAAACCTTGTATAATTTTATCGGACCTTGACATGCCAGGCATGAATGGAATCTCTCTTTTAGAGCGCGTTAAGGCTGAATACCCTCATATTCGACGAGCAATGATTACCGGTAAATCCACTGAAGTTTCAGCTATTGAGGCTATTAATAGTGCTAAAATTTCATGCTATATAAGGAAACCCTTTAAAGGGAACGAGCTAGAGGAAGCATTAACAAAACTATTTTTATCAATTGTTGATGAGGAAGCAGTCAATCAAAAGAAAGATGATGCGATTAAAAAGGCTCGGAATGAAAACGTAGAGCTAATGAAAACTCTTGTTAAATCTCAGAAAATGGCTCTTTTAGGAACCTTTTCTGCAGGCATATTTCATGAGATCACTAATCCCCTAGGAGCTGTTTTGGGTGCACAGGCATTTATTGCGAAGGAGCTTGAAAAATTAGAAAAATCGAAGTCAGTTGAAAAAATGATGAAATGCGCTTCTATCATTTGTAGTTCCACCGACCTTGCGTTTAAAATTCTGACAAATTTGAAAAATTACTCAAGCGAATCGACTCCAGAAATGCTTGAGGCTCTAAAAATATCTCAAGTGATCGACACGGTTCAAACTTTAGCAAAGGACCGTGCAGCAGATAGGTGTGTCGAGATTCAAATTGACCTTAAGGAAGATTTTAGTATCCACGGTAATCTAGCCGGGTTGTATCAAATGCTCATGAATTTGGTATCAAACGCTATTGACGCTAGTAAACCCAAAAGCGACATATTTATTAGGGCTTTTTCAGATAAAAATAATTGGACTTTGGAAGTGGAAGATACTGGAATGGGTATTCCAGAGGAAAATCTTCAAAAACTGATGGATGCATTTTTTACAACGAAGTCCGAAGGCCATGGTACGGGCCTTGGTTTGTTTGTGGTTCAACAAGAAATTGATCGTCATAGAGCAAAGCTTGATATTAAGAGTGAAGTTGGCAAAGGAACAAAGTTTAGCATTGTGTTTCCACTTGGAATATCGAAAGGATATTAGGTTATTATATCGGGCCGCGAGGCGCAATGAGACGGAAGACCGGCTTAAGGGTTTTTCGGAGGCTGTCTACGTAATTTCCTGAGTTC
Organism: bacterium; assembly: GCA_031385045.1. Lineage (GTDB taxonomy): Bacteria > Bdellovibrionota_C > UBA2361 > UBA2361 > CALJRW01 > JANNBC01. Next base: position 302 of record JANNBC010000019.1, on the reverse strand, counting down.
GCCCTTCATGACCGAGTGTCAGGTACATAAAATGAATAATGCCCCAGCATATTTATCAAGGCACCAACGGGGAGTTAGGGGGTGAGTAAGGCTTTTAAGTCTTGTTGAGTGCTTTCTATGTTCTAAAAAGATTTTTTATTTCCAATCCCCTCATAAAGCCCCTCAATTCCTCTGATACGCCCGACTCAAGCCCAGCTTCTTCCGATAGTTATAAAATGTACGCCGTGACATCCCTGTGTTTTCACGAAACTGCTCATTCTGATCTTTGACTGGAGAAGTGCCACCGGCTAGTGTCTGAATGA
>JANNBC010000013.1:0-106879 GCA_031385045.1 bacterium | reverse complement strand
AACCTCAGTTTTGGATAAGAGCAGTCTGAATTTGGTTAAAATTGATAGCAGGCTTAGTTGGTTTTAGTGAATAAGCGGCTAGAGCTCCGATGAGATTAACGAGGAAGTTTACCTTACTACGATGTCTGGAATGTTCCACCTGACAGATATTTTTTAGTTGGTCAAAAATGGTTTCAATGATCGATCTTTTCCGCAGTAGAATTTTTTCATTAAATTCCAACAGAGCATTTTTCATATTATCTTTAATTCCAGTTACTAATTTGAGATTTTTATTAAACAACTCAAGGAATAGTTTTTTAGAAATATAACCTTTGTCGGCAAATAATTTACCAAATATTTTTGCTGTTAATGCAGGCACTGGTTTTCGGTCATCGGTGTTTGCTGAAGTAAAATAGAAAGATAACAAATCTCCAACTTCATTAACTACGATATGGAGTTTAAAGCCAAAAAACCAACCAATTGTGCTTTTTCCAATGGTTGCAATTCCTCTAAAAACTTTATTGCGACTAGCTCGTTTGGGTTTGCAAACTTGGAGTGGAGTACTGTCAATAAAACTAATTCCAGTACAATCTCCATACATCGTTTGTAAAAAACCATAGGTCAGATCAAGTGCTGTCGGAATTAATTGAACAAAGCAAGAATAACTAACTAGTCCTGGATAATCTTTGCGATGATAGTTGCAAAGAAATAAATAATACTGCTTTAGATTCTTGTGTCCTGATAGGTGGAACGTAACCAGAATTGTTACCAATTCCGATACGCTTAGTTGTCGCTTCCGATCACGACTCCTTTTTCCACCAGAATAAATAACTCGTTTTGATTTACTACCTAAAAAATCTTTGCAAAAATCATCCACTTTGGTGTAAACTTCTACTGTGCAGTAATGCATAATATTCTTGCCTCCTTACCTAAAAAGTAAACTTTTCAGGGGCAAGAATATTTTATTTCAATATTTCTAGATAGTTACATTCTTCTTATCCAAAACTGAGGTTTAAAGAAGCGATTGAATCAGCAAGGGCTGGGGCAAGTGCCTTAAAGGCTAATTGAAAATTCTAACAACAATCTTTTAAGTCTTAAGACATCTCAAATATTTATCTCTTCCAGATCATCGTAGTGAAAGCTTCGGATTCTAGTTCCGGAACAAACCCATTGTTAGCATAGAAAGCTTGAACACCAGCGTGCATTTCCAGTGATGGTTTTTTACTCACTTCGGCTTCGATCTTTTGATAGCCTTGAGCAAAGATTGACTCCATTAATTCGCGACCAAGCCCACAGTGATGTTTAAATACTTCTAATAAATTAATTGATACGGATTGAGTTTTTGGATCTTCAATTAGATGGGCATAGCCCAGTGGACGTTTGATTTCAGCATCGTAAAGAACATGTAGTCGTTCTTCAGCTTGGGATAGTCCGGCAATCACTACACTAACTAGCGAGATGCTAAAATAAAAAACTAAATCTTTTGGTGGATGAATAGAAAGTTCTTCAAATTGATTGGCAACCTCACGGACTCTCGCCGGGTTTTCAATTGTAACAATCTCTAGGTTGGGTTTTATAATTTTGGTTGTGTCCAAATTCTTCAATAAAACTAATCAGTAAAGCTACTAAATAATATCATTTAGTAAGAATTAAGCTAATTTGTCATTTTGCGAAAGGGAATTTCTCTGGGGATTAAAGGATTGTTTACATACTGCCGATCTAAAATGTGGTATTATCTAATTATAATGAAATCTCTAGTCTTGTTTTTGATAGTTTTTTTTGCACAAATAGTTTCAGCACAATCACCTAGCATAATTAGGGGACCATATCTGCAAAGAACTTCAGAGAATACAGTTATTGTGCGCTACCGCACAGATCTTGCTACTAGTTCACAAGTAAGTTTTGGAACAGTTCAAGATAATTTAATAAGCACTCAAGCCGTTGATGCTACGATAGAACATCGAGTCGAGATCTCAGGCCTTACTCCCAATACTAAATATTATTATCAAGTATCCACCCCAGCAGGTTTACTGACAGTCAATGATGGAAGTTATTTTTTTAAAACAAATCCTGCTGTAGGTTCGGAGAGCCAAACAAGAATTTGGACAATCGGTGATTCTGGTCGAGGCAACACTGATGCTATTAATGTAAGAAATAGTTTTGAGAATTATGTTGTTGCAACAGGAAGAAAAGCGGATCTCTGGTTAATGCTCGGAGATAACGCTTATAATAATGGGCTAGATGCTGAATATACAAATACACTTTTTAATATCTATCCGAGTATCTTAAGAAATACAGTCCTCTGGCCAACGCTTGGTAATCATGATGGCTATGCAAAGAATTATGTGTCTGGTGACATACCCTATTACTCCTCCTTCTCTCTCCCTAAGAATGCTGAGGTTGGTGGTGTCGCCTCTGGTACAGAATCTTACTACTCTTTTAATTATGCAAATATTCATTTTATCTGTTTAAATTCATACGATGAAGATCGAGATAGTGCAGGGCAAATGGCTAGTTGGTTAAAGTTAGATTTGGCAAGCGATCACAGCAAGTGGAAGATCGCCTTTTGGCATCATCCACCTTATAGCAAGGGAAGCCATAACTCCGATACCGAAATTGAATTAATCCAGATGCGAGAACAGATTCTTCCAATTATCGAAGATTATGGTGTTGATTTGGTATTAACTGGACATAGTCATAGTTACGAAAGAAGTTTTTTAATTGATGGTCACTATGGAGATTCTACAACTCTTACTGACGAAATGATTTTGGATGGTTCTCCTGGGTCGTATGCTAAGCCTTCACAAGAAGTGGGACATTTCGGAACAATTTATACGGTTAATGGAGTAGCAGCTAAGGCTTCCGGTGGCACCCTTGATCATCCCGCAATGTATACCTCGCAATTAAAATTAGGATCAATGGTTATCGATATTCTCGGTAATCGTTTAGATGCAAAAATGATTGATGTAAATGGGGAAGTTGCAGATCAGTTCTCCATTAGTAAGGAGCCACTTAGTTCTTTGGTCGTAAGTCAAAACATAAGACAGGGTAGTGTCATCGGAGCACTTAGTTTGCTTACAGATTCTGATCGATTATCTCAGATACTTAGGACGCCAAAGAATCCGAAAAAAGTTTTCCTAGATACAACCTACCAATTTGATGTGCCTACTAGTTTTTATCAGACAAAAATTAATATTAAGGCTCGTAAAAAAAGTATTAGAAGCCAAAACTTTAATATCAGATATTCGCTTGATGGTTTAAAGTTTAAACTTCTCATGAAGATCAGAAACTATCTTCCGCGTAGGGTAAAAACTTTTTCTCTTCCTTCTTTAGCTGGCAAGACACTCTATGTAAGAATAACTAGTACAAGAGATGTGCGTTTAAATAGTTCTGGAAGGTTAATCTTAGATCAATTAAGTTTAGCAAATTAGTCTGTATTTTAAGAGACTTTACAAAAAGTTGCCTAAGTACTGTTGCCCATTATAATTCTTAAATGTCATCGGATCCAGTTATTCAAGAAAGTCGTATTTTAGGTCTGCGTATCAGGACTCATAGCCTCGACTTTGAGATCGAAGGGCATGCGTTCCAATTTCATTCGGAGGATTTGGCGGTTATTTCTAGATTGCAAGAAGTTATTGATAAAGTTATTAGTCCTATCGTTGATAGCCACTTCCAATGTTTACTGAAGTTTGAGCAATTGATTGAGATTGTATCTTCAAAAAAAGTATTGGAGAATGCGGATCTGAATATTAACGGAGTAAAGTTATCGAAAGAAACCGCCGGTTACTTCGACGGTGTGGTTTGCCAAATCGCCGATGCAATTATTCCCCGAATTTCTCCCAGAAGCTTTGAGGATATTTTTAAATTTCAAGAAAAGTATGCGGGAATCTTTCAGGTTGTTGTTGGTTCAGAGTTGCTGTTAAGCTATGCCTTTCTAAGAATTCAGGAGTATTATGAATCTCCAAAATTTAAGGATGAAGTATTTTCTAGGGCTCAGTTTGTAGAGTGGTATAGTAAAGAATGTGGGCAACACAGCTCCGGAGAGAGTTTTACATATTATCGTGACTGGGTTGGTTTTAATATTCCATCTAGCGTAGCTGATTCATTTCTAAAAGCTAAATTTCCCGACATCTTACCAGTGGAGTCCTATCTAATCCAAGCTCTAGAGAAAGCTTTTATTAAGCATCGTGATAGTTTTTACATTATTGGATTTGCCAGTTCTTGCCAAGATTGGACAATCGAACATGAAGTTGCTCATGCATTATATTCTCTTGATCCTGCTTACCGAGCAGAGATTAACCAGGTTTTAGGTCAACTTAGTGAAGAACAACAAGAAGTTTATCGTACAAAATTGATTTCATTTGGTTATGATGAAGGGGTTTTAGAGGATGAGACCCATGCTTATCTAATCCATCTGGATCAGAACTACTCAATTTTTAAATTAGAACCAACTGATTCTGTTTATCAAGGGTTGCTTCCAATTCATCAGGCGATCGCAGGAATTTACCATCAATATTTAGATCGGCGTAATCTAGATTCTAGACTCTCGGATGCCGAACTGCCTCGATCTTCATAGTGAAGTAGAAGGTTTTGGGAGTTCATTTTTATTTTTAACTGCGGATCCAAATGATGGGAAATAAGCTTCGCCTAGATCCGCTGTTCTCTGGGTCACTCTTATTCCTACTTCTTCTCTAAATTTCTTTGCTCTTTCTCGCTGTTGTTCAGATGTTCGATGAACCGAGTCTCCTGAATTTGATCTTCCTATGTCTTCTTGTAGTTGTCCTCTCATCAAGATATTTTACTAAAAATTATCTGCTAATCAAGTCTTGAGCTGAGTATTCTTCGTCACTAGGATATGATTTCTTCAAGCTTAGTGTCTTTTTATCATTTTAAAGCATTTATTCCTTAATATTTTCTTTTAGTAATCACTAATTAGAGTTAGACTGCACTAGTTCATTGTTAATTTTATAGGGTCCTCTAAATGTTTAAATTTATCTTAGCTTCGTTATCAATTTTTCTTTCTGCCACACTTCAGGCTCAGTATGACATTACCGAAGCTTTCCCAAATTTAGCATTTACTCAACCAATAGATTTACAAAATGCTAAAGATGGTTCGGGCAGAATATTTGTTGCTCAGCAATCAGGAGAGATTTATTCCTTTAACAATAACACCTTAACGACTACTAAATCTTTATATTTAGATATCAGTGAAAAAATTCGAATTAGCAGCGAACAAGGTTTGTTAGGATTGGCATTCCATCCAAATTTTTCTGAAAATGGTTATCTTTTTGTGAACTATACTAGAGAGTCTGATGGAGCAAGCGTTATTGCTCGATTTCAAGAAGTCCAAGGGGTAGTTAGTGCCGATAGTGAATTGATTATTCTTACATATTCACAGCCTTATAGTAATCATAATGGAGGTTCATTAACTTTTGGAGCTGATGGGTTTTTATATATAGCTTCAGGTGATGGCGGAAGCGGAGGGGATCCCGAAAATAGAGCTCAAAATAGACGTTCTTTATTGGGGAAAATCCTTAGGATTGATATTGATCATGCCAGACCGCGTAGGAATTATTCTATCCCAAGAAGTAATCCATTTGCTACAAATACACAGAGATTCCGTAAAGAGATTTATGCCTATGGGCTTAGAAATCCTTGGAAGATTAGTTTTGATATGGAGTCTAATAAGCTTTGGGCAGGTGATGTTGGTCAAGCAAGAATTGAAGAAGTAAATATTATCCGAAATGGTGGTAACTATGGTTGGCGATTAAAAGAGGGTAATCTTGACTATGAATGTTCAGAGCCGATTTGTAGCAATAGAAAAACAATCAAGCCTGTATACTCTTATACGCATTCAACTGGAACTTCGATCACCGGAGGATATGTTTATCGTGGAGGAAATTTCCCAGCGCTTTTTGGTAAATATATCTTTGGTGATTTTGTCGCCGGAAAGATCTTTGCATTAACCAAAGATGCTCAGAACATATCAACCGTTGAGTTAATTGATACTGATTTAAATATTTCCAGCTTTGGTGTGGATGAGAATCAGGAACTTTATTTCTTGGATTATGGTACAGGGAAAGTCTACCAATTCGCCTTTTAATTCAGCCAGCCTGCAGCAATAAGTTACAACGTAATAAATATTTGTTGTTTAATTAGTATCAAAAAACCATATTATATGTGGATTTTTGGTTGTTCACATTTAAAATGTTACTTTGTAACAAAAGTATCTAAGCTTAGTAGCTCTAAATACCTCATAATCAATATATCCCCAAAAGTCTATCTCCAGATAGACTTATGCTGGGGGTTTTAAAAATATGAGGGATTTATGGATAAAGAAAATAATAATTTAGAGGTTCAGGAGGGAGGAACTTTGCTTTCTAAACTGCCTGGAATGTTAAGAATCGCCGGTGCTGGAGCTTTGGTACTAGCAACAATTACTTTTTTAGTTCAGAGCTTAGATTTTGAATCACCGTTAAGTCGAATTCTAAATTTTGCATACCTTCTACTAGCTGTTTTTGGGCTAGGAATAATTTGCAAATCATTAATTAAGGAACTAAAGAGTGCAAAAATTGGAATGAGTTTAGGGATTGGAATGGTTCCTGTTATTGCCTTGCAGGTAGGGGCAGTAATTTATGCAACTGTTGCTAATCTAACAAAAATTTATCCCAAATATTTAGCTTATAATGGCTTTGAAAATAATTTTCAGATCATTATTGCTGGTGTGGGGATTATCTTGTTTGCCGGACTTACTGTTTTAGCAATCAAAACCATCAGTAATTTTAACGAAAAGCCATTTAGTAAGTTCTATTTGGTTGGACTATTTACTTTACTCTTGCCATTTCGAGGTAATTTATCTTCACTTATTCTTGCTGGAATAGTACTAAGCATCTGTATCTGGCAGGAGCGAGCATACTTTCAGAAAAATTTGGCTTATCAAACAATTGAGGCTGGATATCTGAGGTTAATGCTATTTGTTCCAGCTTTAATAATCTTACTTAGAAATTTAGTGCTTTATGCAGAAGGAAATATTAGCTTAAGTTTAGTTTTTGCTGCCTTAGCATTAATTTTTGGTTTGGTAACAAGTCATTTGAAGCCAGAATATTTTGTAAGATCTAAATTTGTTGCAATTATCTGTACGATTATTGCTTGGGTACTTTTAGTAACAGAGTTAGACCAAACAGTTCTTGCTGACTATCGTTTTTATGTAGCATATTTACCAGCAATTATTTACTGCTTTAACTTACAAACAAGATTTACTCATGGTAAGGACTTTTTCGGGACATTGGCAAATTGTTGCTTTGTAGTAATGGTTATTTCACAACAAACAATAAATGGAGGATTGCTTGATACTTCTCTTGCCTTGGCACTCAGTATCATCGGAGCTACTTATGCTTGGACTGTTAAAGATAAGTTCTCTTTGTTTGTGACTGTTTCGACCTTTGTCTGCTTATTATTAACTTACTGGGATCTCGTTCTTAGATTATATGAATTAAATCCTTGGATGTTTATGGGTGCTGCTGGAATTGTGACAATCTTGATTGCTTCTTATTTAGAAAAAAATCTTGATCGCGTAAAGCAAGTGCTTGGCATGTTTAAGGCTAAGTAATCAAATTACTAGTTTAGCCCTCTTCACTTTTGGAAGGGGGCTTTTTATGTCAGTAATGATTTTAGTTGCTTCAGCATGCTGGTATAGTTTTCTGACTGCTTTTGCCAAATAAAACTTTCTCTGTTTTTGGAGCCTGTTGTTAGTTCAGCGAGGCGAAGTTCTACTGGAATTTCAGCGATTAATTTTGTTAAAGGCTTTTGACTATTTAGATTGTAAGGGTGTTGCTTTTCTAACACTGCAGTAATTTGATCGTAATCTTTTTTTCTCTAATTAGTTTCTCTGTTAATAGGACAGCTTTTTGATTAGCAATTATTTTGTTTTTTAGTGTTTCTAAATGCTTTTCTAGTTTTTGAATTTGTCTTTTAACTAAAGATTGATAATTTAATAGGCGAGTAATTTCTAGCTGCATCGCAGGAGGGAACTCTAAACCTTCAGCTTTAATTAGATCCGTAATCTTACCGGAATAGTTTGCAATAAAGTAGCAAATAAATAGTAGCTCTTCATGATGATAAGGATGTTTTTGTTCTGTTAGTAGGCGGAGGCTATCAATTAAGCCAATGCGGGTTAGCTTATAGCGAGGTTGTTTCTGACGAGTAGATTTTTTAATATTACCTTCGGATTCTAAATAATTAAGAAAGCGTAAGATTTGGGTATTGTGAATTGACTCCAGTCCATCAATAAACGGTGAAGTCATCCAGTCTAAAAATAAATCTAAATAAAACTTTAAATCCCTCTGGCGGAAGCCTTCTGTGGAATAGCAGGCATGGGCTGTAATAGTTGCAGCTAGCATGTATGTTCTAAGACGTAATGGTAGGGACTCTCCGCGCATTTTATTTAGACAATAGGTAATTGAAAGGTTCTATGGTTGTGAGTATTATTTATGGAATAGTAGGTTTAATCAATCCATTTATTTGATCTAAAGTTATAGCAAATGATTAAAAATTTAAGTTTAAAATCATCATTAATTACTGAGTATATTTCGGAACTACGAAATGTTGAAATTCAAAGAGATCGGCAGCGGTTTCGAAAGAACTTGGAAAGGTTAGGCTCAATCTTTGCCTATGAGATTAGCCAAGGATTAAATTTTAGCAAAAAGGATATTAAGACTCCACTAGGTATTGCCCCATGCTCCTGCCTAGAAGAGCAACCAGTCTTAGCCACAATTTTGCGTGCTGGAATACCATTTTATCATGGGATGTTAAATTTTTTTGACCAAGCAGATAGTGCATTCATTTCTTCTCATCGAGTTTATAGTGAAGATCATTTGAAGTTTAAAATTAAATTAGAATCACTGTCCTGTCCGAAGCTGGAGGATCGTGTCTTAATTCTCTCTGATCCAATGTTGGCAACGGGATCTTCACTGATTGATTCCTTAGAAGAAGTTTTTAAAATTGGAAAACCAAAGCAAACCCATATTGCAGCAGTCATTGCGTCCGAGCAGGGGATAGCTAATCTTAAGGCGAGGTTTCCTGATTTTACAATTTGGGTCGGGGCAGTTGACCCAGAGCTTAATTCTAGTTCTTACATTGTTCCTGGGTTAGGTGATGTTGGAGATTTAGCTTTTGGCTCTAAGATTCAGAATTAATTGAGTACTAGCTATGTTCAATTTAGGACTTAAGGCTTAGACTATTTAGACTAGAAATTTATTTGGAGAAAATTATGCGCATTTTGATACCGGTATTAGTTTTGCTAATTAGCAACTCAGTTTTGGCTGAAACATCAGAAGCTGTTTCTGAGCTAAAGGGTCTTGGTAATAAGATTACTGGACAAGTCAATTTTAAAAAAATTGCTCCAGGGGGAGTCGAGGTTAAGATTGCTATTGCTGGTGTAACTCCGGGCGAGCATGGTTTCCATATCCATCAATTTGGTGATTGCTCTGCTCCTGATGGGACATCTGCCGGGGGTCATTTTAATGTTGGCGAGCATCCTCATTCTCATCGCGAGAATGCCAGTCGTCATGTTGGAGATTTAGGGAATCTTGTAGCGGACAAGGACGGAAATATTCAAATAACTTTTGTAGATCCACAAATCGAACTTACTGGAGAAAAAAGTATTCTTGGACGCGGTTTAATTCTTCATGTTGATGCTGATGATTTCATAACTCAGCCAACTGGGAACTCTGGGGCGCGAATTGCTTGCGGTGTGATTGGCGTAAAAAATTAAAAAGTTTTGAGATGTTTATTTTCTAGTAGGGATAAAAACATCAGGAGTTTTATTTCCTGATGTTTGTTCTCATAGGTGTAATCTTTATGATTTACAGCAGCCAGTCTTCTTTTCTGTAGAGCAGGAGCAACAGGAGCTTTTAGTATAATTAGCTAGTCCTAGGAAGGTTGGAGCCCAAAGGCCTACAAAAATTCCGAATCTTTCAGCATGGGCCATGCTTTCAGCATCTGCACCTTTACTTAAATACCAAATAGCAATTGAGCCAATGATTGAAGCCATCGCTAAAATTACACAAAGTCCGCTAAATCTTTTGCAGCACGCTGACATAAATTTTCTCCAAATATTAAAATCCTTCTAATAAGACGTCTTGATTGTAATTTAATTACTAATAAGTTGATACTAGCTAATATTTGTCTAAACTGGATATTTGTTAAGAGTTAATTACGCTTAAAAGTTGATCGTGAACTAAGCCATTGCTAATAAGTCCAGGTTTAGTTGAATTTCTAAGCATAAATGGTGTGCCATCAAAACTGCTACAACGTCCACCAGCTTCTTCTACGATTAGCACCATGGCAGCAATGTCATAGGCATTGTATCCCATAATCGTATAGGCGGCGGCATGGCCTAGGGCTACGGCAGCAGCTTCACATACAGCGGCTCCAAAATTCCTAGTACGACCTACTTCTGGCATTAGTTTTTCAACCATCACGAACCACTTTTTATTGTATTCAGCTTGGGCTTCTAGAGTTTTCCCTAGGTTCAGGCCATTATTGATTACCATGGCAGTTTTTAAATCTGAATGTTTACTAACAGCTAGTTTTTCTTCATTGCAAAATGCCCCATGTCCTCTAAGAGCTGAAAAGAATTGATTCATCATCGGGCAATCAACAACACCTAATTGTAATATGCCTTTGTATTCCATCGCAATTGAAACTCCCCAAAGCGGTAAGCCAGAAGCATAGTTTGCTGTGCCATCAATTGGATCAACATGCCATTGAAAAGGGCTATCAATGTTAAAGTCTAAGCCTTCCTCTGTTACTAAACCATGAGTTGGAAAATGCTTCAGTATTTCTTCTCTAATTAACAGATCGCAAGCAAGATCAGCCTCGGTGACTAAGTCTTTAGGACTCTTCTCGACTATTTGATGTAAGCCTTGTCTCAGTGAAACAGCAAGTTTTCCTGCTTCACGTGCTATATTTTTAGCGACGATAAATTCTTGATTAAAGTCCATCTTAGTTTCCTGATAAAAATTGATTTATTAACTTTTGATAAAGCTATTTTACTTTTGATTTTTTCTTATTAAGAAAATTTATTCTTTCTTGATAAACTATTTGATAGTTTTTAATTGTTGCTTCCATGATTTGTTGAAATGCTTTCATTTCCCCATTTGGACGATAAAGAACCTTCCCAGGTTTGGAGTTCATCTCAATCATATAGGCACGACCATTCTCATCTAGCATGAAGTCAGCAGTTAACATGCTGAAAGGGTACTCACTAATAGTTTTTTCAACAATTTCCCATGCTTCATGTACTGCCCTTGGAACTTGAGATTTTTTCAAGATGGTCATTTTTGCACCGCGCGAGAAGTTTGAGAAAAGACTACCTTTGCTGGCAACTCGGGTATAGTAGTGCAGAATTTCACCGTTGGCATATACCACACGAAAGTCTTGGACGGGATGTTTGGTCTTGATGAATTCTTGTAGTAGGTAGTTTGGCTGAATCTCTAATTTTAATGCCTCAGCTTTAGACATGATTTCAACGTTCTTAGCACTGCTACCTTCCCGTGGCTTAATCACAACTTGCTCTGAGGGGATTTGTTTAATTTTAGCTTTTAATTCGTCAGCAGAATTGATCAGAAAAGTTTTGGGATACAGAGGCTTGAATTTTTGATAGTTTTTATATTTATCAACTAAGAGTATCTCAAGTTCAAAGGGATTAGCTGCAAACATTTTTTTCTTGGCAAAGAATTTTTTGTAGGGCATTAGCTTTGGTTTGTTGACTGACAAGTCGTGGATAATATCAACTTTAATATCGCTAACTCGAAGCCAGCCCATTAAAGGATCTAAATACCAAGCTTTTGTAAATAAATCTGTTTTACGATCAAACCAGCGATAGTCAGCACGAATAATACTAATGTTATGTTTCTTAGCAAAAGGAATAAACTGTTGATAGTAAAACTCGGATTCTTTTTTATAAATCCCCATTCGAGCAAAAATTGGGTTCGTCCATTTCATGACGACACAATTAGCGACAGTAAAAGGGGGGAGTTTTATTTCTTTCATTTAGTCTATTACTAGTTGATTTACGTTGTCTGGCAAGATGTTAATTAATAGGAGTTTTCCTGCAACTCACTTACAATCTTAATATTCTCAAGGAGGTGTTTGGGATTAGTTGTGCCGGCAACTAAGCTTTTGACACCTTGATATTGTAAGGCTTCTTGAAAACAGTTTGTTAAGCTTTTTTGAGAGTTTGCTGGGTCTAAATGTCCAGAGAGTAAACCTTTCTTAATAGAAATTGATTTTCCAAGTTCTTCAGCCTTTTTGATTACTGGTAAGTGCTCTTGGTAGTCAGGGTTAAATGGGATCATTGCCAGATCGGAATTTTCTAAGGCAAAGATTCCTCCAGCAATGGAATGCGTCGAGGCTCCAAAAGATCTAATCAGTCCTTTTTGTTTTAGCTCAGCTAACGTCTGCAAGGCTTGGCTTTCTTTCATTACATCCAAATCATTTCGTGGAAGATGTAATAATATGCAATCTAGATAATCAGTATGTAAGCGCTGAAGGCTTCTTTCAATGCTAAAAAGTAAATGTTCTTTGCTAAAGTTGTAAGTTGAATTCTGGCCATCAAACTCTTCGCCGACTTTTGTAGAGAGTATAAACTTAGAGCGATTTTTGCCAAGCAATTTTCCTATTCTTTCCTCGGCAATGCCATAGGCTGGAGCCAGATCGATCAAATTAATTCCATGTTCGATACAGATATCTAATAACTCTAAGACGGTAGAATCATCTGGGAGAGCAAAGCCATCAGGAATTTTATTTTTGACCATAAAGTTTCGGCCAACCTTAACCGTCCCCCAGCTAAGAATTGAAACCTCAATCCCTGTAGTACCAAGTTTTCTTTTCGCTATTGCCATGTCGCTGACTCCCAAGGGTAAGTTCCAATTTTTGGTGAAGCTAGTTTTAATTTTTCTACGGTACCCTTAGTTGGTAAATTTTGTTTATCTAAAACATTTAATAATTTATTAGTAATTGCAGGCGCAAATGTTAATTTCGTTGGCCAAGCTAACATCGTATTTTCTTTTTCCATAATGGCTGGGCCTTCGGGCAGAAAGCCATTGCTAGTATAAGGTTCGGCGCGATCAATCAGGAGTGTTGACCACTTCTTATTATCCCAATCGATAAATGGAAAAAGAGTTTTTAATTCTTGTTTAGCAAAATCAATTGCTTGTTCGTCACTATCAGTAATATGCTTAACCGCAACTAGTCCACCAAGATACCAGGTATACTTACCATTGGTTTTGGGATGAGCTGATACAGTAACTCTCGGTCGTGGATCGACAGTAATGCAATGCGCATAAAGTGGAAATTCTACATCATCAACTAACACTTGTTTTAATGGTCTACGCTGAGTTGTTTTCTTATTGGGCCAAAGTAGGGAGGCGATATCTTCGTTGCCTAGCCCAGCTGTAAAGATAAACTGATCTGCAGTTAATTCTAGATCCTCAGATCCTTGAGTGATAATAACTGATTCTAGTTTTTCATTTTTAACATTTAATTGCAGTTGATCGATTTTAATAATTTGTCCTAGGTAATCTTTGCTTAAAGCGGAAGCTACACTTTGGATATCTAATACAACTTCATCAAGTTCGTATATTTTACCCTTAAATTTTGCATGAGCTTTGAAGATCTCTGGCCAATCAGCTCGATCTAGACTATCAACCCGAGAGTTCATTGCTTTGGATGCAAAGAAAGAAGTTACGTTAGAAGTTAATCCACCTGGTGACCACATGTATTGTTTAGAACTTAGGATTTTTGCTGAGCTAAGATTGGGAGTGATTTCTCCTTTTAATGCTTGATCCCAGACGCCAGGCATCGCAGCAATTGATTCGGAGTGACTATTTAAAACTCCTTGCAAAGCATAACGTTGTCCACCATGAATCATCCCTTGTGATGCCATGCTCTGTACTCCACCAATAGTGTCTTTTTCTAAAAGAATCACATCGTACCCTTTTGTTCTAAGAACATTAAAACTCCAAAGCCCGGCAATGCCAGCTCCGACGATAATAATTTGGTGATGAGTTTTATTCATATAGTACCTTTAACTTGTATCCTTGCGTTAAATGATTGCTAGATAAGTAGTACAATAATTTTAGAAATTATGCGATTCTTGGGATTATGTTAAAATCACGTATTACTGAGGCACTTAGTATTCAATTAATGGAGTTAGCACTTCTTGAGGCTGAAAAAGCGGCTGATGCAGGGGAAGTGCCTGTTGGCGCTGTAATATATTATCAGGGTGAAGTTATTGCTGAAGCTCATAATCTCGTTGAGACTGGTAAAGATTCTTCGGCGCATGCTGAAATCTTAGCTATAAAAATGGCGGCACAAAAATTAGGTGATTGGCGATTAAATGAATGTATCTTAGCGGTAACCTTAGAGCCTTGCACAATGTGCCTGGGCGCGATTAAGCTCGCTCGAATTCCAAATTTAATTATTGGATTAATGGATCCAGCTAGAGGAGCCTGTGGGTCTCTGTATGATCTAAGTCAAGATTCGCGACTTGGTCCAGAGATTACAGTTATTTCGGAGGTCTTAGCAGATAGTTCTGCCGAGTTACTTAAGAGATTCTTTCAAGAGAAAAGAGTTCTAAATAATGCCAGTTAAAGACTCTTTTGGGACCAGCGTTTTTCTAATCTTTCTTTAGCTCCACCAAACTTAAGATCTACCATGTTGATGATTTCAGAAAGTGTTTTTTGGCTTTCTTCTGTAAATTTACTTGGATGAGGGATTGTGCTTAATACATAAAAGGCCACCTCTTTTGGATTTACTTTTCCTTGAGATGCTTTGGAGTAGTTACTAGCAATTTCAACTAAGTTAAAGATATAATTTTGTTGGATGGCAATTTCAAAGACTACAGCCATTTCTTTAATTACGTTATGAAGATCGTGCGAAGTAATATTTTTTTGATTAGCCTCAATCCCCCTTCTCCATCCATCTATTTCTATTTCAAATAATTCTGGAAAAGTTAATGAGCTCATTGTTGGCTTTGAAAAAAATTCTTATGCCGCCTCTGGTAATCGATAAGCGAGTATTTGTGGATTTAATGGCCCACGATTTACTGGTCTACCATTGTTAATAATTCTCTCTACCTGCGTTGCTCCATCAAGCTGCGGTAAGGTGAAAATTTTTGTTGCTGTAGGTGTTTCTCGATTAAAGTGAACGTTACCAAAGGGAGAATTTTCAGTCTCCACAGCACGTGTTTCAGGGAATTGAATTGTTTTATTAGCAGTAGTTTCAGGAAGATTATTACTCATGATTTTCAAATTAGATAGACTCTTATTTTCCTATCGTAGATACCTTGCATTCTGCTTCTGAAAATAATTATTTTAGATAACTAGCTAATATTACTGATTATTTTGTCTATCTTAGGAGTCTCTTTTGTACTATATTAAGGCCTAAAGAATTTACTTAGAGGAGTCGATACTATGTATAGCAGTTGTTTGGTAACATTTTTCAAGGAAGACATGTTTACACTCTTTAAATTCATTTTCAAAATCGTACTTACTGTTCAAGTGTTCCATTGGATGCTTGCAGAGGCTGATTTGTTTCTGCCCGGTGTAAGAGAATTTGCAATCAGCCAATTACAAACTTATCAAATCCCAACTCATCAAGCCATCTTAACCGAAGGTGCTCTTAGTTTTGGAGATGTTGGCCAGAAGGTCGATAAGATGTTGGCAAATGTTGCTGAGAGTCCATTTAAAATGGACATACCAAATGCCCTTGTTGCCACTGGAAAAACTAAGTTACAAGATTTAAAATATATTGCGTTAAACCAATTACCAATTAATCCAGTAGAAGTATTTCAAAACAAACAGTTACGGCAAGTCTTTAACACTGGAGAGACTAATTCTTGGCAAGAATTTTAATTCCAAGATTACGGTCATCTGTGGATAATCCTAACTCTTCCGGGGAGTTTAGTTGATTAATTACTAAATAAAGTTTTCCTAAATTTAGTTCCTTTTTGCCAAGTTCAATCTCAATTTTACCTTCTTGGCTATTTATTGGAAAGTTAACTTTGAATTCCTCTGGAATTACTAAGCCTAGCTTCTGCGGAAGCCATGGTGAAAAATATTCAAAGTATATCTTTACTCTTTGTTGATCAGCTTTTAAGCATTGCTCCAAGTTTAAGTAGTAAATCTTTTGATCAAGCCAGAATTCATTAAACTTGTCAGCCTCTAAATAACAAAGGTTATCTTTGAATTTAAAATCAAGGCTGGCAATCTTTAGTTGATCTAAGTTGCGATAGATCTCATTTTGATTAAATGTCAGTAATTGAATCTCAGGATTGCTTACAATCCGTTTCTTTTCTAAGTCTCCAGGGAAGAAGATTTTAGTACTAACAATTGTTTTCTCTAAGTTTGAAAGTTGATGATATCCCGGCATTAATACTTCTTGATAACCTTTTAAGAAAAGATTAATTAGCTGCTCTTTGTCTAGATTGACACGCGCTGTTCCAGGTCTAGTTAAGACTTCTTTGCGGGCAACATATTTAGTAAACTTTGGAAGCCATAAATTGCCATCTACTGCCAAACGAGAGGTGTTCATCCCTGTGGCATGAAGATATTCATAAGCATCATTACGACTATCAGAAATTTTTGATTTTTGAATCTGATAGATACTAAGTATTGCAGGTTGGATTAAAATTAAAAAGATAATTGAGAGACGAGTTGTTCTTCCTTTTAACAATATGAATAAATATTGTATTCCAATAGCAGTTAATACTGGAATCAATGGTAGCACTAATAGCAGATTGCGATTGAAATTAGCTTTTTGGGAAATCATTAAAGCCATGTATCCAACAAAGAAAACAATTAATGGGATTAGCTCGCGATTCTTTTTTTGTAATCCATAGACGATGCCAATTAAGGCAATTGTTAAGGGAATAATTCCTAAATCATAAAGGCTAAGCGTTCCTAGATAGTAGAGCAATTGCGCCATTCCAGGCTCCGCTTGATGATGCACATGTCCAGCCACTCCGTAATGCCAAACTTCAAAGGCAAGGTGATCAAGAAATAGTGGTAACTCTTTTAGGATGTATGGAGACCCAGCAATAAAAGTTATCCAAGGAAGTACTAGTGCAATAAATATTTTCCAAAGACTAGGCCGAACTAAGAGACAGCAAACCAAAGGAACAAGAACAATTGGTAAGGCGTTGTACTTAGTAGAAATTGCCAATCCCGAAAAGATTGCTGTTAAGCAGATCGTTCGAATTTTTGGATTACGATAATAAAGAGTCCCAGCTAAGATTGTTAAGATACAAAACAAGGCGGTTGGTTGGTTAACTCCAATACTTGTTGCGTACTCCAAAGATAGCGGCGCCATTGATGTTAGTAGTGAGCTAAGGGTTGCCAGTAGCGCGTTACTAGTTAGGAGTAGTGTTAAATAATAAACGGATACTATGATTAGTAAGCCAATAATTATAGAAAAAATGCGGTCGGCTTTTAATGTTGCTGGGTGTGAAACTGTAAAGTTATATCCACCAATTCCATAAGGATCTTTAGTTCGCACATCTTGGATTGATCTAGCCTGTTCTTTTTTAACAGACCAGAGAAAGCCAGCAGAGATTGCTGGTAGGCGGAGATAGAAATTTAAACTAGGCTTTAAAAAATATTTGGGATTAAGCTCTCCAGTTTGAAGCATTTGTACTTGGCGATTGAAGTGGTGCGCTTCGTCTTCATCATAAAAATATGGAATGCCACTTCCAAGAAGTGGTAATCTTAGCGCTAAGCTAAAAAGTATTATGAGAGTAACAGTGAGGTAGTGGTTTTTGGTTAATGTAAGCACGATGGCAATATAGCAAGGGCTTAATGCTTTTGCAAAAACTTTAGTGGTAGAACGTAGTAAAAATGCTTACGATTGCGGTACTGCGCGCCCAGCTAGTTTTTCATCTAACATAAATAGCCCAACCCCTGAAGTGCCGAGCTTATCAATATCATCGATTACTGAGCGAGTAGTAGCCAGTTCCTCGACTTGTTCTTGGAGGAACCATTGCATGAAGTTGTAAGTTAGTTGATCTTTTTCAGAGAGTGCTAGGTTAGTTAAGTCAACTAAGTTTGCCGTAATATCTTCTTCTGCTTGCAACGCTGCTTCAAAGACTTCTTTGATATTTTTAAATTTCTGCTTTGGAGTATCAATTGCCGAAATTTCTACTTGCTCACCAAGCTCAGTAAGATAATGATAAATCTTCATTCCATGAACCCGTTCCTCAGAAGATTGAAGCTTCAGCCACTGGGCGCATCCAGGCAGTTTATTATTATCACAATACACAGCCATTCCCGTATATTTATAAGCTGATTGTAATTCACGATTTAATTGTTTATTAAGACTGGTAACGATTTTAGTTTTTAACATGTGATTTCTCTTATAAAATTCAGATTTTGTTATTTTTAATGAGGAGAACGAAATTTGAATCATTTATATTCTACTTCCTATCTTAACCAACCACAATGAAAATCAAACTTTTAAAAACAGAAACTATTACTGAGGAATTCCGTTTCCCAGTTAAAAAGCAATTTTTTGAACATCCCGATGGTTCCGTTCATCGTCGTGATTTAATTGAACATCCAGGCGCAGTCTTGATTATCCCTAAACTTAGTAGCGATACCTACGTGATGATAAAGCAGTACCGTCATGCAATTCAGCAAGAAATCTATGAATTCCCAGCTGGGACGATCGAACCAGGAGAGGATCTAATCGAGTGTGCGCAAAGAGAGCTACAAGAAGAAATCGGTTATAAGGCAAATTCTATAAAAAGTTTAGGACACATTTTCCCAACTCCAGGGTTTTGTAATGAAATCATTCATTGTTACTTAGCTGAAGATCTAGTGCCTAGTCAGCTTGAACTAGATGAGGGAGAGGTAATTGAAAAAGTCATTTTAAATAAATCCCAAATTCGAGACTTAATTGCTCAAAATAAACTGATTGATTCTAAGAGCTTAGCAATTATGCAAAAAGCTGAGAGCCTTACGGAGGGGTTTTAGAAAACGAGGTTGCCAATTTTTTCTTAACGTTAAAGTAGATCGCTCATCAAGTTAGCGCTCTTGATATCAGTTGTTTGGTCAGCATTTGAACCTTTGTACTTCAATAATAACTAACTTATATCAGATGTATGATTTGCATAAATGCCAAATTAATGTACAAATTTAATTACATTTAAAATTCGGTTAATTTATGATTAAACACGGAGATAATGTAAGAGTACTGGAACAGTTTGAGCGTTTATCTGCTAAATCTGAAAGTCTTCATATTCTCCGCGGTTTGTTCCATTTAGACACTAATTTTAATCCAAAATCCCTAACCACAAACTTATCTCCAAGAAGTATCGAATTTTTTACTAAATATCTTGGTGAGCCAGTAGGTGAAATAGTTCAGAGTGCTGAGTTTCAAAGGTTGACTGGCGTATCTCAGATGATTGCCAAATTTACTAGAGGTAATGCTTTTCAAACCTCAAGTCGACACCTCCATTCAATTCAGGCGGCAGCTTGCGCTAAGTTTTTTGCAGAATATTCAGTCTCGCAAGAAGCTGAGGATCGTTTTCGGAATGTTGGTTATGATTTAACGAAGTTGGCTGTCACTACAGCGCTGCTTCATGACATTGCTCATCCACCATTTAATCATACTGGCGAGAAAATTATTCGAATTGCTTTTCAGAGAAAAGATTTTGATCACGATCCTGAAGCTAAAAAAGTAATCTTGGATACTCCCTTAAGGGCTACTCTTCTTAAAAATAAAATTGATCCAGAGGTTGTGGCTCATGTTATTGCCGAAGACCGAGAATGGTTTGTGCAACGCAAGCAAGCCTTTGTTTATGATGTTTTATTTAACATAAAAGAATTAGCAGATCGGGTCTCCTACCTTACTTGTGACTTATCGTCTGATCCGGCGCGCTATTGTACCGTCTACAACTTTGGTCATCTCAATAGCATTATTAATGATGTCTCCATTGGATCAAATGGCTTGTCACTTTCCGATAAAGAAGCTTCCTCCCTTTCTCACATTCGCTTCAATCATTTCCAAGCTAATACTTTTAATCCTTATGTCTTACTTGCGAAGGAGATTCTTTATAATGAATTCAAAAAGGTAGCGAAGTCTGAACGCTTGTCTTATCAAGATTTTGTTAAATTAGATGAAGGCGCATTGCTTACAGTAATTGATCCACTGAAAGCTTCAGAGCTGTTATCTGGTTTGGAGTCTCATTATTTAGCTTCTTTTTCTATTCCAGTATCATCTCTAGATATTAGTAAAATTAATTCTGAAAGAGGCTTGCATGCACTCAGAAAGCAATTAAGAGCGACCTTTGGAGAGACTTCCTCTAATGGACATTTAAGTTCCAATAATGTTTATGTTGTCTTAGAGCCGGCAGGTAGCAAAACAATTTCCTATATTTCCAAAGAAACTGGTAAGACTTTGGATGTAACTTTAAGTAGCAAGCAAAGTAGCCGGTACCTTACTGTCTTTAGTAGAATTCATAGTTCCTCTGGGGTTGAACCATTCGATCCAAGCAATCCCTCTTTTCAGTCTGTAATTGAAGATTTAAGACAAGATCGAAATCAGCCCATCGATCAATTCATTAGCCAGTCGATCCACAATGCGGCACTTTTAAGACAGCGAAGTTTTACTATCCTTTAGTAGGCCTTTAAAATAATGAAAAAAATAGCACTACTTAAATCAGAGTATGACTTAGGTCTTTATACTAAGTGGTTAGAAAGAACTAATTCTAAGGTGGAAGTTTTTGATTCCTGGGCAGACAGTCTTGAACAAGCAAATCAGATTATTATTGATAATCATCAAAAACTAAGTGATTTTGATTTACTGGTATTTGCAGGTGGTGCCGATATTAACCCCAGTTATTTTGGGCATCCTTTAAGTGAAGCTGAAAAAATTAAATATCGAACGAAGTGGCCCGAGAATTATCGTGATTATATTGAACATCAATCATTAAAATCAGCCTTAGAACTAAAAAAACCAGTCTTTGGAATTTGTCGTGGAATGCAGTTTGTAAATTATTGCTTAGGTGGCTCACTATATTTTGATATCAAAGAACAGACTAATTCCGATCGTCATAATGAATATGAAGATTGGAGGAGTCACTACCATGATATTCAATTTG
Organism: bacterium; assembly: GCA_031385045.1. Taxonomy (GTDB): domain Bacteria; phylum Bdellovibrionota_C; class UBA2361; order UBA2361; family CALJRW01; genus JANNBC01. Next base: position 85,740 of record JANNBC010000013.1, on the reverse strand, counting down.
ATCAAGATTCTTGGTTTTTTAAAAAATTAAATACATCAAAAGTTCAAGCAGTTGCTAGTAGACATCATCAAGCTGTTCGAGAGATTGCCCCAAGCCTTCAAGTTGTAGCAAAATCTAATGATGGGATTGTGGAGATACTCGAATCTAAAGATCCAACTGCTAAAATTATCCTAGTTCAATTCCACCCTGAATATAGCCATCATGAAGGTTTAAATATTGATTTTACTGATCAAATATTGAGTTTCCTAGAAAGTCTTTAAGCCCCATAGCCTTCTTGATTAACGTTAGTTTATCTATATAGTTCCTAGAGTTTATCTTTAGGTTGTATATGAATCCTTTAGCGCATAATAGAAATACTCCCACTCGCTTTTTCCCAGAAGCAAGCCCGCTTGCCAGATTAACCGCACCGACATACCAAGGACTCTTATCAGCGGTTGCCAAATATGATGTCAGTTTTATTTTTAATACATCTAAATTTGATGAGACTCGTCAGGGTGTTAGAAATTGTTATTCTGAATTGCATGGGCCTGGTGCCGAATTGGTAATGCCACTCTCCGCTGTTTATATTACTGACCCGCGAAGAAATTCTGTTTACTTACCGGCCGAATATCATAAGCGTGGATCGGATGGTCAGGAAAAAATTTATCCAGGAATAGATTTAACTGCGATTGGCTATTTGCAGTCAGCTGGTTTTCTTGGCAAAGATTCTCCAATTTATGTTTCTGATTTAGTTAGCTTAAAACAAGACTTAGTTCGAAGAAATCGCCAAGTATATAATATTGATGATTATGGAACTGGGTTTGATGATGTTACTGCCAATCGTCAGGATCAATTTGTTAGATGTAATTCTAAGGAGCATGTTCATACACTAACTAAGTATGCCCCAGAGCAAGTAATCTTAAATGTTTTTGAAGTCACAAAAGAACAGTATGATGCTTATTCTGGTAGAGGTGAAAAAGTTTTGTATGTTAAAACTTGTAATACAGAGAACGCCAGTGCCGGCGTTTGGCGAGTTGAGAATCAAAGAGAATTTGAGGCGCTGGTTGAGAAGATTCGCACTAATACTAAGGCTCACAATTTATCACCGTTAATAGTTTTACAACCAGAAATCCTGGGAGTTAATAAGAGCTTTCAAGTTTTTATCAGTCTAGAACAAGGTGCCGATATTCAAGTCGTTGCATTAACTAATCAAATTATTGGGCCAGATAAAGTTTCCTATGCGGGTAATATTAATTTACCAATTACTAAAGAGAGATTAGAAATAATCGGACCGGCAATTATTGATCTGGTTGATGGAATTAAAAGACACGATCCGAATACTTTTGGCTTTGTGATGTGTGATTACTTTGAGTTGCCAGATGGACGAGTAACTTTATTTGATCCCGGATTAAGACCTACCGGCAATACTCCTTCTGCTATGGCCAAATTGTGGTTTGAACAATACCAACCAGGCAGAGAAGTAACGCTAACAAACTTTGTTTATTTTTCTCATCCAACAGGTGCTGGCACAACTTATGATCAAGTAGTGAAAAAATTAGGAAGCTTGGCGGATCCCGAGCAAATCTTAAAAACTTCTTTTGGAGTTTTACCTTGGGGGCATAATCATATTGCTGGAAATTCCTTATTTATGTTCTTAACCCCAACAGCAGAAGAAGTTCCAGCATTTAGAGAACAAGTCTTTAGTAAGTTGTCTTAGTAGACCCGGCTCTTATCAGGCTGCGCTTACAATAACTTTTTTAATTTCTTAAGATGATCCTGACAGATCGATTTAAGATCGATATTGGTGCCAAATAGCTGTCGATCTGTACGCTCTTGGACATACTGTAAAAGCGAAGTTTTCTCGGCAATCTTTTCTACTTGTTCCCAGTATTCAATCACATCCTGAAGGTATTCGGGAACATTGTAGGCACGACTTCCGGCATCATAGATTGTGCAACGCTCTAAAGGGTAGAGCGGGTTTTCTTTTTGAGACTCAATAAATTCTGGTGCCATGGTTGCGCCCAGTCGGATTAGATCTGTTCCATCAATCTTGATTTGATATGGAGTGTCCTTATCAGCAACAACAAAGACTCCTTCCAAGAAGACAATATTTATTTTCTTAATTTTTAAGGTTAAGTGATATTTTTGAAAAAGTTCTTCACAGATTTCAATTGTTCTAGGTCCGCCAATTGTAAAGAAAGTTACTTCAGAAATTTGTAGTTGTTTACTAGCAGCATAATTAAAGACAACATCTAAGCCATGGAAAAGACTTGTTCCTGTTGCGACAACATCCCCAAAAACTAAGTGATTAATAGGATGTAAATCAATTTTTTTGTAAGTATCTTCGGTAATAATCCAACTATTATCTTTAGCTTGTTGTCTTTGGGCACTAATAAAAATGGAGGAATGTTTATTAAACCCTAGAGACTGATGAAGCGCATCTCGTAAGCCAAAATTTAATCCACCACGCAAAATGTTTAGCACAACAACTTGATGCTCTAGAAAGTTAGCAAGTCTTAGATCTTTTAATTTGCTAAAGGTCTTAGCACAAGCACTCTTTAGCTTTTCTGTATATTCCATCCCAAAGACTAATGGATTGTTACAGATTGCCTGACTTTCAGGAGAGGAAAAAATATAGGTACTTAAGAAATCATTAGAATGTTCTAGGGATTGGTAGAGACTGGCCTCAGGTGAAATAAATAACTTCTTTAACATTTTCTAAGAATAAAAATTAATTAGGGGATTATATTAAGCAACATTAAAAATTACAAAAAATTTTAAAGGCGGTTAATATATCAATTGCGAAGCACTTGAAGCGACCCTTGGGGGCCGCTAAGGTATTTAGCCTTATTCTATAAGGCTAAATACTGGGGAAGACAAATATACTAGAACCCAAAATACCGAAAAATCTATTAGATTTTTTCCAAGCTGTTAAGAAAAACCCAATGGGTTTTAGTATATAAAAATTTATATCTTTAGGAAACTTATTAGTATTTAGAACGCTTATTAAGCAAATCAAAGAACTTTGCTTATGCTTAACGTCCTTATTCTCGACTCTTCAGCCACCAGCAGACATTCCTGGTATCGGAAGATTTCTGAAAGCTTGCAGAGCTTAGAAGGTTTAAGTTCTCTGGAAGAAGCGTTTGTTCCAAATCTTAGCTTAAACACCTTAACGCCTGAAGAGATCAATTATCATCAACCTGCGGATCTGTATATTGTTGGAGAAGAATTAATTACTCAAGATCCTGGATTGTTAAAAACTATTAAGGATAAAGCTTCCCACATTGCCATTATCATTGCTGTAGATCGGCAACGAGCACGGTCGCTTTTCCAAATTGAATCTTTGGCGAGACTGGGGGCTGATGATTTAATATCTTATGACACAGATGCATTTGAAGTTGTGACAAAGCTAATCATTCTTTCTAAGAGAGTTGTCACTGGGTCAAAAGGAAAGATTGTTTTAATTGACAGTGCTAAGGGTGGTCAGGGTGTTACAACAATCTCTGCAGGACTTGCTGAGTCATTAGCAACTACTGGAAAAAAAATACTTTTAATTGATTTAGATTCTGACAGTCAAGATTTAAGTCGCTATCTCCAAGCCCGACCATATTATAATGAGAACTTAAGTGAAGTATTAAAAGGCACAAAGCCTTTAACTAAAGAAAATTTTTACGATTGCCTTTCTTCTGTTTTCATTGGTAGTGAGTTTTTTGTGCTACCTCCGGCAAATTTTGATGATTATCAAAATCAAACGAGTTCTAAAAATCTAAAAACATTAGCTCAGCTTTTAGATTTAGCTAGTAATGAATTCGACTTTATTCTAGTTGATGCATCTTCACTTAGAACTCCAGATTCAAATATTTGGTACCGCTGTTGCTCAAAGTTGATTTTGGTAGTTTCTAATGATCCTGCAAGTTGTTTCTCGACAATTATAAAATTAAAACTTGCTTGGTCAAAGTTAGGTAAGAATCAAGAAGTATTATTATTGGAGAATCGCTTGAGCAGTAACGGCCTTAGCTCAGCGAGCGTACGCTCTCATATAAATTCACAACTGATTAACGAGCAAAGTGCTTGGATTGGTCAAAGTTTAATTCACCATTCCAATGGTTCTTGTTGGCCAGCTTCTGGTCAGACATTTCATAGTCTTGGTGGATTAAAGAATCGGCAGGCACTCAAAATTTGTGCCGAAATTTTGAGTGATCAACCTATTTCTCAAATTAAAAGAAGAGAACATCTTTTGCTATCACTACAGCTTGTTTGGAATAAAATGTTTAGGTTTTGGAGCACTTGGCAGAAGCAAATAACATGGAAAAGAGAACTATTAGTTGAGCCGAAGCTGATCGAGCTCCCAAGGATAATTGATTCAGCAAATATTTAAAAACGTAAGTAAGTTCATCCTGTTCATTGGATAGGAAGTAGCGTGAAAAAGATTTTTAATTCTTAACAAATGGTTGAGAAATTTTGGAGAAGAAAATGAAAAGAAAAGTTGATAACAAAAAAGGTTATGCTCTACTTGAGTATAGTGCCGGTGCTGCCATTGTTGCGACAGTACTGTGGCTAGCAATGGGTAATTTGGGAAATGGAGTTGCTGGCATGTTAAATAGTATCGGTACATGGGCTCAGGGTCAGGCAGTTATCATTGACGATCAATTAAATCCTTAGAGTTCTACTATGCAAAGAATTAGCCATGTCAATAAAACTGTTCGGAGTAGCTATGTTCCACTAATCGGAATAGTCATCTCAGGCTTACTTGCTCTAAGCATTGTGATTGTTGCAAAGCAAAAGCAAAACTTTAAAGAGCCTCAGCCAGTCTATGTTGCTGAGTACGATACGGTTGATGTTCCTGTTCCCGCAAAGATGGTTGCTGCGGGCACCCCATTTCAAAAAATTATTTTAGAAAAAATAAAATATCCTAAACATCAATTGCCCGATATGGCAATTTTAAATTCTAAGGAACTAGAGGGATTAGAAACTTTAGTAAGCTTGCCCGCAAAGACCCCACTTTTTCGAGATAATTTCACAACCTCTGGGAGTAGTTTAAATCCAGTGATTGAAAGTATTCCAGCTGGAATGCGTGCGATGACGATTAAGGTTGATGCCACGAGTGCAGTTGAGGGGTGGGCTGGATCAGGATCGATTGTAGATGTGCTTTTAGTTGATAAGGCAAAGACAATTGTTATTGCTGAACATGTTAAAATTCTTTCTTCCGAGCGTTCTGTTGCTCCAGTTGAGGGACAAGTTGCTCCAAATGTTCCTAGTACGGTGACTTTACTTGTGACCCAAGAACAATGTCTAAAAATTAATACTGCGATTCCTAGAGGTAAGATTGCTTTTGCACTTCGTAGTTTTAACGATCAAGATGATTGGCAAAATCCAATTTTAACAGCTGATAATTTAATGCAACGAAACGTTAGTACGGAAGAGGTCTCGGATGTGCAGGGCTATTTAGAGGTTCACGACGAGAAAGATCAAGGAAAGTATGTTTTTGTAAATGGAAAATGGTTAAAAACACCAGAGCGTCCGCAAGGATTTTTTGTTGGGAGTTAAAATGAGACCAAATGAACCAGAGCGTTTTTTAATGGAATCTCAGCGAGTACTTTCACCAGCACTTGTTCAGGTTTTACAACTTGTGCAGAGAGAGCTCTCTTTAATCTCAGATGCGGAAGGTGTCAGTTTTAAAGAAATACGAAATTTAGTTGACTCAGTTGCTCAACAGACAGGGCTATCGCTTAGTGCATTTGAGCTTGATCAGTTATTAGCCTATTTTGAAAAAAATAATCGGCCATTTGGAATCCTGCAGGAGCTTGTCGACGATTCAGAGATTAATGATATTATTGTTTTTGCTTACGATAAGATTGAGATCCAAAAGGGACGCAAAAATTATAAAACAGGATTATCATTCCCAAGCCCCGAAAATTATCAGGCTTTTGTTGAGAGAATTTTAAATAAAAGTGGGGTTAGTTATTCACATAAAATTCCAATTATCGACGCAATGTATTCGGCTTGGGCTAGGGTTCATGCTGTGCACACGAGTCTTTGCGAGCAAGGCCCATATCTAACAATTCGAATTAATCGCCACGCACAGATTACTGTAAAGGATTTAATTGAGTTTGGTCTGGCGCCTTCTGGAGTCATGGATTATTTGCGAACGATGATTCAAGCCGGGCAAACAGTCATGATTGCAGGTGAAGTTGGTAGTGGTAAGACAACTCTTGCTCGTGCTTTAGCCGCTTGTGTTCCCAGCGAAGAATCTATTCTTGTCATTGAAGACACTCCAGAAATTCAATTGGCTCATCCTCATGTTCGTTATATCAGAACCAGAGGAGTAAATACTGAGGGTGAGGGAAGAATATCTCCTTCCGAGTGTATTCGAGCGGGAATGAGAATGGCTATGAATCGGATAGTTTTTGGGGAGATTCGAGATGCTGAATCGGCCGAAGCTTTTGTTGATGTATGTGCCTCGGGACATCCTGGATTATCAACTGTTCATGCAAGAAGTGCTAGGGACGCCTTAGCTCGCCTGGAACTTTTTCTTGGGAGAGTTCAAAAAGGTGCAACCAAAGATGTTATTTCAAAACAATTAGCAAATTCAATCCAAGCAATTGTCTATCTAAATGTCTGTAAGTTCTCAGGTAAAAGACGAATCGTTGAAGTTCGAGAAATTTGTGGTCATGCAGATCAAGTTATTCGCCAAACAACTATTTTTAAATATCAGAATAATTTAGGTCGGCCAGTTTGGCAGATTCCTAATCGTGTAAGCCGTTACCAAGAGGAGCTAGCTGAGATAATGCCAACTTTTAGTCTTGTTAGTCTTCCAAGTGAACTAGAGATACCAGAAGCCCAAGTAATTAGAGAAATACAATGAGCAAATTTTTCATCAACTCAGCAGAGTCTCGGTATCAACGTTTATTAAATCCAATTCAAAAAAATCCTGATGCTGTTCCTAAGGAAAAACTTAAAAACAGAAAATATTGGAATAATTTATTTTTAATATTACTCATCTTTGTTCTTGGATTAATTAATAAGTTTCTGATTTTGGCTTACCCAATTTACTTAATAATTAAAAAACAGGCGAAGGTTCGTCGCTCTAAGTTACAATTAAATGCTTTTGAGCGTGACTACCCTACCTTCTTAATTTCATTATCATCAAGCATGAAGTGTGGTTTAGACCCGCTTGCCGCTTTACTTCAAAGTAAAGATCTATTTGCTAATAATACTCCAATTGCTGAAGCAATTGAAAGCTTTCGACAGCAAGTAAGCTCAGGTATTGCTGAAGATCAAGCGATTAAGTCTTTTGCTTCAGAAATCCAACACCCTGATTTGATTTTATTTAAAGATGCTTATCTTCTATCAAGGCAGCAAGGGGCATCTTTATCTTTTTGTCTTCATAGAATTGCTCGGGTTGTTCGAGCCAGACAATCATTTCGTCGTAAAACCAATACGGCTGTTGCGATGCAAAAATTATCTGCTTTTGGAATTTTGATAGCGGTTGTCGCCATGTTTAGTGTTCAGGTAGTTGCTTCTTATCAGACTTTACTGAATGCCTGGGCAAATCCTATTGGTATGAAGTTATTAATTCTAGCCCTTTCTTTAGTATCTTGTGGATTTATTGGAATATTAAAAATTAGTAATTCAGAATCATGGAGGTAATATGGATGGAAGTTTTATTCTAAGTATCGCTATTGCAGTGATGCTCTTATCAACTTGGGCATTATTTCTACAAACAACTAGAAGTCCTAGAATAGTTTTATTGGATTTAATTAGCGAACAGTCATCTTTAAAAATTCTCAAGCAAGGTTCACGAAAAATAGTTTCTTTGGTAAATCACAAACTAATTTGGGTTTTTATATTTTTATTAGTGATAATTTGTGGAGTAAGAGATTTCTTAGATTATAAAAAGGTTGCAATAATATTCATAATTGCTGGATCGTTACTGATTTTCCTCAGATCTTACCTAATAAGTCAGAGAAAAGAAAAAATAAACCTTAGTTTTCAGTATGCGTTACCACTGATGATGGAAAGATTAATGATGACAATAGAATCAGGGCAGGATGTTATTTCAGGTTTAAAACTAATAGTTACTCAAGATTCTGACATAGGTAGTTCGAAAAATTCTTTGCTGAAAATGTTTGCTAAGGTTTTAGATTGTACTGAGCAGGGCCTGACTTTCACTCAAAGCTTACGAGAGGTAAGCGCGGAGTGCCCAGTTGCTGCTGTTAGACATTCCCTAATTCATTTAGCTCTAGCCTATGAGCAAGGTGGTGAGTTAATCGTTCCATTACGGGAGCTCAGTGATGCTACTCAGTTGCAATATCAAGAATTAGTTGAGGAGCGAATTGCGAAATTGCCAGTTAAGGCAACAATTCCATTACTATTATTATTTGCTGGATTAATTATTCTATTCGTAACACCGCCAGTCTTAGAAGTTATTACTTTAACAAATGGAGGAAGAATTTGAACTCCGCAAAAGGTAGTTTTACATTAATTCTTGCGATTATTCTACTACCGATTCTAATGTTGATTTCACTTACAACAATTGGAATATCAGAGTTCTATTATCGACAACAGCTTATTCAGCAACATTTAGATCGAGCTGTAATGTTAGCAATTAAAAACCTACCTGACTATTTTCAGGCACAGGAAGTAGTCAATAATTATCTTAAGTCAAAGCAAATTGATTTTAATCAAACCGCTGTAGAGTTTAATGATAATCAAGTGACGCTTAGGTATAACTCAGATTATCAACTAAATTTTGCTGATTATTTTTTAGATTTAAAAATTCCACTTCGAGTTGCTAGTCAGGCTGAAGTTCGCAAACAAAGTATCAATTTAATCATTGATCTAGCAAGCAAAGTTACTCCAGAAGAATATGAGAATTGGCCGACTGCCCAGTTTATAGATTCTTATTTCAACTTATATCATGATTATGCGTCTGATGCTCACAGCTTAACTCGGCAATGTTTTAATCAGGATTTTAACTTAATGAAATTAGTCGCTTTAGAAATAGTTAATCATTATCAAGTAAATCAACAAGGGGAGCTTACTATCTGGGGGAGTAATAAGAATTCAGTAGGCTTATTACCAATCAAAGCAGGGGCTTATGGTGATAATTTTGATTATTGTTCAGCGGCTGCTTGGAACGAGTTGCTAGAGGCAAATTATCAGTTTCCATTTTCATCTAATTTTACAGAGCAAATTGTAGATTTAAATACAGGGAAACTTCGACCTGAATATCTGACTAGCCGAACGGTCTCAGAGATCGTCTGGGGGTTAGGCCAAGATAAATTTACTTTTAATTTACCATTAGCTTTAGAGCAGATTTTTAAGCGATTAGTTGAAAATATTAATTCTCAAACAAATCAAAAAATTATTATTGTTGCAAGTCAGCCACCTCAAAACTTCGATCAAGATAGCCTGAGAACCCAGTTAGAGAGTCGCTTTGAAAAAATAGCTAGTATTATCCCGGAAGGAGAAAAAATTAATTTTTATTATTTAATAATTAAGCAACAAATAAATCTAGATGATTATCGATGGCAGGAAGTCTTAACTAAGGCGGTAGATAGGTTTTCATCTAAAATTTTATTAGAAAATTTAATACTTAATGATCAACAAGAGCTAAGTCATTTTGTAAATAACTTTATTCAAGCTAGGCAAAACTATGTTTTATCCAAATAAAGGTTGGGCTTTGATTGAATCAACGATTGCTGTGGCATTCATGTTGAGTATGATTGGAGTGGTCTCAGGTAGTCTTCAAAGATCCAATTTATTTCAAGAAGTTAGTAGTATCGTTGAAAATCGTTTTGTTGATTTACAAGCTAATTTTGATGATACGAATGATCAAGAGAACCTTCGAGCCCTAATCGAAAAGTTGGAAGCGTTTTTAAAGAATAATATTTCGAAACAGTATTTTATGGCTTTAAATTTGATTGAATATCAAGGCTACGTAAGTGCTAATCAAGAATTGACTGCTGGTAGTATAGGAAGTTTTTCAAATCATTATGCTAAATCTATTTTAGAAATATTGGCGAGTGAATTAACTCCGACATCCGATTATCGCTATTCAGAATATCAAGCTAAGAAATTTCTTAATTCATTTGTGAAAGAAAAATTGGCAACAAAGTTCTTAGTTCTTCGATTATTAATTAAACCAGAGCGATCGCTAGTAAATTTCTTAGACTTTTTTGGACTAGAGTCAGAGATATATTTGGAAAGAATAATTAAAATTTAATCATGAAGCGCCTATTGAGTTTTCTGTTTAAGGATTTAGAAGCCAAGAGTGTCGTGGATGTTCTACCTAGTTATTTTTCTAAAAAGCGACTGCAGAAACTAGCTGAATCAGGGTGTGATCCTCGAGAATTGAGCGATCAAGCATTGAAGATGTTAAATTGGCTTCCTGAGAAGTTTTTCAAGAAATTATCTAATCGAATCAGATTTCCTTTGTATTTAAATCCAACTTTGGAGTTTCCTTTGGGATTAATGGCTCAATTACCCTTGGGTCGCTTAGAACGATTAGGGGCATTTCCAATTATTCGCGGTAATCAAGTTTGTGCAATCTGGGCGGTTGATCCTTTAGTGGCTAAAAATTGCTTGGGAATATTTGATAATTTTCCAATATACTTAGGACGTTGGTCGGAGATTTCTAGCGCTTGGAAATTTTATGAAAGTAGGCTTATAGAAAAGGAGAAAGTAGAGCATAAGTTACAACAGGTTTTTGAAAAATTAATGCTTCGGATAGCAGAAGAGTTAAGTAATTCTAATCTTGAAAATCTTCAGTTGGATGAATCTTTGATAGCAGATTTTTTAGAGCCAGCAGATCTTGATGCTTTAGGAGTAACTTCTAGTTATTTTTGGGAAAGGTTAAAGGAACTTACTAGAAGGGGAGATGTCAGTATTAGTTTTATTTTAGATCAAGTTGGTTACGTAAATCTAGCATACAGTTTTGATTGTGAAAAACAATTATTGAAAATCAAATCTCATTCAATAAAAAAATCGGCAATAGATCCTCCTGCCGAGTCATTATTGAATGATTCTGCCCCAAAAGGCTTAAGTAACGTTTTGTTAATTGACGATAGTAGTATTTTTACAACTGTCCTAAAGAAATATTTAGCTAATAGTCAATTTCAATTTAAAGATTTTGTAATTCCTCGGGCTGCCATTAACTATCTAAGACGAACAAAGAAGCCTATTGATTTAATTGTTTGCGATCTACATATGCCAGATTTAAACGGGGAAGATGTTTTAAATTCTGTTCGTCAAATAGATCGCTACCGCGCTACTCCATTCGTTTTTTTAACCTCGGAAAAAAATGTTGATCAAAAAATTCAATTATTTCAAAAAGGCGTAGATGCTTATATTGGTAAAGATGAGGACCCGAGGTTGATTGCCGTTCAATTACAATCTTTGATTAACAAAAAAAATCAAAGTTTAATTTTAGATTCTAAGAATGTTTGAGTTGCTAAGGGCAGACTTGCTCTCCATGGTAAGCATCCCAGTGGTGATAATTTTATCATTAATCTTGCTTTGGATTGATCAAAAATACCGTATCTTAAAAAATGAGGTCAGTAACTGTTTAAGCTATTTAGATCCTAATTTAGTAATTAAACAACGTAGGACTGAAATGAGGACGCTTTTTGTGGGCCTATTAAATAAAATATCTGTATTCATTGATTTGGAGATCGAAAAAGGACTACCTGTTCATAAATCTCTAGTAGCCGATCGCTCAGATTATTTAAGCCTAAATGAAAGTGTTGCTCAGCTGGTTATTTTGACTAGATCTGGAGATAATGGTGTAGAGGTTTTAGAAGTTGGAGGAAACTTAAATAGTAATGAAAAAATTAAAAAAATATTTACTAAGGAGTTAAGTCTTCTTGATCAATCAACAGAGGCGGATAGTACTTTTGAATTAGATTCAGTTATTTATTCAAGTTTTCATAAGTATGAAATCCAGATTTTGTTTCGACAATCTCTGGAGATGTCTCCAGAAGTTAACAATTTAAGCTCTTACGCCTTGTGGTTTGGATTTAATAGCAATGAAACACTGACGCTCCAAAGAATGATCGCAGCTAAAAGTTTTGCTCGAGAGTTTTTTGCCCAATATTTTCAAAAACAACAGATTCAAGGATTACATGGGAAGATCGCTAGGAGTCGTCATAATAATATTTATAAAGGAAAGCTAATTTCCGGTTTGTCTCATGACTTAAGATCTCCAATAAACAATTTACAAGCAATTAATACCTGCCTTCAGGATAATAATTTAATTGCTGGAGATGGCGCAGAGTTATTGTCTATGGCTGACGCAAATATTAGAATTTTAACTGAATTGATTGAGGATTTACTAAGTGTGGCTAAGTATCGTGCCGGTAATTTGTCTCCGACTTTAGAAAATATTCCTTTAACTGAGTTGTTTCATGAACTTGAACGAGTTTATCAATTTGATGCTAAGCTCAAATCATTAGAGCTAAACTTTGAGTATCCACTAAAAGATCTGATGGTTGTAGCCGACCGACGTCATCTAAAAAGAATTTTTAGTAATTTAATTGGGAATGCAATTAAATATACTCCACAGGGTAATGTTACTCTTAGGTTTCAGGATTTAGGAGATTTTTGTCAGGTTAGTATTACAGATTCGGGACTAGGTTTATCAAGCGAGCAATTAAATAAAATTTGTCGGCCATTTGTTCGTTTTTCAGATCAGGAAATTGAGGGAGTGGGTTTAGGTTTGGCAATTACTAAGCTTTTAATTGAGCTAAATTCAGGTAAGTTGGAAATTTATTCAGAAACTGGAAAGGGAAGTGAATTTAGGGTAATGATACCGTTCAATTAATTACACACCTATTTTGTTTTCTATCTATATTCACATTCCATTTTGTAGCTATAAATGTCCTTACTGCGACTTTAATACTTATGCGCTTAGTCGTGTGCCAGAGGAGGCGTACTTGCAGGCCTTGCTAAAGGAGATAGAGGCGGGGCTTAAGTCTGATAGGGTAAAAGATCAAAAGTTAACTAGTATTTATTTTGGTGGTGGAACCCCTGGTATCTTTTCGGGGCAAGCAATTAGATCGATTTTAGATCTGATCAAAACTAATTGTTTGATCGAGTCAAATTTAGAAATTACTATTGAGGCTAACCCCAAAGAAATTGAATTAGATAAATTGCAAAATTATTTTGAAGCAGGCGTTAATCGCTTAAGCTTGGGAGCACAGTCGCTTAACAACAAGACATTGTTAGCGCTGGGCAGAAAGCATCAAGCGGCTGATATCTATCAAGCAGTAAGTTTTGCTAAGGATGCCGGATTTCAGAATATTAGTTTAGATTTAATGTTTGCTGCGCCGAATCAAAGTTTTCCAGATTTAGAGCAGGATTTGAATGATTACTTAGCGCTTAACCTCCCTCATATTTCTTGTTATGAGTTAACAATTGAAAAGGGAACTCCGTTTTTCACGGCTAACGAACGAGGGAATTTAAAAATTGTTGATGAAGATCAGAAGCTTGCCATGTATCAGTTAATTAGAGAAAGATTAAAGCTTGCTGGTTATCATCATTATGAAATTAGTAACTTTGGAATTCCCGGAAGCGAGTCCCGGCATAATCAAAATTATTGGCAAAATAATTCTTATTTAGGTTTTGGGGCTGGTGCGCATGGTTGTTGGCGTAGTGGAGAAAGATCTAAGCGTTACTCTAACTTAGCAGATTATCAAAGTTATATTGAGGCAATCATAAATTCTAAGCCGGTAGTTGCTTGGGAGGAGGAGCTTAGTACTGCTGGAGTAGCTTTTGATTATATTATGCTGGGCCTTAGAACTAGTCAGGGGGTGGAATTTTCTAAATTAGAACAATTGGGTATGTTAAGTACCGAGCCAAATTTTAAGCAACACCTTCAAAGTTTAGTGAGTGATGATTTGCTTGTGATGACAACAACTGGGTTTGCCTTAACTATGCGTGGTCAAGAAATTGCAGATAGTGTTATTGAGAGTTTTTCTAAGTTATTTTAAATTATAAATTATGTTTCCTAAAAAGATTTTATTAATTATTCCAGTCTTAATAATTGCTGGTGGGGCATACTACTTAGCGCCTAGTTTCATAGGAAAACCACCGACAAAAGAGTTTGTTCCACAGCACTCGCCTGAGGTTAATCATAATTTTCCAGAGCTAAAAGATTTACGTGGGAAGGTGGAAGCTAGTCCTGAGGATGTTGTTGTACTAGAGCAGTTAGCCGAAGTTTTAAAGGGTAAAGTTATTGCTACTCGAGATCGAAATTTAATTTTTGAATTAATAGATACGCTGACAAAGATTTTAAAAGTTGATCCTAAAAATAAATATGCGTTACTTGAGCTGGCGAATGTTTCTTTTGAGAGTAAGGTGTTTTCTAAAGCTGGTGAATACTATCAGCAGTATCTAAATCTTGTTCCGGATGATTTAGAAGTGCGAAGTCGTTACGCTAGTTGTTTGATTTTTTTAAATCAGCATGAGGCGGGCTTAAAAGAGATTGAGATTGTTTTACAGAAAGATGCTAATAATTTTTCAGCATTAGCTTACAAAGCAATTGCCTTGGCTCAGACAGATCAAAAAGATGAAGCTAAGAAGGTTGGGGAGCTTGCCTTAAAGAATGCACCAGATGAAGAAGGGCGTTCTCGTTTTATGGTTTTTTTAAATTCCTTGGATCGTCCAGTGTCTGAGAATGCCTTGCTTGATTATTTGCAAAATAATGAGATTACTTCTAGCAAATTTCAAACTATCGCTAAGGAAGGTTCGAAGCTGATTATTACTTTTAAAGATTTCCCAGTAGAGATGATGCCAGAGTTTGCTAAGCAAAAATTCATTGGAAGTCTTCGGGAGCAAACATCCCGTGTCGCTGATTATCAGGATGTTGAGACACTGGAAATCCGAGATCAGGAGACAGGGAAAAGCATGCTAACTATTAAGCAGATAGCCGAATAGTTAAATAAGTATGTAAGCGTTCAGGTAGTCAATATAAAGAAAGATCAAATCCCCTTTAAGGGGTCAATTTACGAAGTAAATTGGGGGTGGAGACGACTAGCCGTTCACACCACTGGACAAAATCGTTCAGATTTTGACAAAGAAATAGCTGGATCTGCTTTCTTTGAGCATCTTGGCAAAAGACTTTTACCTAGCACGTGAACGGCTACATAAGTATTTGTTAATACTTATAATTTAAATCCAATTAACTTAATAGAGCTAAATCTTAGGGCTTAACCTTACAGTTTCTCAGAAAAATTGCCGAAGAACTTCTTGAATGAGATTGTTTCTGTCCCTAGTTTTTATTCTAATTCCAGCCTTGGTTAGTTCTGAGCCAAATGCTGATATTGTGTTTGTGACACAGATTCCTAATCCGAATGATTTTATTACGGTTAATGCTACTTTTGGAAATCACTTAGCTGGGCTTGATCAGATTCCTAGAGGTGGAGATCTGTATATTCGATATCAAGACGGAACCTTAAAGAACTTAACGAAGAGTGCTGGCTATGGCAGTGATAGCTTTCAGGGTGATTCTGCTATTGCTGTGCGCGATCCTGCTGTGCATTGGGATGGGAATAAAGTTATCTTTAGTATGGTAATTGGCTCTGCCACAAGTCAGTATCAAGTTAATAGTTATTATTGGCAAATATATGAAATTACTGGTTTGGGAAAAAATCAAACACCAGTAATTACTAAAGTTCCTAATCAGCCAGTGGCATTTAATAATGTCATGCCGATTTATAGTAGTGATGATCAGATAATATTTGTTACGGATCGGCCAAGGAACGGGGAGAGGCATCTTTACCCACAAAGAGATGAGTATGAATCTGCACCAACAAACACTGGTATTTGGAAATTAAATCCAAGTACTGGGGCTTTAGTTTTGATGGATCATGCTCCATCTGGTGATTTTCATCCGACGCTTGATAGTTTTGGTCGAATAATTTTTACACGCTGGGATCACCTACAACGAGATCAGCAAGCTGGCGGGTTAACATCATACGGCGCGTTTAATTATTCATCGGAAGACAGCAATGCCGAAAGAATTAATTCTCAACAAGAATTTTTCCCTGAGGCGCGGAATGAAAAAGAGCGACTTGATGAGGGAAGCCAAAATCTTAATTTACACAGCTTTAATCAATTTTTTCCTTGGATGCTAAATCAAGATGGCTCTGAGATGGAGACACTTAATCATATCGGGCGTCATGAACTACATAATTATTTTCCAAAATCATTCTTGGATGATGATGAGCTAGAAGATTTTTCAGGGGAAGGTTTTAATCGTTCTAATCAAAGTCCAATTGAGAATTTTTTTCAAATCAAAGAAGACCCGACCAAACCTGGGAAATATTATGGAATTGATTGTCCTGAATTTAGTACTCATGCTAGTGGTCAAATCGTTAGCTTAGAGGCTCCGCCAAGTATGAGTGCTAATTTAATTAGTGTGAATTATGTAACACATCGTAGTACTTCAAGTTATACTGATACACCATCACCTGATCATTCGGGTTTATATCGTGATCCAGTAAAGCTTACTGATGGTAGTTTAGTTAGTGCTCATACTGGAGAGACAAGAGAAGATGATAATATTGGGACTGGAAATTCACCAGCATCGCGATATGATTATCGAATTAAAGTCTTAGGTAATGTTGGCGGTTATTATCGACCGATTCAAGTATTAACTGCCGGAATTGCTAAGAACATAACTTGGTATAGTCCTGATGTTTTAACTTCTTACAATGGGAATCTTTGGGAGCTTCAACCTGTAGAATTAATTGCCAAGGTTCGTCCTCCACTAACACATGCTGCGCTATCTCCGATCGAGGGGCAAGTTTTTGCTGATGAGAATGTGGCTTTAGAAGATTTTCGTAATTATTTATTAGATCAACAATTAGCTTTGATTATTGTGCGCAATGTTACTTCGCGCGATCAGAGTGATGAACAGCAACCTTACAATTTGAGAGTTGTGAATGGCATTGAAAGTATTGCTAATGCTGGTCGAGTGTATGATCTAAGTGAGATGCAGATTTTTCAGGGAGATCAAATTAGAGGTTATGCAAATCATGATCAGCCTACGGCTGGAAGGCGAGTGTTGGCGCAGCCAATGCGTGATTCTAGTTCGGCAAATATTTCTGGTCAGCAAGTAGGCAGTGTGGAGATTGCCGAAGATGGATCTGTCGCCGCAATTGTTCCTGCAAGTCGGGCACTCACTTGGCATTTAACTGATCCTCAGGGTGGGTCTGTAGTAAAAGAGCGTTACTGGTTAACTTTTCAAGCTGGTGAGATTCGGGTTTGTGGATCTTGTCATGGGGTCAATCAACTCGATCAATTAGGAAATCTTCCTCCAGAAAATTCACCCGAGGCTTTACGTAAATTACTTAGTAAGTGGAAGGGGATCCCTTATACTCCAACTGCACGCTATCAATTCTCCGCGTTTTCAAAAAGTAATGGAAAGGTTGTAAGCAATAAGTTTAGCTCGGCACACCGAGCAGTTTTAAAAATTACTCCATTAAATTCTGTTAGCTTTAATACGGAACTTACCTATCAAGTAAGTGTAGATCAGCAGTTATGTGCAAAAACAAAAAAGATAAGCTTACTTAATAAGGCTAGAAGAGTTGGCAAGCTAATTCCGAGAGTGCGGGGGAAATATGATCTTGCCTATCAATTTTCTAAAGATGGAGTCACCTTAGGAACTATTAACTTAGAATTTAAGGGGCAGCGTGGTGCTAAGCAGTCAACTCAAAGTGTTTGTCGGGCACTTCCTTAGGTTTCGTTATTTTTGGAAATTTAAAAAATCAATACTATGGCGTTGGTAGAGATCCTCAAGGCTGCCGTGGGATTTTAGAAAAGTAATTGTGGTATTTAGTTTTCTTAAGAAGTCCGGCCAGTCTTCTCTCACTGCAATTGATAAGTCGTATCCTGGCTGTAGGGGATTATCTTTAAAAAGTAATTTCACAGAAGATGGAAAGTCTTCTTGGATAGAGCTTGATGTTAGCAAGTCACAGAAGGCAAAGTGGGCTGATCTTTTTAGTCCACTAAGGGTTACGCGTTCAATTATTTCCTCTGGATTTTCACAGATAATTAGATTTTCTGAGTTGAGGTTTAAAATATTACGAGCAAAATCATGACTACACGTTTCTGCTAGGACTGCTATTTTATATGGGTTCTTTTTTATTTCTTGTAAATTTTGTGGAATAGGCAATTCTTCTAGGAATTTACTTGGAGCTGTTCTCCAGAAAACGGACATTGGGGAGTGGCCCAGAGGTTCAGAAAAAGTGTAGTGGCCGATTCTTGAGGCGGTAATGTAAAGTGGGCCATAAATATCTAGGCGACCAGATTTTAGCATTTCTAAAGCGTTGCGATGATCTACTTCTACAAATTCTAAATTAGCATGCATGCTAACTGTGATTAGTTGGAAAAGTTCTTGGAAGATATGTTGTTTGGATTTGTTTTGAAAACCACTTTGCAATGGGTTGATGCCGATCCGCAGGGTTGTCTTGGAGTTTAATTCTGGCAAGCTCTGAGGACGAATTTCGTCGCGAACAATTTCTCTGATCGCTCCTTGAAAACCACTCATGTCAATTTTAAAATTTATAAATCCAGGAGTCTCATCTTGGCTATCTTTTAATTTGATATTTGGGCGATAAGGCCAAGTAGAATTGATTTCGGCAATTTTTAGAATATCAGCTGGCTTAGAAAGTTTAAAGTTAAAGGCCAGAAGGATTAATACAGGAAGACCTGGGATTCGACCATAATTTTTGACCTGCCCAAGATAGGAGGAGGTAACTCCGCAACGGTCTGCTAGATCTCTTAAGCTAAGATTGTTCTCTAGTGACCAGAGTTCGAATTGCTCATTAAAAAACTGTTTAAAGGATTTAGAATGTTTTTCAGGCATAACTTTGTGATAAATATTGCAATTATGTTCACTGGCTTGTCTTAAAGAGTGGATGCTCTTTAGCAGTTTTTGATACTTTATCGCATATTTTGATATTATGTAGGGATTTTTGGCTATTTACAAGGTATAAAATGGGCAATTCCCAAATTATTGGCTAAGCAACAAAAGTTAAACTGCTTCATAACTCTTTTTATCAACTTTAATGTTTGTAGGGAGTGGTTATGGAGCAACGAATAGTAGTAACTCAGGATCTGACGGAGACATTTCGGCTTGCAAAAGATTTAAGGAATGAGTTCATTCAGCAAAATGCGGCAGCTTTGCGGCCGGCATTAGAATTATTAGCAAGCCTACCAGCGGAGAAGTCTTTTCATAATTTAGATCCATGATGGTGGTTGAGGCCGTCATGATCCTTTGGGGTATGGAGCATAAATTACCATTAGTAGATTTATTAAAAGTAGAGAATCCGCAGTTAACAAAATTATTATTTGCTGCTTTTTATCATGATACTGGTCAACGTGAAGGTGCTCAAGCTCATGAAATTCGCAGTGTGGAGTTTGCTAAGGCAAATTTAGCTGATTTTTTTGATCAGAAATCTCTTGATGAAATTGGTGGAAGGATTATGGCGACTTGTATGGAGCGCCGAGCCGATGGGCGGATTTGCCAAGTTCCAGCAAAAGATTTGGCGGATGCAATTTTACAGGATGCTGACATGTTTAATCTAGGTAGTACAGATTGCTTAACGCAGTGGAAGATTAGTTGTAGCTTATATAAGGAATTGTTTGGAGCTAGTGATTTATTTGCTTATGACAATTCTACTAGTTTTATTGATGATAGTATTAAGTTCTTTAAAGATCATCAGTATCAAACTGCCTCAGGACAGAGGTTATTAGACTTAGGCAAAGCTCATAATATCCACGCACTGCAGTTAAAAAGCTTAAGTAACATGTTTGCCTTGGCAACGATCTAGTAATTGTTCAGGGGCAGTTAGAGAGTTCTCTTAGTGTATAAAATATTGTTTTTAAATGGAGAAAGTGGCTTTTTAAAGAGTTAAATGATAGACGTTATTTAACGTTTTAAATAAGATCCATGAAGATTAGTGAACAAATTGCCCGGCGAAGAACTTTCGCGATTATTTCCCATCCGGATGCCGGGAAGACAACGTTAACAGAAAAGTTTTTACTTTATGGTGGAGCTGTACAACTTGCCGGGTCTGTCTCTGCTAAGAAAAATCAAAGAGCAACAACTTCAGATTGGATGGAGTTGGAACGTAAACGAGGAATCTCCGTCAGCTCAACAGTTCTGCAATTTGAGTATCGGGGCTATGCTGTTAATCTACTAGATACTCCGGGACATAAAGATTTCTCAGAAGATACGTACCGAGTTCTAACAGCAGTTGATGCTGTAATCATGGTGATAGATGCTGGTAAGGGGATTGAAAATCAAACTCGCAAATTATTTGAAATTTGTCGTCGTCGGGGCATTCCCATTTTTACTTTTATGAATAAGTTGGATCGACCGGCTAAGGATCCTTTAGAACTATTAGATGAACTGGAAAGCGTTTTGGGGATTAGTGCTTATGCTGTTAACTGGCCACTTGGAACTGGAAATGATTTTCGCGGAATTTACGATCGGATGCGGGGACAATTTCACTTATTTGAAAGGGTTGCCGGTGGTTCTTATCGTGCACCAGAGGCAGTAGCTGATATTAGTGATCCTTTAGTTCGCAAGCACTTAGCCGAAGATGTTTATGAAAGAGTAGTAGAGGAACTAGAAGTACTAGAGGGTGCGGGATCTGATTTTAATCATGAAGAAGTCTTAACTGGAAAACTAACTCCAGTTTTTTTTGGAAGTGCGATTAATAACTTTGGAATTCAATTTTTATTAGATGAATTTTTAAATTATGCGGCGGAGCCGAGAGCTAGACATGGAATTAATGGTTTAGTTCCAACAGATAAGCCTAGTTTTTCTGGTTTTGTTTTTAAGATTCAAGCTAACATGGATCCTAAGCACCGCGATCGGATTGCTTTTATTCGTGTTTGTTCTGGAGAATTTTCAAGAGACATGAGTGTCACTCACACTCGAACAGGTAAGACGCTTAGGCTTTCCAGTTCGCATAAATTATTTGGTCAAGATCGAGAGACAGTGGAGGAAGCATTTGCGGGAGATATTATCGGAGTAATTGGTCATTCAGATTTAAGAATTGGTGATACTGTTACAGAGGATACTTCGATTGTTTATCAGGAAATCCCTCGTTTCGCTCCAGAGTTTTTTGCCTATCTTCATAATAATCAAACCGCTCAATTTAAAAGATTCCATCTTGGTTTTGAACAACTTTTGCAGGAGGGTGTTGTTCAAGCTTTATATCTGCAAGGCGGCGGGCAACGTGATCCAATTCTTGCTGCAGTTGGTCCACTTCAGTTTGAAGTTGTGCAGTATCGTTTAGAGAGTGAGTATGGGGCACAGACTCGGATTGAAATGACCAATTGGAATAGTATTAGATGGTTGCCAAAAGAATATGCTGACAAGACTGATACTTTAAAAATTCCAATGGAAACAGCATTAGCTAAAGATGTGGATGGTAATAATGTGATCCTTTTTCCTGGAGACTGGGCTGAGAGATTATTTCTTTCTCAAAATGCTGATATCGTTCTCTCTAAAGATCCTCTTTAGTCCAACGAAGTTAGGCTAAGTCAAAGAATTTCTTAAGATGTCTCACTGGTCCATGTTTATGATGGATGTTCTCAACTAGCTTACTACTGGCCATTAAGTCAGCGTAGTCTTCGGCGCAATCAATTGGTATTTCGATTTTATTCAGAGTATCAAGATTTAAATCCATATCTAGCAAGTGTAAGGTGACAATTCCTTTCCTTACGGCTTGAATGATCTTAGTTGAATTTTCTTCTGGAACTTCGATTTCCATAATTAGAAAATTTGGTCTTAAATGATAACCATTAACAGTAGTAACTTTATCAAACTCAGCTTGTAGTTGATAAGTAGTTCCTTCATGTAAAACGGTACAGGGAACTACAGTGCGCTGTTTAATAATATATCCTTTATCTGCATTTCTCTTTAGTTTTTTAAACTCTGCTTCTGTACACTCCGCTTCAATTTCTGGTTTAGAAACGATATTTAGTCGTTTGAATGCTTCGTCTTTCGGGCCCTTTAATCCAAGAATATATTTTACTTGATCATCCACTGTGAGTTTTCGGACTCGACCCTTTAATCTAGTAGCATCAACCGATGCTATTTGTTCTGGGCAAAGTTCTCTCATGATTGGTAGTAGCATCGCCTGGCTTAAGTCTCGGCTGAAATGATATTGAGCAATAAATTTTTGAATTGGACTTAAAGCTAGTTGTTGCAATAGTTTAGGAGCGGGATCTTGTAATAGATATTTAAACTCAATTTCTAGAGCTACTTTTTGAGTTGGTTGAATTAATGGGAGCACAGCTTGGTTACTTCAGATTTAATTGGGAAATAGCACTAGGCTAGTAAAGACAAAATTTTGATGAATATAGAAAATTCATACTAGCTTGTAAATAAATATCTATTCCTTATTTAGTTACAATTGGAAGTTGTTTAACATTTAAAAAATGTTACTTTACTCTAATGTTGTCAGATTTAGTCCAAAGTCTTCCTGTTCTTGTAAATGCTGTTAAGTGCGAAGAAAGCTTACCACGGAGCTTACGTTCTGATCTTTATCGGGCTTGTTTCGCGCTCGTAGCAATTCTTAAACTAGATCTAACAAAAGATCCCGCAAATGCAGTTAGAGTAATTAAGGAGTTTGATTTTGGGAAGGCAGTGATTCCGACTGTCGTTGATGATCAATCTCTTACTACTGCTCTTAAATCTATCACTCAATTAAAAGCTAATCAGGGTGTTTTTTTGCCGGCAGAAGGAATTTTAAATGAACTCTTAGCCTGTACTATAATTTCTAAAGTACAAGATCGGTGGCAAGTTTTAGGTGAGAAGTATGGAGTTGTCGAATATTATGGCAGTCAGTTTCCACTTATTAGTGGACAAGTATTGATTGATACGAAAGTAGGACGAATCAAAAGAGTTCTAGAAATTGCTCCAGCTCAAAATAAGGCAATTGTTGAGGTGTTAGATTTAGATGCGAGCACTGCAGATCAGACGCATCTCTATTCATTAGTTAATGGCAAGCCAATGTTAAAAGTTGGCTTGATTACGCCGAATCGTTTCAATGTTTTGGCTTATAATGATTTCGGCCAGACCTTAGGGGTGTATCAAGTTGGCCGAGAGTTATATCTTTTTCAGTCTAATCAGATTTTCCCTGTAGATTTAGATGGTGACTTTATTAATGCCGAATTTCTTAAGGAAACAAAAAAGCCTACTGGGATTATTGCTACAAGTAAGTTTGTTTACTTAATTAAAGAGGGCGAGTTACATGAGAAGCTCTCGGTTGATGATTACCCAATCTTTGATATTCACTCAGCCTTAGTTGAAATTAAAGGCAAGTCTCAAATTGTATTTTGGGGCGAGCTGACAAAAGATGATCGGAGCTTACCATTTCTGAATTATGATTTAAGTAGTTTTCAATTAGAAGATTCAGATTTTTTAAGTAACGATCCTTCCTTCGATGGAATCTTAGCAATGGAGCTAGAAACCTCACCGGTTTTTTATCAAGGGAAACTTTTTTTTCAAGCAACAATTGAAGATCGGGGTCGGGCACTTTGTATTGTTTCTTTATGTGCTGAAGGTTATCCTATTATTAATGCTATTTTTCTAATTAATCAGCAACAAGTGGAAGCTTTTCAAGCTTGTCCAGAGTTTCATGCTACTGGAAACGCCATAGTTCAGACTGCTGGACAGAAGCACTGTATTTTTAATGGCGAATTTTTGCAGGAGAGTGAGAATAGTATTTTTATTACTAGTATGCCTTGTCACGTCCTTCCCAGTTCGAAAGCAATTATCCCAGAATTACTATGTTCCAGCACTGGATGGAAACTGATCTTAGATCCTTTGCAGATGTTTAATTTACGTTCAGTTAAATTTCCAAATAATCCCAATTGGCCAATTGGGATTCATGTAAATGAGAATAATGAGCTGACTTGCTTAGCAGAGAGTGCACGAGATGGAACACTTACTTTTTACTGTGCGAATCATTTAGTTAGTCTTGAGCAGAGAGAAATCTTTGGAGCCTTGATCGGTGTGCATTACTATAACAAGGAAGAGATTTGTTGTTTGTTCGTTGGAGAAGAAGGATACACTGGACTCTTCTTTAGAGATCAAGAGGATGAGCTGATCACAGAAAAGGCAATCCCATTTACGATTGCTGAAATCACTCCAATTGGCTTAGTTGGAAATTTGGATTCAGAAACTCCAACTTTAGTGATTAATAACTCCTTAATTACTGATTATTCATATAAAAGTTTTCTTCGATTATTGAGAGAAGATTTACCAGCATTAGATTTTATTCAAACAGATCGAGGCATTATCTTAGTTGCAGCTAATCATGAAGCTAGTGAAATAATCAATGATTACGAGCTGGAATCACTGCCTGATGGTAAGGTTCGAGTTTTTAACTCTAAAAAAAATCACCCACAAGTTAGTTTCCAGTTTTTAGGAAAGGCAGTAATTAATAATTAGCGAGTAACCAGATTAAACCAAAGGCTTATAATGGAAGGTTGCTTACAAGTTCAAGACATTGTTGAGAGGCAACCAAAACTAGAGCAGCAATATCAAAGCGCCTTCCGCTAGCTGGCAAAGTAGCGGCAGGGTCGACTGGGGATGTTCCAATCGTATTCTTGTAGTGATTCGCTAGATGTTCTCTAAGTGCTTCACCTGTTAAGTTAGTCGTATTTGGAGATTCTTTTTCTAACATTGTTCTAATACAAAAATATAATTAGTAAAAAAGCCATTGTTAATTTCTAAGGCTTTGGCATGACAATAAGCATGTATTTTCGGATTTGAGTTTTATCTCAAAAAAAGAGTACTACTCAAAAACATTAAATACAATGACGTTATTTTAAATTAATTATTCGGAAAGGGTTAACATATTTAACTTCCGTCAGGTTTATCTGATAATTCAACATCAATGAGAAATTAACCAAATGAATATGATTTGATTTTATCTTTAAAATTTTTTAATGGAAATTATTAAAAAACTTTTTAATAATTTTTAGTTCTGATTAAAAGCTATTAGAGATAAGTACTTGTTAAACATTTCTTAATCGGGACTGATTTTAATCAAAAAGCTTATAAAGAAAATTTTTATTTTTACCTAAATTTTCTATTAGGCCTAAAAAGCAAGTGATTTTAAGGTGTTAAGTCTGCCTATTGGAAACTTGTGTGGGTTACTAGTTTAGAAATTCATTGACTAGTCCATTGTGTAAGAAACAAACCTCCTCTATAAGATACAAACTGGATAGCCCTAAAATTTTGTTTTTGTTTGCTATCAAAATTCCTTTGCACTAAATATTTTTATGTGTGGTTTGTTTCTTCGGAAACTTTTTTTAACAATTCTTGTCTTCACTGGCTTTGTTCAGGCCGTTGCTGATATTCACAATTCTTGTGACAGCTCAATCAATAAAACTTTAGAAATTAAAAAATTTGAGTCTCGGGATGACTTAGATGGTTTTCAAGCAATCGACTTGCTGAAGTTTATTATTGCAGGTCAAGATTTTACAAGTCAAACAAATCGCACTTTGGTCGCGATTATTCCTAGCTATCAATTCAAAAGATTATTTTCTAGTAGTTATCAAGTTACTAATTTCGGACGCGCGCCTCCTGCCACAGCTTAATACTCTTGCGTCTTCTATCGAAATTAATAAGTAACTTTAACAAAATATTTTTATATGCATTTTCCAACTTTTTCTAAATGTCGCTCCGGTGACATGGTAAAGGATCTGAACTCAGGTTTTTTAGTTTTTCTCATTACTCTCCCTTTATGTATGGCGATTGCCGTGGCTAGTGGTTGTCCGCCAATTGCAGGTATTATTACCTCAATTATTGGTGGCCTCTTAACAGGGTTTATTGGTGGAGCTAAGTTCTCAATTAAAGGTGCTCCGGCGGGACTAATTGTTATTGTTCTAGCAGGCGTTACCGAGTTAGGTGCTGGTGGTGACCTACTAGCTGGCTATCGTGCTGTTTTAGCAGTGGCTCTCATTTCAGGTTTATTCCAGGTGATGATGGGTTACTTTAAGCTAGGAAAATTAATTGATTACATTCCTGCTTCCGTTGTCCATGGCATGATTTCTGCTATCGGATTAATTGTGATGGCAAAGCAGACTTACTTTTTACTAGGGATGAAGGCCGTCGGTCATTCTCCTCTAGAGTTAATCAGTAATCTCTTCCAAAGCTTACATTTAGCTAATCCATTAATTTCTATAATTGGCTTGGTCAGTCTTGCTGTTATGGTTTGTTCCTTAAATCCAAAGTTAAAAAAGTATTTTAAGATTCCTGGTGCTTTGGTCGTGTTGCTTTTAGCAATTACAGCTAGTTTTATGTTTGCTTTGGGTGAAAGCCACTCATATCAATTCTTTGGTGCTAGCTATCAGTTAAATGATTCCTTCTTGATTCATTTGCCAGATTCACTTTCCCAAGGGTTTGTTACTCCAAATTGGAGTGCGCTAACAACCTTTACTGCTTGGAAGTTTATCTTTTTGTTCTCAGTAATCGGATGTATCGAATCTTTGTTAACAGTAAAGGCAATCAACAAGAGTCGCTCTCCGGAAGAGCAAGCTGATCTAAATAAAGATCTGATAGCAATCGGATTTGCTAATAGTTTGGCTGCTCTGATTGGTGGTATTCCAATGATTTCAGAGATCGGTCGTAGTAAAGCAAATATCGATTTTGGAGCTAGAAGCTCCCGAAGTAACTTCATTCATGGTGGCCTACTTTTTGTCGCTGTAGTTTTCTTCTCAGGTATCTTGAATCATTTACCAATTGCGGCTTTAGCTGCAATTTTAATTGTGATTGGATATCGTCTTTTCTCAATTCCTGAGTGGAAGCATGCTTGGCATCAGGGGAAGTCCACATTTGCAGTCTTTTTTGTAACATTTGCTGTTACTGTTGGGGTTGATTTGCTAGCTGGAGTATTTGGAGGCTTCTTACTTTATTTAGTTTTTGAAAGTTTAAAGTGTCGTTCTGTTAAGAGTGTTTTCTCTCCAAAATTTGTAATTGAGAGTGACTCGGAACAGGCTCGAATTTCATTTACTGAAGGGTTGATGTTTACAAACTTTCCAAAAGTTAAAAAAGTTGCCGAAAACGCCTTAACAATTCATCAATCAGTAGTAATTGACTGCCAACAATGCTCATTTATCGATGAAGAGTTTATGCAGGAGTTAAATAACTACATCGCCAGAAGCCCTAGGATTCAAAAAGCAGGGTAAACTTTAGGATCTATAATAATTTAGTGACTAAATGTTTATAAATTGCATTTAGTCACTAAACCTTTGACTTACAGTCTTGCCCTTAATCAGATTATATACAAATTTATGTTAATGCCATTTCATCACAAAAACGAGGAGCTAAGCTCTGAGACTATTGCTCAGATCCTAGAAGAATTATCTGAATTGTTACCGAGCCAAGGGCCGATTGATGTTTTCATCCATCACAATACTTTACATGGACTAGAGCACTTATCATTCTTTGAAGCTTTAGAAGAAGGCGCGCGAATTTTTGATGCCCGTGCTTATCTTGATGAAAATCAATATATTGATTTTTATCGACAAGGAAGAATTTCTGCTAGTGATTTGGACTATGTTTTAAATGATGCCAATGTTGATCCAGAGAACCTAGTGTTGATCAAAAGTATTTTAGTTAATACTCCTGAAGCAAAAACTTTTCAGCAAATTAAATGGTTGCTACGAGAATCAGATTTACATTTACCTGTAAGTTCTGAAGTTGTGAGCCACGCTAAAACTTGGGTGTCTTCAGAAACTTTTCAGGCGGAAACAAAATTCCTTGAAAAAATTAATCGGCAGGCTGCTATTGGATTACGAAATTTAGTTGAGGCAACATTAAAAAATAATATACCAAGCGAAATAGTCAAAGAGGCTCTCTGGACAAGATGTCTGCTGGCTGTGGCTGCAAAGCAACTTTCTTATCATTCTGAATTTGCTGATAAAGACTCCATTGTTAGGGAAAAAGTTGATCCATTTTTGATTAGATTTTGTGAAGAGTACCTAGATCTGGGACAAGCTACGATCTCGATGCCGAATCGCTCCGTGGGTATTTTAAAATCTTTCTACGCACTTGTGGAGAAGTCAGACCTATACTTACCAGAGTGGCTAACTCCGATTACTAAAGATATTGCTTATTACCGTGGAGTTGAGCCGCAGGATTTATTACTAGAAATATTGGCTAAAAAAGAATTAACTTCAAGTGAAGCCAAGGAGTTAATTTTTAGCGAAGTCCTAGCGCTTAAGGGTTGGGCTGGGTTTATTTGTTCTGCAGAGAAAAATCCAGAATATTTACATGAATTAACTCAAGAAATTAAACCAAGTTTATTGGAATATGTGACTTTAAGAATTCTGTTATCAGATTTAGCTAGAAAATCTTGCTCTAGCGAACTGTTACTTCAGCAACAGCTACCCAACCGCGCGGCACTGAGCCGAATCGATCAGCTTTTCTTCTTGGCTTATCACTTATTCACTGTTGTTTTAGATACTAAAGATATCTTATCAGTTTTTGCTAATCAGGATTATTTTGAAAATCTGCTTGAGCAGATTTTAGTTTATCCAAAAATTAAAAGACAGAGAATTCTACATTTAGCATACGAAGAAAATCTTTATCAGCGAGCGTTAAAAACGTTAAAATCTAATGTTAATAATTCAATTCCAGAAACAGATGCACTAGCACAAATGGTTTTTTGTTTAGATGATCGGGAAGAGTCAATCCGCCGGCATTTAGAGATCTTAAATCCAGCAATCAAAACTTTTGGGACAGCTGGATTTTTTGGGATTGATGCTATTTATGAGTCAATGAGTGGTGAACATGCTCCATATTGTCCAATTGTAATTAAGCCAACACATATCGTTCGTCAAAAACCAAAAGATGATGCCAGTCATCGCTTACTTAATCTGCAAAAAAGACAATTTGTTAATCTGTATTTCAATAATTATTTAACTCGTTTCTCTGGTTCAATTTTACATGGCTGGTTGATGACAATTATCGGAATATTTTCTTTGTTTCCGATGCTCTTTAGTATTCTTTTTCCGCGTCTCAGAAAACCTTTTAGTAAGTTCTTTGATTTAGATGGATCGCTTACAACCGAACTTTCAGATTTAGAAATTGAAATATCTTCCCTAGAAGAGGCAGATGATCAGACTCTTGGTTATACCGAAGGTGAAATGGCTGAGCGTGTCGCAAATGTTTTAAAAACAATTGGACTGATTAAAGGTTTTAGTAGATTAGTTGTCTTTTATGGACATGGATCTTCTAGTCGTAATAATCCCCTGCGCTCGGCGTATGATTGTGGAGCTTGCGGTGGTAGGCCAGGGCGAATGAATGCGCGCGTGATTGCGATGATGTTTAATAAGCCAATTGTTCGAAGAATCTTACGGGATCGCTTTGGGATTATCATCCCAGAAGATACTCTTTGTATTGGTGCTTATCACAATACATGTAATGACCAGATTCAGTACTATGATCTAGATTTACTTCCTGACTCTCATCAAGAACTATTTTCAGATATCAAAAATTTGATGGTCCAGGCCTGTCAGAATAATTCCTTAGAGCGTTGTCGACGTTTTGCTCAAATTTCAGTACGAACTCCACTAGCTGCTTTTAAGGAAGTGAATTCCCGGTCTCAAACTCTATCAGAGCCTCGGCCAGAATATGGGCATGCTGGAAATGCTTTGTGCTTTGTTGGTAAAAGAGAGGAAACAAAAAATCTATTCTTTGATCGAAGATCATTCTTAGTTTCTTATGATTCTACTCAGGATGCTGAGGCACAAATCCTAGCAGGTATAATGCGTGCGATTGTTCCAGTATGTGGTGGGATTAACTTAGAATATTTCTTCTCAGCACTTGATAACGAAGTTTACGGAGCTGGATCGAAACTACCACATAATATTGTTTCCATGTTGGGCTTAATGAATGGAACTTGTAGTGATTTACGAACAGGACTTCCACAGCAAATGATTGAGATTCACGAGCCAGTTAGGTTGCTAATGGTTGTTAGCTGTCAGCTGGAACAGTTACAAAAAGCAATTCAGTCTGACCCAACGGTTCGCCGAATGGTTGGGGGGCACTGGGTGAGGTTGGTTTGTTGGGATAAGTTAAGTAATACTTTCTTAGAGTATGATGTTAACGGTAATTTTAGAGAGAAGCCAGTTGATTTAATTACCCTACCAATTAGTAACAATTATTTAGAAAAGATTATTACCAGAACTGATAATTTAGATTTCTTAAGGATTAGGTAGTAGTCATGATTAAATTAATTTCACAGTTAGCAGCACAGCTGATTTTTATTTTACCAGTTCTATCGCTTTTGGTGATTGTCATTGATCGCTTGGTGCAGAGAAGGGTTAGTGAAAAATTAGTTATTAAGACTATTCTTTATTCTCAATCCTTATCGTTCATTGCACTCAGTGTTGTTTGGTTTCGCTTCTTATTAGATAGTCACTCACAGCTGCAATTTCTTAGTATTGATTTGCTAAACTTTGGACAGGAATCTATTTCGATTAAGTTTTTAATTGATTATCTATCGCTAGCCTTTGTCAGTTTAAATGTTTTACTTGGCGCGATTGTTGGTGTGTTTGCTTCCAAGTATCTGCATCGAGATCTTGGTTATTTCAGATTCTTTGTCCTTTATCACTTTTTTCTTTTTGGGATGCATTTAATTGTCCTGTCTGGAAATTTAACGGGAATTTTTATTGGCTGGGAAATTGTAGGATTAACTTCAGCTCTATTGATTGCCTTCTTCTCATTTCGTAAGCAGACTGTTACTAATTCCCTACGGGCTTTTTGGGCATATCGCGTTACTGATACTGGTTTATTATTAGCTTCATTAATTGTACTTAACTTAGGGATTTTAAGTTTTACAGATATGCGTGGTATTCAACAGCCACTAACAATTAATTTAATCCTAATTTTGTGTTTGATTTCAGCGATGGGGAAGTCGGCACAGTTTCCTTTTGGTCACTGGTTGCCAAAAGCAATGGAAGGTCCCACCCCATCTAGTGCTATTTTTTATGGTGGTCTATCGGTGCACGCTGGAATTTATTTACTACTAAGGATTACAGAAAGCCTTGGTCGTCCAGTCTGGTTTGCCGTTTTGTTAGTTTTAGTTGGCTTAACAACCGTGTTGTACGGATCGATTTTAGCCAAAATCCAAAGTGATGCTAAAAGCACGCTAGCATTTTCGGCCATGACACAGGTAGGAGTAATGTTTATCGAGATTGGATTTGGCTGGACGACAATTGTTTTAGTACACTTTATTGGTCATGCACTGCTGCGAACATACCAACTGCTTAATGCTGCTTCACTCCTGCATGATCATCAAGCTTTTCAGCATACAATTGGTCAGTATCAGCCGAAGAAGGTTCCAGCGCGGAATACTTTTTGGCAGAAAATCTATGCTTATGTTTTTTGGGAGAACTACTCCAGTTTTTCTGATAAATGGAGTGTCTTAAATCTACTTGAGAAAACTTCTACTGGGCTTAGATATTTTGATCTTCGTTGTAATGAATATCTTTTTCATTTGTTTGAGAAAGTTTTTTATCGCTTCCTAAAATTTAATATTCATAAGTAAGGCAATGATTAGAAATTTATATACCTTAATCAGCATTTGCTTTTTGGCATTATTTGTTTGGTTATTTAGTAATCCAAATGCTACAGATTTAGGACTTATTTCGGAAGCAGTTTTGCAGACTCCAACTCTCTTCTGTGGAGTGATCTTTAATTTGATGTTGACACTGGTCTATTCAGCGTTTGGTTCTAGGATCTTTAAATTTCGCTTCTCGCATAGTTGGTTTTGTCTGCAATTGTTAATCAATTTTTGCTTATTAACAGACAGTCTTCTGCTGTTTATATTTTTTATTACCTGCGCTCTGTTACTTCATATCCGAATTAGCCGACAAGATGTTTATCAAACTATTAAGCAGAGTCATTACTTTTTAGTATTTAGTGGCTTTTCATTAATTGCCATTGGCTTACTTAGTTTGCTGTTAGTTAATCTGACTGTCTTTAATGGTCTATTTACTATTAGCCAGCTACAGACTTCTGCCAGTCATTTAACTCTAACAACAATTATTCTAGGCATCCTAAGTTTGGCATTAATGGTAGGAATTTTCCCGTTTCATTTTTGGGTTAAGCCAATTTTCTTAGCACCAACTAGATATGGCTTGGCGGCAATTATTCGTTTGAATATTGGTTTTGTATTCTGGTGCAAGTTTGGTTTTTTAATGACTACAGCCTTTCATTTATATCCAAAGATTATTTTAATCATGCTAACCGCTAATTTATTATATTCTGCTTTGATTTTATTTGGAGAGCGGAAGTTGAGTGGGATTGCTTCTTCCCTTTATCAGTGGCACGTCCCGCTCTTTATTTTAAATGGTCTGTTGGTGCAGCATGGTTCCGAAATTCATTCGATTATGGATTTTTTTAATACTTCCATTTGCATTAGTAGTTTAGTGATTATTATTGCTATGCTTCGAGATCGAATTGGTCCAGAAAATTTAGATTCCGCAACAGGCCTGGCGATCTCATTTCCGGTATTTGGTCTTTCTTTTCTTTTCTGTGTTTTATCCTTAATTGGATTTCCTGGGACGTTAGGATTTATGAGTATCGAAATTCTACTTCATAATCTAAGTCAGGAATACTGGTTGGTGGCGGGGTGCTTTGTTTTTGCTTTAGCCTTAAATGGATATTCTTGCTTTCGAATTTTTGGAGATTCATTTTATGGAAATCCATTACAAATTTATAATAAAATATTTCAACCAAAATTGCGTGAAAAGCTGGCGCTAATTATTTTAATTTTTATTGTTTTAGTAAATGGCTTAGGGCCAGATCTAATACTCAAGATTTATAATTATATAGTTTAAGGGTAAAACTTATGTTTACAAAAAATTATCAAAAATTATTTTTTAGCTATTTTTTAGCTCTACAGTTCATTTGCTTTTGTAGCTTAGCGTCGGCAGAGAATGATACACAGCTTTGGTCAGCTTTTATGGCCAATGGTAAGTTTCAGGAAGGCTCTAACTGGCGTTGGTCAGCAGAGTTACAACCTAGGATTGGAGACAATGTTAGTTATCCTGAGCGCTTATTAGTTCGCCCGGCCGTTGGTTATGCCTTAGCGCCAAATCTTGTTTTATGGTTAGGGTATGCCTGGACACCGCTTTTTATGGATTCGGCGTATAACCATAAGTTCAATGATGAGCAACGCATTTGGCAACAAGTAACTTATGATCAGACTTTTGGTAATTGGCAGATTAATCATCGGGCACGTCTGGAAGAGCGTTATATCGAGGGCGTATACGGAGAGGCTAATCGATTGCGCTATTTACTTAGAGTTTCTCACCCACTGATGGATTTGGCTGATGGAGCAGTCGTTGGTTTAACAGCTTATGATGAATATTTTTATAATCTAAATGCCGTTAAGCCAAGTGTTAAGTCTGGCTACGATCGCAATCGAATCTTTTTTGGACCTTACTGGGATAATAAAAAAACAAGAGTTGAAGTTGGATACTTTGTAGAGACTAGTGATCGTTTAAATAAATCTGATCGTCGGATTACAGCCCTTGCTGCTTATCTCACATTTAGATTTTAAGCGATCAGGCTAGCGTAAAGAGCTCCAATGACTAGTCCGAAAATTACATGAGCCGCTAAGTAGATAATACTAATTGCTGGGCTGAAATCACGGACGTCTTTTGTTGTTGCTTTCTCATTGAGACTATTAAAAATTAGGAAGGCAACAACAAACCCATGACCAAAGCCAATTGCGGTAGATGCTAGAATCGACTGAAGTGGTGGGAGGTTGAATTTAGATAGTAACGCGAAATAAACAACTCCTAAAATACTACCTATTAGTAAGTGAGCTACCAAGCTAGTAACCCCTGTACTCTTAATGCCTTTATTTCCTAGGGCATCTCCAATAGCTTTGACTGGTGAAATATTGAACCCCGAGTTCTTCCAAATTAAATGAAAGATATAAGTGACTAGGCTAGTGATTACTAATCCTGAGAGTGTTCCAGCAAAAAGGATTTCAGTAAAAATATTGCTTTGTTCCATAGGTACTTGTTTAATAATAAAGATCTCAACTTACCAGTGTACGCTATTTTATTATAAATTACTTGAAAATAATTAAGTTCAATAAAATTCTGCTCTAGTAATGCTGGTCACAAGATAAACTTCTAGAATAGCTATTCGAGATGTCTGATATAGAAATTAAATTTCTTTTGTTTGCTTTTTACAAAAAGTGAGGACATCTGATAGTAGAGAAGACTTTGAACGGAGTGGAAGAGAGAAGGCGGCAATTGTACCTATGTGAGTTAGTGAGTCGTAATATCTAACATCCAAGTTTAGTTTGTATTCCTCAGCTTGAGTTTGCATGCTAGTAATATTTTCCAGATCGATAACTTCGTCTTGTCGTGTGTGGATTAATAAGACGGGGAGAGTTGGATCTTTAAAGTATGTTGCTGGCATGCCACTAGCAAGATTTTTAGCTATTGGAGAGAATACGGCAACATAACTTTGTTTTACTGGTATAAAATCATAGGCACCTGAAATTCCAACAAAGCCACGAATGATTTCTTTAGGGACTTTCAGGTTTGCTAGATAGTCTTGATTGGTTGCTAATAATCCAGCTAGGTGTGCTCCAGCAGAATGACCAATCAGGATTATTTTTTCTGGATCTCCACCATAGTGTTTTATATTTTGATAAGTCCAAGCAACTGCCTTTGCCCCATCTTCTACAAAAGTTGGGTATTTGAATTCAGGATATTTGGCATAGTCAGGGACTACGACAACATAATCATTGCTAATAAATGGCTCCGCAACAAAACGATAATCGTCTTTAGAGCCAGTCTCCCATCCGCCGCCATAGAAAAATATGATTACAGGGCGAAGCTCTTCAGTCTTCTCTTTTGGAGTATAGACATTAAGTTTTTGTCTGGGCAAAGCGGCATAACTTAAATCTCGATAGAGAGTTTGTCCGCGGTAAAGTGCTAGGACATTCACCGCATAGATTTTGATCCGAGAACAGGAGGCAAGAAATAAAATTAGTAGTATTCCAAGTATTTTTATCACTAAGAGCATAGCCAATTAACTTTTAGTTGTCTTTTAGATGATCAAAAATTATTTTGATTTGTCTAAGATGCACTTGCAGATGGATTACAGTAAAACTATGCCAATCTTTTTGGGTAAGCTCTCCAACCCAAGGATGTAGATTAGTGCTTGTGGAATTTTTAGAGAAGTTGATTCCAGCAATAAAATCTTTGTACTTCTGAATATGATCTGTAAATAGGGCTAAAGGATCGGCAATTTCCCCTTGTGGTTTTACTAAGGCAGGATTAGCAATCACGGAAGATTTACCATCATCGTTTAGTTGTTGGATGATTTTCATAAAGCCTTCCCCCACTAAAACGAGATGCTCCAAGGTCATTCCTAAAGACCAGTTAGTGGAAGATTCTTCTAGTCCATAGATTCTTTTTATTTTAACTCTTTGAGTAATCTTATCAGCGCCAGCAGCATTAACTAGACGAATAATAATCTTTGTTAATTTCTCATAGTCACTACTTGCAAAAGCTAAGTCGTACTTACTAAGATAATACGGGGCAATCAAATATCGCAGGAGAAAGCTTTCTGGGAACGGTAGTGGGGCAATCTTAGTTGCTGTAACATTAGTCATAAAATTTCTATAGTATTAAATTGCTTGGTAAATCTTAGCAGATATTAACTAGAGTTACAAAACTTAGTCGGCTACTTTTCTTGATCTTTGCAAATGATTTAAATGATGGGAGAGTAGTAGTAATGTCTTGTCCATTCGCGCCATTGTTATCAATTATTCCCGCTCTACCACTTGTTCCCTGGTTAATTGGTCGGTCAATGGCAAAGCTTGGGAAGAAAAAGGAAGTCCTCTTAACCGAGGAACAAAATGTAGAGCTTAGTCGCTATTCTGTCTCAGTAGCCAAGGGATCTTTCTCCGTTCCAATTGCAAATAATAATTTTCACCAGCTAGAATTTTATCGTTCCACAGCGCCTTATTTTTGTAGATCAAAAGCTAAGTTTGTGATTAAGGCTGATAATCTCAAAAGTGAAATTCTATTGTTTGATGAATGTGTTAATCAAGAATTAGCTAAACAACTAATGGAGATCTTAATTGCATATCCAATTTCTCGTGCTGTTTTAAAAAATAATCAGTTAATTGTGAAGTTAATGGAGTCAGCTAGCTTAGAACCATCAGGCTTTAAGCAATTAATTGATCAAATAAATGCTATTTAAAGTTGAGCTTTAATCTTATCTGCTACTCGAAATGAATTGGCGTAGATTGTCCAAGTATATGGAACACTGCCTCCCGTAGGCATAAAGCTAGCATCAGCAACAAACAAATTACTAGCACTGTAAGCTCGGCAGTCGGGATCTAAGATATGCTTGTCAGGGTCGACTCCAAAGCGACAACCACCAGCGACAAGATTGGCGGGCGGAGCCCCACTGACACTGGTCGTTATGTTTTTAAGTTTCATAGCTTCTAAGACTGATTTAGCTTTTTCACCAAGAAATTTAGCAATTTTTAAGTCGTGTTGATGATATCCTAATCTAACTTTGGCTACAGGATTTTGCCACTTATCTTTATTGGTAGGATCTAGAGCTACAAAGCAATTATCGGTTGGGAGCCAGTCATTAAAGACTTCGAAGTTTAGTTGTCTTTCATTTGTAAATCCTGCTTGTAGACGATTTTGAAGTGCTTCGCCCCATAGTAATTGATCACCCTCCCATTTTAGACTATTGGCACGGCGAATTGGATTAGCATGATCGAAAAGAAAATCAATAAGTCCCCCTTTAACCCTTCCACCTAATGAACTATCGTTAGCAATATACCAGTCTTGCAAAGAGCGATTAACAAAGAGTCCGGGAAGTTTTAATTGCTGGGCGATGTCTTCTGGATAGTCAGATAGTCGAATTGTGCCATTGCCAGTTGCTCCTGCAGAAAAAATTAAATTTTTACCAAGCTGACCATTGTGATTGGCAAGACCCTCAGGATGTTTACTGCCAGTAGACATTAAGAGTAAACGACTAGTCTCGATTGCTTGGCAGGCTACTACAAAAATCTGGGCTGAGACTTGTCGTGTTTGTCCTTCGCGATCATAATACTTCACAAGATTTACCTTTCCCTGATTGTCACTTGTTAGGTGATAAACAAAAGAATGGGGACGAATCTCACATTTCCCAGTTTTAACAGCGAGATCTAAAAGGGCAGCACGGGCGCTACCCTTGGCTCCGCTATGACAACCATAGCTTCCACAGAAATTAGAGTAGTAGCAACTTGCTCGATTGTTATGAGGTTGTGAAAGAATTGCTCGGGCAACTGGCACAGAATTAAAATTTAATTGAGCACAGGTGTCATCAATTATTTTACTAACATAATTTTCTTGAAGTGGTGGAAATGGAAAATCTGGAGTAGAGCGAGGTTCTTGAAAGGGATGAGCGATGATTCTTCCTGAGATGCCAACAATTTTTTCAACCTTAGCATAGTAAGGCTCGAGATCTTGATAGCTAATGGGCCAGTCAGCAATATTAGCCCCAGAAATCGCTCCAAATTCTGAAAGCAGTCGAAAATCCTCGGGCTTTAAACGATGGAAGTAACCACTCATAAAATTAGAAGATCCTCCAACACAGTTTCCGTTCCAAAAGTTTCTACCCGAATCTAAAGTTGATTGAGCTTTCCAATTGTTCTCTTTGCCAGTTTCAAGCACATGAAATTCTTGCTTTAGACTTGGTGTATAGACACTTCGTCTCACTGCTACTAGCTCATCTTTAGCAAAATCATTTTCTTTAAACCACGGCCCCTTTTCTAAGACAATTACAGAATATCCTGCACTCGCAAGCTCAAAGGCAATTGGGGATCCACCGGCACCGGAACCAATAATGCAAACATCACAATCTTTGATCATAGCTTTAAAATTTTAGGATAAAGATTCAGTTCTGTAGGTCTTGGGTATCCAGGTTGGAATTGTAACCAATCCCAACCAATAGAGTTTGGGTTTCCGCCATACAGCGGATCACTCAGCAGTGCTTCAAAGATATATTTTAAAATTGCTGAAAGCCAATTTTCTCCCCAAGTTTTTTGGGAGATCTTTTGAAAAAGTTTTTCACGTTGATTAAAATCTAGCAAATAAAAATCAATCTGAAAGTCTTCTATGCTTGTTTCGTTAAGCCAAACAGCGCCTTTAAGGATAAAGTCTCGATCTTCTCGGCTGATCTGTTGATCATGAAGGACGAACTGCAAGTAATCTAAAGCATTAATTTGTTCGGCTCCTGGAGCTGTATCTGTTTTAGGGAAAAGATGTCTTTGTGCTGCTGCAATATTTTTCAGTTGAAGATTATCAAGTCGCGAGCTCTCCCCAGATTCTTGATAAAAATAACTTAGGCAACCACTAAGGGTTAAGCTTCCTGTTAGAACTAAAAGCCCCTTTAGAAAAATACGCCGATCGATTATTCCATTTGAAAAATCAGCAAAGAGCTTTTTATTTTCCACAAGAATTTAATTGAAATTTCTTAAAAATTAAATAATCTAAACTTAATCTTCCAGGGCCACTGATTAATAAACTAAAGAGCATTAATAAGTAATATAATGGGATCTCAAAGCCATTCTTGCCAGCCTCAAATCCATGTTGAAAGTGGACTGTAAAGATTGCAACGAACATTGTAAACATTAATGGGATTGAGATTAATCTAGTTGCAAGTCCCAGAGTTAGTAAAATTACCCCTGATATTTCAGTTGTAGTTGCTAAGTAAGCATTTAAAAGAGGAAAGGGAATGTTCATACCAGCAAACCATTCGGCGATTGCTGAGATATTATTAACTTTAGCCAGCGCTGGATAAAGAAATCCATAAGCAAGGATTAAGCGAAAAAGTAAAGGTGGAAAATCTTTTAAATTGCTAATCAGATTTAGGATTTTAGACATAGTCGTTAATTAAAATACTTTTGCTGGTAAAGAAAACGGCAGTCAGTTTTTTTAGTTCTGAATGCCGTTTAAAAGAATAAATTTTTCTATAAAATTAATCTAAGAAGGAGATTAACCACATTTCCCAGCCCCACATTTTTCTTTCTCTTTCCCATCACCACACTTAGTGGCCTCTTTGTCTTTGCCGTCATCGCATTTAGCTGTTTCATCTTCTTTGCCGTCATCACACTTTTTGGTGTCATCAGCTTGTAGTGTTTGCATGTTACTATTTGGTGCTACTGGGGAAGCGCTAGCAGAAGTAATTCCAATCACTAGGCTACAGATAGCAATTAATGCTAACAAAAGAGTTTTCTTAATCATTCTATTTCTCCAAGAATATATTATATGTTTATTTTTTAAATTTTAAAGAATTTGAGTTAACTACCTCAGATAATCTTTATTACCACTATTAGTGTGTGTCTTAACTAAATTATTACAAAGTTTTTTAGATTATAGAATTAATTTACAGTCTATTGCGATAGGAAGGGTCTGATTCTATAGTTAAGAAGCTTAACTTCCTGTTTTTAATCGTTTTTAATTAAAATTATAGTGAATAAAAAAATTGAAGATTTTACTGAGATTGAGTTAGTCGAGGCAATAAGCAGTAAGAATTCTGAGGTAATTGAGCTGATTGTTAGAGAGTATACTTCTTACTTACTAAAGGGAGCCTATGGTTTGGGGTTTATTTCAGATCAGGAAGCAGAAGATCTAGTGCAAAATACTTGGGCAATATTTTTTCAGGCTCCTGATAAATTTGAAGGTCGTTCTCAGCTTAAAACTTATCTTTTTGGAATTCTTTATAATAAGGCTCGTGAGCTTCATCGAGATATTCAAAAAAATATTCCAGAAGATCGGATCGAAGACTTACTGAATGATTGTTTTGATGACAAAGGCCATTGGTCTAGTCATCTAGTTAGCCCTGATAAAATGCTAGAAGCTTCTCAAACACTTAGTTTTATTGAAAAATGTCTTACTAATCTACCTTTGTCGCAACGGCTTGCCTTTTATCTTCGAGAGATTGAAGAATATTCAAGTCAAGAAATATGTAAGATTTTAGATGTAACTGTCACTAACTTAGGTGTCTTGCTATTTAGAGCAAAGGCTAGCTTAAGACACTGCTTAGAGTTTAAAATTACAAGATAAGAGTTATGCGATCTTGCCGTGAAATTATTCGGATTGTTGATAGTCAGGAAGATCTAACCTTACTTCAAAGAATGGAAGTGAGAATGCATCTGATTATCTGCCGTCGTTGTCTTCGGTTTGCTAAACATTTAAAGATTATCAAAAAGAGTTTCCGCCAATTTATTGATAATCGATTTAGTAAGGTTGGTGATCTAAGAGATTTAGAGCTACGAATTATTAAAAATATTACGAAGGAGTAATACTAGTTTCTAGGAAAATATATTTTTATTTCGCTTAGGGCATCAACATTATTAAAGGAAATAAAGGGAACGGGATCTTTTAGGATGTAGATTGGATTAATTTTTACATTTGGTTCGGTCACTAAACCCTTGATATAATGAAATTTAGTGATAATTTCTCCGGCTGATAAATGGTGTAATTTAATTTGATTGATTGCATATTCAACATCTCCTTTGCCGGTCATAAACCAAGTTGGCTCGATCTTAGTTTTAAATATCGAGTAAATATTTGATACAAAAAGTCCTTTTGGATCTAAGAAAGGACTAATTAACCCTTTAGTAACTAGGTCGGTGGTGGCAATATGGGTAATATTATAGAGATTTAAATATTGCTCAAAGTTACTGTTTGGCAAATAAGGTATTTCTTGGAAGGCAATTAGATCGTCCCCTCGATAAAAAATTTGAAAGTTGTTGATCGTATGACTTGATTTGGCCTCCTCGCCAATTTGTGAAACATTGGAAGTAGCATTAATTAATGATACCAAATGAAAAGTAAATTTATCTGCTGTTTCCATTAGTAGTCGTCCATTTTTAGGTAGATCATGGGAGATAAAGCTAACTAGGCGTTGCTCTTCGGGGGTTAGAATATTAAAAAAAACTTTTTCATTTGTCAGTGTGTAGTACTTAGAATATGGCGTTACTTTTGCCGAGTTAGAAAGCTCTGTGTTCTTTGTTGAATATTTACAAATAAATCCAGAAAGAATTAGTAAGCTATAGAAGGTCAGCTTGAGAGGCCGATTTGATTTATGACTTAGTTCGGCAGTAGCAAAGACTAAGACTATGATCCAAGCAGGGAGCATGTATCTGGCGGCTTGGATTTTATTTCCACCTAGGAAATTATCAGCAAAAGATACAATTACTATTAAATAGATTAGCCAGTAGAATAATAGTTTTTTATTACAAAAAGACTTTTTTAGGTTAGCACTTAGATAAGCGGCAGAAAACAAGACAAGACTGCAACGGATTACAGAACTTAGTATACTAAAGAGATCTACTCCTGTTATTCCAAATAGTTCATTCCAAACTACAAGGTAGTTACTTCCTAGATAGTCTGCTCCAGTATACCAACCTCTTGTCTCAATCCAAAGAGCGAGCAAGTTATAATTTACAAGAAGGCAGAAAGAGTAGGTAAGACTTAAGTAAAGTAATTGTCCTAATTTTTTATTCCAAATCAAATTCAAGGTAATTAAAAATAATGGGAAGAAAAGTGTAATGATTGAAGCAATATGAAGTTGAATGACAAGTGGTAGTAATATTGTAAAAAGTAGATAGTCTTTTTTACTAGTACTTTTGACCCAGCGACAAATTAGTGTCACAACATAGATTGAGATAAAACAAGATGCTTCAAAGGTTAGTAGTGCTCCATTTTGAATACCGGGAGTTAGAGGTAGATGGAATCCATAAACAGTGGCTATTAGCATTAGTGCTGGCAGATAAATCTTGGAATCACTTCTCAGGGTTTTGCAAACTGGAATTAATAAAAGTGGTGGTAAAATAATTAGAGATATTTCTAGATAGAGTAGTGACTGTTCCACTGAAAATAATGGTTTTAGGTAATAACAGATCTTGGTTAATAAGAAGCATCCAATGCCAAGAGATGGACTAATGATCCTTCCTGCACCCATATAGGGATCATATCCGAGCAGTTGCCCGTTTTTCTCTAGAGCTGTTACTCCTCTTAGGATCCATAGATAATAACTACTGAGATCTATGTTCAACAAGGGTAATTGGCTAGCTAGTTCGACCTTAAATAGCAGTTCATGGATTTTCCTTAAGTAAAGACAGCAGGCTAATGTTACCGATAAGATAAATGGTAAGTTTTTGCAGCGCAGAGTGTTAATTACAGATCTGGAAGTTAATTTCTTAGAGATATTAAACACAGTTATTGTGGCAGGTTATGAGAGCTCATAGCATTGATTATATTATTAGTTACTCAATTTGATAAAGGTAGAAAGACTTATTTTTTAACTACTCATACTTACCAATCGATTCTAATTATGAGGTTATGTCTTGTAATTAGAATAGTGATCACTTATTCTTAATATAATAGTCTTCCAGATTGTAGTGTCGCAATAATGTGTTCTTATGTTGTTAGAAATGCGGGAGATGCTTTTATTGGTTATCTAGATGCAGACATTGACATCAAAGGGATTTACGTTAGTTGAGTTGCTAACGACTGTGGCGATTCTTGGTATTTTGGCTTCGATTTCACTATCTTTATATGGGAACTATCGAACG
The DNA here is from genome assembly GCA_031385045.1 of bacterium. Taxonomy (GTDB): domain Bacteria; phylum Bdellovibrionota_C; class UBA2361; order UBA2361; family CALJRW01; genus JANNBC01. The sequence continues at coordinate 43,099 of JANNBC010000013.1, read as the reverse complement.
GCTGCCTATGATGTTGAATCTGAATCCATCGCGAATAGTGTTAAGCAAGCACTGTTTAGTCTTTCTGGTCTAGTAGATGATTTGCCAGTAAACAATGCGACAAATCTTGCGGAAGTGGTTGCATCAAAGTCCTTAAATGGGACATCTCTTGTCTATCATAACTTAACTGCTCTAGGAGCTGCGTCAGCAAGAGTAACGCAGGTTTTAGATGCCACACTTTGGCCAATAATTAAATCACCTTATCTCACACTTTTTTTTATATATCAGCCTAAAGGCGATGTTACGGTAATTGAAGTTAAAAGTTGTAAGGGATCTTTTGGTAGCTACACAAGTATGTCAGGTTATGTTACACAAACTAGGTCGGGATTTTACTATTACCGCAATGGGACTGTCGAGACTGCCCAGAAAATTCCGGGTCTATCAATCAGTGGGTGTGAGGCAGCAGGGTTTTAGTTATTGAGTTTGTTTCGGGTTCTTAGCTTTAACTGTAGCTAAATTCCACCTAGAAAAATCTTTCTAGGCTTTTAATTATTTATTTTTAATTTGCTCAGCTCTTAAGCTGAGCAAATTTACAGCATCTTCTAATGTCACTTCTTCTGGTGATTTATCTTTTGGAACTGAGGCATTTAGTTTTCCATCAGTCACGTAAGGCCCATACTTACCATTCTTAATTTGTAGCTTCTTATTAGTAACTGGATGAACTCCCAATTCTTTTAAGACACTAGCAACGGTTTGTCGGCCACGAGTTTTGGGTGTGCGTAAAATTTCAATTGCTTCTTCCAGTGTTACTGTAACAGGAGAATGATTAGCTAAGTTTAAGCTTCGTGTTTCAGTTCCCGCTTTTAGGTAGGGTCCAAATCTTCCATTAGCAGCAACTATATCTTCGTTGTTGTCGGGGAATGTTCCAATTTTACGAGGAAGACTCAGTAGTCCAATTGCTTGTTCTAGTGTTAGATCTATTGCAACTTGATTGCTTAAAAGCGAGGCCATTTTTGGTTTTGGATAATCCTCAGTTTTCTCTCCTAGTTGAACATAAGGCCCATAGCGTCCAGTTTTTAGGAAGACAGGAAGGCCTGACTCCGGTTCGATACCAAGGGATTCTGGACCACGCTCTGCTGTTGCAATTAACTCTAAGGCTCGTTCCATAGTGAGCTCGTCGGGAGCTAATTCCTCTGGAAGACCTGCACGTGTTTCTCCGTTAGTTAGGAACGGACCATAGCGACCAATTCGCACTTCTAGTTTTACGCCATTAGCGTCATGTCCAATTTCTAATCCACAAACTATTCGTGGATCAATTGTCTCTTCACCTTTTTCAACCAAGGCTTTTAGTCCTAAGTGACCATTGCCATGATAGAAACTTGTTAGATACGTTAGACGATTACTTTTACCTAGGGAAATTTCATCTAGGTCGTCTTCTAGTTGAGCAGTGAAGGAATAGTCGACTAAGTTTGTAAAATAATTTTCTAGTAACCCAACTAGTGCTTGGGCTAGAAAACTAGGAACTAAGGCTGTCCCTTTTTTGAAGGCATAGGTTCTAGTTAATACTAGATTTACAACGCTGGCCCAGGTACTTGGTCGGCCAATACCACGTTTTTCTAATTCCTTAATTAAGCTACCTTCTGTGTAGCGCGCGGGTGATTGAGTTTTATGTTCGAAGGTATCAAGCTTTTTAGTGCTTAATTCTTCAGAAACTTTTAGTGCGGGTAAGATTTTTTCTTGGTCAGCAATTTCAGCTTCGGGATCGTCACTGCCTTCAACGTAGGCTCTTAAAAATCCGGGAAAAGTAATTGTTTTTCCAGATGCTTTAAAGACAGCATCTCCTAATTGAACACTTAGTGATTGACGATTGCCTTCGGCATCTTTCATCTGACAGGCTAGCATTCTTTTCCAAATCATTTCGTATAATTTGAATTCGTCTTCTCCTAGAGCCTTTTTAACATCTTGCGGATCGGCAAAGTTAGAACCTGCTGGGCGAATTGCTTCGTGGGCTTCTTGGGCATTTTTTACTTTAGTTTTATATTCACGAGGAGCAGTCGGTAAGTATTCTTTACCGAATTCATTGGAAATAATTTTTCTGGCACCATCAATTGCTTCCGCTGACAAAGTTGTTGAGTCAGTTCTCATGTAGGTAATATAACCATTCTCATAAAGAGTTTGAGCAAGACGCATAGTGCGTTGTGCCGAGAATCTAAGTTTGCGGTTAGCTTCCTGTTGAATTGTGCTAGTAGTAAATGGAGCGTAGGGTTTTGTTGTGTACGGTTTGCTATCAACCTCGCTTATTTTAGCAGTTTGTTTTTTTAACTCAGTACGCAGTTTGTCTGATTCCTCAGCATTAAGAAGTAAGACCTTGGATGTAGCTGTTAGTTTACCATTTATTGGATCGAAATCTTTTCCGCTGGCAATTCTTTGATTCTTGTAGCTAAATAGTTCCGCATCAAATTCTTGACTGTCTTTAGCGAATGTTGCTTTTAAGTCCCAATACGTTCCACTTCGAAAGCTAATTCTTTCTCTTTCTCTTTCCACTAGCAATCTTAAGACAACACTTTGAACTCGGCCAGCACTAAGTCTTGGAGCCATTTTTTTCCAAAGCAAAGGAGAGACGGTGTAGCCATATAAACGGTCAACAACTCGACGAGTTTCTTGAGCTTCCACTAAGTGCATATCCACATCTCTCGGGGAATTAATTGCAGCTTGGATGGCTTCTTTGGTAATTTCATGAAAAACCATTCTTTTAACAGGAACTTTTGGCTTTAAGACCTCTAACAGGTGCCAACTGATGGATTCTCCTTCGCGGTCTTCATCGGTAGCTAGGTAAATCTCATCTGCTTCTTTCAAAAGATCTTTAAGTTCCTTAACTCGCTTCTTTTTATCGGCTGAAATAATGTATAAGGGCTCGAAATCCTTATCTATATTAATTCCAAGGCGGGCCCAAGGTTCCTTTTTGACGTTTGCTGGAATTTCCTTGGCGCTGTCTGGTAAATCCCTAATATGTCCATAGGAGGAGCGCACATCATAGCCTTTTCCTAGGAATTTGCTGATGGTTTTGGCTTTAGTGGGTGATTCTACAATTACAAGTTTCTTGGACATAAGGAGCGATCTATATCATGAATTGCAGATAATTCAATAAATTAAAACTAAGACCCTTTTATCGGTAGCAAGAGGGTAGTTCCCTAGATCGAAAAATAAAAGATTATGTTGCCCCTAGAACTGTAATTATTCACCAATTTTTGCTACATATATATGGTATGAAATTAAAACTCTTTTCCATCGGCGCTCTTTTTTTGGCTTTTTTTGCCTTGCTCCTAACTCAAGGCCTAAGTAATGGAACATCTTCAGTTTATTTGCCTTCTGAGCTAATGGCTAAGACCCAAGAGATGAGACGGGTGCGAGTTGCGGGGCGAGTTGCTGATGGAGAGGTGAACTATGCCGTTCAACCGGCCTTTAAGCTAGATTTCCAAATTAAGGATCCAGACGGAAAGAGTCCGGTTATCTTGCCGGTATCTTACGCTGGAATTAAGCCAGATATGTTTGCAGTTGGAAGAGATGTAATTATTGATGGCGAATTTATTGATGGAGTTTTAATTGCTAAGCAATTACTAACTCAATGCCCTTCCAAGTATCAACCACCGAAGCCGAAAGAAACAAACTTATAAAGCTAGAAGTTAGCGTTAATAAATATTAAATATGAATATCCTAGGACAAATCTTACTCTTCTCTGCATGGTCTCTTGTTCTCGTGGGATTTCTCACTGGTGGGATTCTTGGTTTTAAACAGAACTATCGTTATAATTTCTTGCTCAGAATGGGAACTGTTTTCGCAGGATTAATTGGCGTTAGCGCTTTGGTGGTTCTAGCAGTTTTATTTTTAAACGACGATTATACTAATCAATATGTTTGGCAACATTCTAACCGTGGGATGTCAGACATTTATAAGATCACTGCTATCTGGGGTGGAATGGATGGTTCGATGTTACTTTGGGCTGTGTTGATTACATTTTTCTCAGCCATTGTTGGTTTAACTTCTGGTAAGTATTCTCCACAACTCATCCCATACTTAGTCTGTGTACTTAATTCTTCGGGGTTATTTTTTCTGACAGTTGTTCTTTATTTCACCAATCCATTTAGATTTTTACAAGCAGGATTTATTCCACCAGAAGGTAATGGGCTTAATCCTTTACTCCAAAATCCCTACATGGCGATTCATCCGCCAACACTTTATTTAGGATTTACGGCCTTTGCCGTTCCTTATGCTTTTGCGCTGGCTAGTTTGTTAAGTGGAAAACTAGATAAAGAGTGGATTCGATATAGTTGTCGTTGGACATTAATTGCCTGGGGATTTTTAACAGCAGGTATTACGCTTGGTGGTCATTGGGCATACTTAGAGTTAGGCTGGGGTGGTTTTTGGGCTTGGGATCCAGTTGAGAATTCTTCGTTTCTTCCCTGGTTATTGGGGACTGCTTACCTTCACTCTGTTTTGGTTCAAGAGAAAAAAGGCTTATTAAAAATTTGGAATATCTTTTTAATTACTGGAACTTATGGGCTCACTGTCTTTGGAACATTCTTAACGAGGTCTGGAATTGTTCAAAGTGTCCATTCTTTTGCTAAAACTAATATTGGACCAGCCTTCTTGATTTATCTTGGCCTGTTACTAACAGTAGCAGTTACGCTTGTTTGGTGGAGAAGAAAAGCCTTACGACCAGAGCGTCGTTTAGAAAGTTTATTTTCTAGGGAAGTAGTTTTTTTAATTAACAATTTAATTTTTGTAAGTATCTGCTTCGCAACTTTTTGGGGAGTTATGTTTCCAGTTTTTTCAGAAGCATTAACTGGTACGAAACAAGCCATTGGTATTCCATTTTTCAATGCGATTAACATTCCACTTTTTCTGATGATGTTATTTTTTATGGCGCTTGGCCCATTAGTTGCTTGGAAAAAAGGAAATATCAAAAACTTCCTGCGCCAAGCAAGCGTTCCTTTTTTCTCAGCAGTGTTATTAGCAGTTATTCTCACTTGGGCTGGAGTACCTAGTTTCTACTCGATTCTTTCTTACTCCTTATCTTTATTAATAGTTATGGCAATTGGTAGTGAGTTTCATCAAGGCGGTAAGCAATATCAACGCACAGCAAAAGTTTCTTATCCTCTTGGGATGCTTGCTAGTTGGAAAGCTCATCGCCGAAAGTCCGCTGGCTACTTAGTGCACATTGGTGTTGCGGTTGTTGCTGTTGGAATTACAGCGTCGATGTCAGGAAAGATCGAGAAAGAGTTTAGCTTAGCCGTTGGGGAGAGTTATCAGGTTGGTGGTTACCAATTGGAATTAAATGAACTTAAGGATCTGGAGAATGAAAACTTTATTGGTCTTCAGGGATTAGTAACTGCTTATCGGCCAGGCATGGATTTATATGCTAGCTTACAACCAGAGTTACGCCGCTATAAAAAAAATGGCGAGAGCACTACGGAAGTAGCCTTAAAAATGGGCCTTAAAAATGATTTGTATTTAATCTTGGCAGGCTTAAACGAAGCTGGGGATCGTGCCAGCTTTAAAGTCTTTATTAATCCCTTGCAAGTTTGGTTGTGGTTTGGTGTACTGATTATGCTTTTAGGAACATTACTAATTGTAACTGACAAGAACTTATCAATTAATGAATAATCATCTACTGGAAATTAGGGGGCTTGATTACCAGATAGGTAATAAAAAAATCTTAACAAATCTTAATTTAGATCTGTCCAAAGGCAAATTTCAAATAATTCTGGGAGCCAATGGTGTAGGTAAATCTACATTTCTAAAAATACTTGCAGGGTTGTTATCTTGTTCTACAGGTAAAGTTATTGCCGATAAGGATTTGCTAACTTCATATTTAGGTCATGATTCCCAGCTTTATCTTGATCTAACCGTCCGTCAAAACTTAGAATTTATCAGAGGGTTTTTTTCTATTCCTAGTGAAGTGGATGATTTACTAAGACGCTGGGATCTCTTGGTACAAGCAGACTTAACAATTGAGAAGCTCTCACAAGGCCAAGCAAAAAGGTTATCGCTGGCGATTCATTTTGCAATGCCGGCTAATCTTTTTTTATTGGATGAGCCTAGTAGTAATCTAGATCACTTAGGTAAGGATTTACTGATGAAAGAATTATTCCAACTTAAGCAACGAAAGCAAGCTAGTGTCTTATTAATCACCCATGAGCTTAGTGATTATTTTGAATTTGCAGATCGGATTTACTATTTAGGTTCTTCAGGTTTAGATTTAATTTACGATAAGTCGGATCTTGGTTTTAGTCTTTCAGCTATCAATCAGCGTTATTTGGAGTTACTGAAGTCATGAAGCAGCTCCAATTTTTAATCACTAAAGACTTGCGTCTTTTGGCTAGCAACCCTAAAGATTTAATTCTCCATTTGCTGTTAAGTTTTATGCTGACAGTCTTAATTGCTTTTGGAATTAACTCATACTTGCTAGATCGGAAAATTTATCCAGAGTTAGTTTTAATTTTCACAACGATTGTTTTTATTATTACTGGTAGTATTTTTATTAGTAAGAGTTTAGCTGCAGAATCAGAGCAGGGTGCTATTAATCATTTCATTGTTAGAAAGGCAGATTTGAGTTTGCTTTATCTTTCTAAGGTCATTGTTAATTGTTGTGGGTTGGCACTTGGTTTAGGAATTAGTTTTGTAATTTTAAGCGTATTGCTAAGTGTTAGCCTTGTAAAATTCTTGCCAACATTAATACTAATTGGCTTGCTGGTATCTATTTCATATTCTGCCTTAGCAACTCTCCTTTCCGCCTTAACCTGTAACTCTAAGTATCAAAGTTTGTTGTTGCCATTAATCCTTTTACCACTGGTCTTTCCGATTTTCTTTGCTGGAATGGAGTTGTCCTTTAATCTAATTTTGAATCAAGAGTTTAGTTGGCTAGATAGTTGGTTTACCTTGCTCTGTTTTTTAAATGTTTTGTATGTAGTCTTAGGGATTAATTTATACGGATATTCCTTAAAGAATTCTTCCTAAGTGCTCACTGACTATACTCCGATATTTCTACTAACTAGGAAATTATCAGCTATACTAGGCGACATTAGAAATTACTGTTCTAAAATTCGCCTAGTATATCAAGCGCAAAGCGCTTGTAGCGACCCAAGGGGGTCGCTCAGGCTAAAATGCTTATCTTATGAGCATTTTAGCTGGGGAAAACAAATATACTAAAACCCCAATCAACTAAAAATGCGATCAGCATTTTTCCTAGCAGTTCGGTAAAACCTAAGGGGTTTTAGTATATTTCTTTCTCTACTGCTTTTACTCTTTCTCTGGCGATTGGGTCGCTACTCCCGATAATATCTCTTTTCCCTGTATAAATCTTACTAGTGTCAATTACATAGTATTCGACTCTAATCATTACCCCATCTTTAACTTCAATCTCAAACTTTTTATCAAGCTCACTAAGTGTTTTTGATATCTTTAAAGCTTGAGTTTCTAATTTTTCAGTTTTGATATCTTCTAAGAAATATTCAACATCACTATCATCAATTTCAATTAATGAGGTTGTCCGATTCTTATGATTATTGCCGGAGTTTTTAGATACTTTTAGATGAAAGCGAACTTTAGCCAAAGCTTTTTTAATAGCTAATTCTACAGCCTCGCGAAGTCCTTTTTCCAGACCTTCCTTAAATCCTTTAGCAGCACCTTCCACTAATTGACTCATGAACTTAGCGGAGGTAATTCCAGCTTTTTTAGAAATTGCTTCCAAGGACTGTTTAAAAGCGGCATTTGTTAATAGTGCTGAAGCTAAGTGTGTTTCAAAGCTCTCGACAAAATAGTGTGTAGCCCTTGCTTCGACTTCTTTCGCAATTCTCTTGGAGGCTTCTTCTGCTAGAACTTCAATAATTTCTTTTTTAGTAGCGCTATTTCTAAACAACTGGGTCGCTGCTTGAGTCATTGCTTTGGCTTCAACCTTAGAGAAACCGGTTTCTACTAAGTGTTTTGTTAAGGCTCTATTTCCATGTTGCAGTTGCTGAAAAAGGATTTCAGCACTTTCTGTTAGGGCTTTGGATAATCCAGATTTTTCGACAATTTCTTTCCCGGCAATTTCCCCCAGCACGGCAGCTCGCTTAGTAACTTGGGCGACAATCTGATGGGCAGTCTCCTTGGTTATTTCTTCTGAGCCAGCTTTAGTGATCATTTCCACAGTTTCTTTGGCTAGTGTTTCTCCAGCTTCCCGAGAAGCTTGTTCTGTTACAGATTCTAAAACATTTTTAGGTACATTACCTAAAGCGTTTTCAGCAAGCTCTTTGCCAAATGCTTTTAGTGCCTGTTTCCCAATTTGCTCGATCCCTTCGTTTAGACTTAAGCGACCTGTTACCACCATAGCGACAGTTCCACTGGCAGCGCCCAGCGTTGAAACTGTTGCTACGATACTGCTGGCTGAAGCAATAGCAAAAGCTAAGTGCATTAATGCTTGTCCGCCCTCTAAGGCTGCTTCTAGATTTTTCCCTTGGCCATAAAGAATCAAGGCTTTGCCGGCATGCTTAATCGTGTAGTAGCAATCCGCTAGTCCAGTAATTTGACAGACGCATTGTAGGGCACCAACTACTCCATCTTTAGCAGCAATTAAATTTTCTTTTAAATTATGATTGGCGACTGCAAATCCACCACCAGGTTTTACTAAATCAATTAAATACTGATAAGGAGCTTTGGCAAAACAGACAACTCCATTAATCATTTGAGTTAGCCCCATGGAGGAAGACATTTCACAAATAAAACCCCAAGCTCCTTTGATGCAGCCAATTGGATCTGTTGCGATATGAATTAAAGTTTTTCCGACAGTTTTAAGTGTCCAAAGAGCTGCTTTTCCGGTCCATTCTGCTACGCTTAAATAGAAATCAGGATCTATTAATGCTTTCCCGCAGGTGGCTAAGATTTTTAAACTTCCTTCTCCGATTTTTTTCCAATCAAGGTTTGAGGCTAATTCGTAAGCACCAACTGCTAGTTTAGAAATGCCCTTACTAACTGCGACACAGGTGTCCGCAACTTCATGTCCAAAATTTTGTAGCTGGTCAATTTTTCCAGAGCACCAACCTTTAGCCTGGTAATATTTGCGCTTGGCCCAGTTCATCTCCTCAAAAAGTTTTTCTCTTTCTTTGATGTATGTTTTAACAAACTCTTCTTGGATTTGGCTAGCCAGTGGTTGATTAGCATTTGTTTCAGAGAGTATTTTTTTTAATGAAGATTGAAATTCATCATTGGTTAAGACACGATTTGGATTGTCCTTAAATTGTTCTTTAGCAATTAGTCTTGCTTGATCTCTACTTAACTCTAAGATTAATGCTTGTTGTTGAAGAGCATCTAGTCTTTCTTTTCGCTGTTCTGCTTGGAGTAATCTAGTTTGATCTTCAAAGATACTAGCTCCCTCACTCGCCGGTTTGTTTTTGGCAGATGAATTAATTACTAGTTCCCCCGCATGACTACGTCCTTCCAAGTTTTTGGCTAATTCTCGATCGGCATTTACTAAGGAAGATTGGCTAATATCTAAAGCACTTGTAGTTGGTGGTGTTACTTCTGGAAGATCTTTTTGTTCTATTAGTGCTTCTACTGATTCAGTAACTTCGCTTATTTCCCGAAGAGAAGACTCCGCTAGTCTTTTTCTTTTCTTTAAATGGCTAAAAGGATTCTGGCTTTCTGCAAAATCATTTCTAGCTCGTTCAATACCAACACTTGCTTGATTTAATCTGGAGCTAATTGCTGAAGTGGAAGTAGATTCTGTGCTTGGTGTTTCTATTTGTTTACTAGGATTAACGTCTAGGCCAAGTTTACTCATAGTTAGCGCGATTGGAGCTGATTAGATCCTATCGGCAGAACAAGATATTTTGCTTCAGCTAGTAGCTATTGATAATAAAATCAGATGATTACGAAACTCAAAAATTACCGTCCATGATTTGGTCTTAGGGCGGAAGGAGGCGCTTATTTTGGGGAAACACTAGTCAAAATAAGCTACCCTTGGTATACCTGTAAGCCAAAAAGCTAATCCCCATGACTAAAATTCAAAAAGTAGAAAATTTTCTTAATAAATCTGAGCCAGTACTCTGGGCTCTTGCCTTAGTTATGATTACGATTGCGAATTATTTAATCTTTATGGTGGTTCCGAATGAAAGAACGATGGGAGCAGTGCAGAGGATTCTTTATTTTCACGTAGGCAGTGCGATCTCTTGCTACCTAGCATTTGCTTTAGTTTTTATTTCTAGTGTTTTGTTTTTAGTTAAGAAAGATAGTTTCTTTGATGCTTTAAATGTTTCTGCCGGTGAAGTAGGGTTTCTTTTTTGTTCAATAGTTCTGGCAACTGGAATGATTTGGGGTAAGGCCAGTTGGGGTACTTGGTTTCAAATGGAGCCAAGGTTAGTCACTTTTCTTTTTCTTTGGTTAATCTTTTTGGCATTTAATATCTTACGAGCCTTTGATAATCCAGAGTCACGAGCTAATCATTCTGCGGTACTGGGGATTGTTGGTGCAATCACTGTGCCGATTATGGTTTATTCAATTAAGTTATTACCAGCATCTAAACAACTTCATCCTGAAGTTGTAGAAAAAGCAGGGCTACCACCAGTGATGCTTTATACTATGTGCTTTACTATTCTGGCTGTCATAGTTTGGCAGTTTTTATTAATTTCAATGCGACTTAGATTGGAATTTAGGAGTAAAAAATAAAATGGAAAATCCTGATACATATCAAGCACTGTTTTGGGGGTACAGTGTAGTTTGGTTGTTAATTGCTAGCTATGTGCTAGTTCTTAGAAAGAAAATTAATAATATCGAAAAACAAATTAATAAAGAGCAGGCGCATGACTTGGAAAGTTAAGAGTGCTGAATTTTTAATTTCAGCAGCTAATATTGTACAGTTGCCAATTGACCAATTGCCAGAGTTTGCCATTATTGGTCGCTCTAACGCTGGAAAATCTACTCTCTTAAATCGCATCTGTGGGCGCCGTGCCTTAGCACGTGTTAGTTCCCGCCCTGGTAAGACACAACAGATTAACTTGTATTTGGTTACCTTGTCTAATGGAGTTGAAGATCGCCAAATTTATATTACAGATCTTCCTGGTTATGGTTATGCCAAGGTATCTAAATCACTTCGCCAGAATATTGCCAAGTTAGTAGTTAATTATTTTGAAAAGCGCGAGCAGCTAAAATTAATTTTTCTACTTTCTGATATTAAAAGAAATGCTGACGAGACAGATGTTGAGCTTCGAAACTTTGTTTATGATGTGGATCGTTCTGTACAGGTTGTTTTAACAAAAGCCGATAAGGTAAATCAAAAAGAAAAGGCCGCCTCTGTTAAATTTAATTCTAGTAAGTTTGGTTTAGAACCAGGCGATTTAATATTTACCTCGATGGATCGTGATCCTGATGATATTTTTAAACGAATTATCCTCTCTCTGGAATCAGACGCTGATTGGAGCGCTACCACCAAGACATCATTTGTAAATCCTAAGCTAAGTAAATAGCTTAAAGAAATAAAGTATCGTAAGTACTGCTAGTGTCGCTCGAATTGAGTGGATTAATGATCTCTTATAAATTTGTTTTGCTTTGCTTTCGGGAGACGTATCTTGAAATGAGATATTAATTAATATTTGATTCTCAAACTGTTTTAGAAAGATAAATATCTGAAGTAAGAGGGCAAAGGCTAAAATGGAATATACAATCTCTGGTAGATTATAGAGGAAGGTATAAAAACTAATTGAAATGCTTTGAACTAAGCCTGACATAAAAACCTAAGAAATTAAAACCTCTTATTAAATATTATGAGTTAATTACTTGGGTTGTGATGTGTCGGGTGCAAAGTGCCCTAATTTCCTTGCTTTAGCGATACCAATGTTGAGACCGGCTTAGCCCTTGTTTCCAATATTCTCGTAATTCTTGCAAGCGACCTAAGTTGATCTTAGGTGTAAAAGCACTCGCAGTTTCCACTGGCAGTTGATCGTTAAAAGGGTCAAGAATCTCAGCTCCATAACCTGCCATTAAGAAAGCTCCGTAGGCTGTGGCTTCGGCACTAGCGATTGCTAGTATTTTTGAGCCAGTATAGTCAGCTAGGATCTGATTAAAGAGTTTGTTTTTGATCATGCCGCCATCAATTCTAATTTCTGGCGAGTTTTGTAATTCTGGAATAGCAAGTAAGTCAGCCACTTGGTGGGCGACTGCTTCCAGAGAAGCGTAGGCAATTTCAGTTACCGAGGTATCAGCAGAAATGCCAAACATCGCTCCGCAAGCTTTCGGATCCCAAAGTGGCGCACCTAAGCCAGAGAATGCTGGGATAATAATTAATCCCTTACTGCTGTTTGATTTATTTGCTAACTCTTCTACTTGATCTGAACTAGTAATAATTTTTAATTGATCTCTTAACCATTTAATTAGAGATCCAGCAATGAAGATACTACCTTCTAGGGCATAAGTCGTTTCAATTTTCTGTTGGTTTTTAATTTGCCAAGCGATTGTTGAGATTAGTCCATTGTTAGAATAGGCTAATTTAGCTCCTGTGTTTTTTAAAAGAAATGCTCCAGTACCAAAGGTGCATTTTAAATCGTTAAGCTTAATTGCTTGATGACCTAATAGCGAGCTCTGTTGATCTCCCAGGACTCCTGTAATTGGAGTGTTAAGACCAAGAATATTTGTTCTGCCAAAATTAGAATTTGAAGGTTTAACTTCGCAAAGACAACTTTGTTTAATTTGGAATTTAGTCATTAGTTCTGCATCCCACTGATGCTCGCTAATGTTGTAGAGCATTGTCCTGGAAGCGTTGCTAGTGTCAGTTACAAATTGCGGGTCACTATCCTTGGTTAATTGATAAATCAGCCACGAGTCTACAGTGCCAAAAACACATTCATTATTTTGGTAAGCAGAGTTAACCGCTGGGTTGTTCTCTATTAGCCATTTAATTTTGCTTGCGGAGAAGTAGGGATCTATCGTTAGTCCCGTTTTAGTTTTTATTTTTTCAGACCAGCTAGTTAGTTTTAGCTTAGCACAAAAGTCTGCTGTCCTTTTACATTGCCAGACAATTGCCGGAGCTAATGGCTTACCAGTTGTTTTGTTCCAAGCAATAATTGTTTCTCTTTGGTTAGTAATTCCTAGAGCAATAACTTTTTTAGGATCGATTTTGGAGAGAACATCTTTTAGAGATTTTAATTGAGACTCCCAAATATCTAGTGGATCTTGCTCGACCCAGTTAGGTTCTGGGTGGTAAATCGGGTATTCGTAAGCGGAGCTGGCAATTATTTTTCCAGACAAATCATATAGTAAGGATCTAGAAGACGTAGTACCTTGATCTAAGGCGAGAATATAAGTCATATAGTAAAACTATTTCAAATTTTATTATTTAAAGCAGATCCTTTTTAGTGGATTACTATTTATGATACCAATAAAAAGATCAGAAATCATTAATCAAATTAACTCTACCGATATTTTTGATTTAGCAATTATTGGTGGCGGAATTCATGGAGCAGTGACAGCCCGTCTTGCTAGTCAGTACGGACTAAAAACTGTGCTTTTAGAGAAGAATGATTATGCTTCCGGAACTTCCAGTCGGAGTTCTAAAATGGCCCATGGGGGACTTCGTTATTTAGAACTATTTGATTTCGAACAGGTGCTGGAAGGGGTTAAGGCAAGAGAGAAACTTTATTTAGATTATCCGCAACAAGTTATTCCACATCCTTTTTATATCCCCGTTTATAAGAATGATTATTTTTTTAAGTTGAAATTAGGTATTGGCTTAAAAGTCTATGATTTTTTTAATCGCAATCATGGCCGGAGACATCACTGGATTAGTGCGAAGGAGCTTACCCAGAAAATCCCCGAGCTTAAGTCTCAAAAGTTAATGGGGTGCTTTTGTTACTATGATGGTCTGATGTGTGACTACCGCTTAGTGCTAGATAATATTACGGCCGCAAGAAAAAATACGTCTTGCTTAAATTACGCTCTAGTCCAAAAGGTCAAAAAAGAAAATAATTTTTTAGAAATTACCTATCAAGACAGCCTTACTAAAAATAATTATGCATTTAAGGCTAAAGCGGTAATTAATACATCAGGAAATGAGGTTGATTTCTTTGGTGCTAATAAAGATGTTACGCTTAGGTTTAGTAGGGGATCCCATCTGCTTTTTAATCAGCCTTGGAATGGCCCAGCATTGTTTTTGCCACTTGCTGGCAAAGCTAGATATTATTTTGTCTGGCCTCATTTCGCAGGAACTTTAGTAGGGACAACGGAGCGTGAAGTTGATTGCTTAGTAGAGGATCCTAAGCCAAGTGCTGATGAGATTACTGAGATTTTAGAAAGATTAAAAAAAGATTTACCAGATAGTAATTTAAACGAAGCAACGCTTCACTATTCTTTTGCTGGAATTAGAGCATTGCCAGTTAGGAAAAATTCCCCAAAAGGCACAGCGCAGATTTCTCGAAAGCATCATTGGACTCAAGATCAGGGAATTATTTCACTTTACGGTGGCAAGTATACAACCAGTGAATGGACGGCGAAGGAGGGATTTAAGCTAGCGCTAGAAAGAATAGGAAAATATTCCAAAGCTCAATTTAAAGAGCTAAGTCTGTTTAAGCTTGATTCGAAAAGCACGGATTTAAGTAGACAAGATTTTTCCGGTAGTAAACGTCGGCAATTTAATTTACCACGAGATATCAGCCTGTTTAATAATTTAGAGATGAGATCTGTAGTTGGAGGAGATTGTCTCAGGGGGGAGATTTATAATGCTTTTGAACTAGAACAAGCTGTAACGCTAGATGATTTTTTGTTTCGAAGGACGGGAATCGGCTATTTACCTAACTGCCAAGAGATCTTAAAAGAATTAAAACAGCATTTGCAGGATTATACTAGGAGAGATTGAAAATTAATAAAAATACTGCTCTCTGTTAATTGAGTAAGGCTAATTCTCGTGGTAAATTTACCCAGAAGTTTATTTTGCAAAATCGTATGAATGCTCTAGGCGTTGTTCAACAAGTCTCTGTTCATCTGCTCTTAGCAGAAAAAGATATTATTTCTAAGGCACTTGGTGGGCAAGCAATATCTGGTGGGGGCAGCGCACTACTTAGTTTAATTATTCGTTCCGGCATGGCCGATTCGCTGAGTCTTAACTTGTCACCAGCCATCGCTAAGTTTATTAAAGATGAGCTTATTCTAACTGCCCAAAAATCAGATGTCTGGAAGGATCGCCTTGCTCAAGTAGTACTAGAAGATATTGTTATACGCGTAGCTGAGCAATAATACTATTTGCCTAGCTTGCATAATCTAAAGCAAGGGGCGCTTGGGTATTTTAATTTGATTCGGAAAATCTTTTCTTAGCAATTCAATTTCTTCAGGACTAAGTATTATTTTTAGTGAGCCTAGGTTTTCTAAGAGGTGTTGGGGATTACTACATTTAAAAATTGTTCCAACATTATCCTGTGAGACCAGCCAAGCTAAAGCGATTTGAGCATTTGTTGCGGAATGCTTTTTAGCAATCTGACTTAGGATGTTAGATTCATTGTTACTAAGTGAGCCTAGAGCTAAAGGTCTCCAAGCAATCAAGGCTAAATCGTTTTCTTGGCAGTAGCGTAATACTCCCCGGTCTTCTGCTTCTCGTTCTTGAAGATTATATTGTACTTGATTAACAAGGATTTTAGCTGGGGAGTGTCGTTGTGCTTCGCTTAGGCGTTCCGGAGAGAAATTACTAACGCCAATGTTTTTGATGATCCCTTCTGCCTTTAATTTATTGAGTGCTAACATTGTTTCAGCGATAGGAATTTCTAGGCTTGGCCCATGTAGTAGATAAAGATCTAAGTAATCTGTTTTTAATCTTTGCAGCGAACCTTCGGCAGCTTTTAGTAAATTATCATAACTAGCATTAGCTGGTAGAACTTTGGATGTTAAGAAGAACTGCTCTCGCTTAAATCCAGTTAACGCTTGACCTACTAATTCTTCAGTATGCCCTGCTCCATAGAACTCAGCTAAGTCGACATGTTTTAATCCTTGATAGAATGCTTTTTGGAGGGATTCGATTTCAGTAGTATCATTAGAAAAATCTGCTTGGGCAAATCCTCCAATCCCCCAGGTTCCTAGACCAATCTTAGGAATGCTAAATCCTGATTTTAGATTGAGGGAAGTTATTGGTGAGGAAAATAAACTAGTTGCGGCCATGGTAGGAATATTAGCAGGAAGCTGATTGCAACTCAAAAGCAAAATTAGCTGGGTACTGTAAAAATCATTTTAAATTCTTAGTAGCTTTTTTAAGGATAGCTTTTTGGTATAATCAAAATTGTAATGAAGATTAGTAGTGCCCCAAGTTTACCAACCAAGATTAGTTTAGCCTCTTTAGGATCTCCACGGCTTTCCTTTGGTAACGTAGAGCCTTCTGGTTTTCATATCGCTTTTCAAGCCGATTCTGAGGAAAGAATTCGTTTTATTAAAAATGTTTCTTTAGCGACTCATACTTTTGCCGAAAGAGTTAATCTAGAATTAGATCGGCTTTCTCCTTATTATCAAGCTGTTGGTCTTTGGGCTAATGATGAGCGTCGCTCTTACGTCTTAGCAAAGCGTTTAGGAATTGCTGATGAAGACTTTAAGGAACTGCTTGCTAAGCATAATCATTTAACGCCACATGTCTTTAAAGAATTAGCGCAAATAGCCGATCAGCAGAATGTAGAATTAGCCGAAGTTGTCGGGCTTTTTAAAAATCTAAAAACCATTCAGCCCAAGCCTTATGCCAGGCAGCGAATGCTCATGATGCGAACGCTGATGAACTCTACCCCAGTGATAGTTGCCGATTTATTAGAAGGAAAAAGTTCGGGGACTTATGGTTTTGGTGATTTAACTAAGACACAGGTGTTTAATGGCAAGGCACAGATTGGTGATTTAAGTATTAGCGCCACAGCGTCTCCGCGTTTATTTAAACAAGAAGGTCAAAAAGATTCTGGGTATGTTTTTCGTTTTTGTGTTGGGAAGTGCTTATTTGATGGATTTGAAGAAGATTATCCACTTTATATGTTAGATAATAAGATTGTTCAAAATCTAATGGCATGGCATGAGAAAACTTTCCCAGAGAAAACATTAAGCGAAAACCCTTTGTTGCAATCGATGACTTATTTATTAATGATTCCAACGCATGATTGGGGACATTCTTGGTTGCTCTATGACTTAGCAGCCCGGACGAAAGAGTTTCAAAATTGGGGCAATGATATTTATAGTGTCGATCATTTAAATGCTAACAAATTATTAATAAACTACGAAGTTACTACGGCTTCGATGCATAACTATACTTGGCGAATGTTGTTTGATGCCAATCCAAGTTTAAAGCAGTCAATTAGCACTGAGCTAGAGGCTTATCATGCCTATGCCAAAGACTTCTCTCAATTTGTCAGTAATACCCATGGAGTGGAGCGAGCTTTTCAAGAAGAAAATTATTTAATGTATGTAGTACTGTCTACCTTGCCATGTGTTTTGGATCGAAGGGAGCCTGTCTTAGCAAGATTGCGTAGCGAATATCCAATTGTTACTGAACAGACAGATCGAATTTTGGGCGGATTTTTTGAGTTACTTTCTTCCAATCAAGACGGGGTTCCGTCAAAAAGTAAAGCAGGCGCACTGGTTGGAACTGGGGAGTATATTGCAGGCTATCCCTTGCAGGAGGAGTTAGAAGCTAGGCTTTTAGCTGAGCGTCGGCAAGCATTGCTATCCACAGGAGGAAGTATTAATGCTGAGTACTTCCATGCCTTTCGTCAATTACCAGAATCAATTGTCAAACAATTTCCTAAGGAAATATCTGATCCAACAATACTGCCAACGCTGGTGACACTTTTAAAAAATTATCAAGAAGCGACTCAGGCACTTCCTGATGCGGAATTAATCTATCAGCGTTTAGTAGAAAATATCGTTGTTGCTGAAAGTGGACATCTTTTTTTAAGAATTAATCGGCAGGATTTTGATTATGATCAGTTGCAAATCTGCCTGCAAGATAAGCGTGTTTTATTAGTAAAAGTTCCTGCTGGTGAGAGTGTTGAATTAAGAGCTCGGGTAAAAACTAGCTTAAAGGATGAAGTCACAAAACAAAGAACAACAGCTACGGATCAAGACCTTGTAGCTTTTAATGTACAAAGTCAGGAACATGCCCAAATAGTGTTAGATGCTGGTAGTGGGCTTGGTGGTGTTGCTAAAATATCGGCAATGATGGAGGTTTCAAAAAGATTAGCAGAGTTAGCTTCGATCGAAGGTGTGCAAGATATTTATCCTCTTCGGCAAAGTGTTGCCAAGGAGCTATATAGCTTTCAAGAAGATGGCTACTATGAATCATTAAATCGAGAGAGGTTAGCCTGCGCAACTGTTGGTCCAGTGGAAATGGAATTACACGATGGTAGTATTCAAAAAACCCTTGATGGAGCTTTTGTCTATTTAGAAAATCACCATCTAGTAAATTCTAGAAATCGAGATCGAAATCCTGATATGCACGCAATTGAGCAAAATTCTTTTGATGAAACTTATTTAGCATCGGCTCATTCTTTGGTTCCATTTCAACTACGTAGTCATTCTAAATTCTCAGTTGATTCGAATGCTGAGATTGTAACAAAGGCTGTACATCTAGTGTTAGCAAAATTAAGAGAGATTAATTTGCAGATCGATCATGGGGAATCTAGTTCTCTTGCTCAAGGACTTTTTAATATTCAGTAGTTCGAACCACTTAAGAGAATGCTCCCTAAAGAATAAAAAAGTTGTTTCAATAATTTGGTTTATTTGCCACAATGGCCAACGATTTTAATCTTTCAATCTCTATGAATAAAGCCCTGCTCCCTTTCCTGATAATTTTTGTTACTGCAATTAACTGTCATGCGGCGGGTCCTAAATCTTTGGGGGATTTAAATAAAATTGGTGTTGCTCAAAGTAGCTTAATTAGCGTTCAGTCTGGAACAAAGACTTTCTTCTCCCGTAAGACTCCAGAACTAGGAAGTGAGTTATGGGTTACTGATGGTACTGAAGCAGGAACTGTTCTCGTTAAGGATATTAATCCCGGAGCGGCAGGGTCAGAACCTTTAGGGTTTACTCCAGTGCAACTTTCTGGTCAGCCAGGAATTTATTTTACAGCCACAACGCCAGCTACTGGTGCTGAGCTTTGGGTTTCTGATGGCACGGCTTTAGGAACTTCTATGGTTAAAGATATTAATCCTGGCTCAGCTTCTGGGATTACATACTCCTTTTTACCAAAACAGTTTTATCTTATTCCTAGCTCAACAACAATTTTGTTTGCTGCTGATGATGGAGTAAATGGGCGTGAGCTCTGGTACTCTGATGGTAGTGCTGCTGGAACAATAAGTTTTGGAGATATTAACCCTGGGGCTGCTTCTTCTGATCCTGATGGTTTTTATCAAGTTGGTGGATATTATTTTTTTACAGCAACTAAAGCTGATTCGGGTCGCGAACCTTGGTTCACTTTGGGTGGACCTCCTTCAATCTTGTCTGATATAAATCCTGGTACGGGTTCTTCCAATCCAAATGGATATACCTATAATTCGGCTATTGGTAAGGTTGTCTTCGCTGCTGATGACTCCATTCATGGTAGCGAGCTTTGGCAATTTGATGGATTTGTCACATCTTTTGTGAAAGATATTCATGCTGGTTCGGTATCTAGCTATGCTGCGAATTTTTCAGATATTACCTCCTCTGTTTTGTTTAGTACAATTGATGCTGCTGGCCCTAACATTACTGGAAAGTTGCAAACCACAAATGGGACTTTCGCTGGGACGAATTCTTTTAAAGATTTGGATTGCATACCCGGAGGACTTTACTCGCTTTATTTTAATACTGCAGGCATCACTTATAACGGGTTTCGTCCAATTAATGGAAAAAATGTTTTTCTCTGTGATAATCTTACGCTTGGAGAGTCTGAGCCTTGGGTAACTGATGGGACGGATGGTGGTACTCAAATTCTAAAGGATATCTTTCCTGGAGAAGGCGCCTCGGGTATCTATAGTATTTACCGAGGAAATTCTACGCTAGTCATGCCGGCTAATGATTCCATTCATGGAACTGAGCTCTGGCTAACTGACGGCACTCCTTCAGGAACAAATTTATTTCAGGACTTAAATCCAGGAGAACCCTCAGCATTTAATGGCGAAGCTATCTTTTATCTTGGATTAATAACTCAAACAGCAACGAGTACTAATATATTATTACCAGCAACAATTGGTCGGAAGCGACAGGCTTATTTTACTGATGGCACGCTTGCTAATTCTCGAGTTCTTTTTGATGACAGTTTGCCAAATCAAAATTCAAGTAGCAATCCATATGGATTTCAAAGTATTGGAGAACAGGTTCTGTTTACTGCTGAGGGGCCAAAGGGCGAAGAGTTGTATTTAACAAACGGAACTAGAGCAGGAACTAAGATGTTAAAAAACATTAACAAATCTGGGGAGTCTGAGCCTGAGCAATTTATTAGACTAGGGTTGACTAATCAGGCAATTTTCATTGCTAGAGATAAGGCCCATGGTACGGAGCTTTGGGTTTCTGACGGAACTAAAATAGGAACTAAATTGTTAAAAGATATTAATCCAGGGTTTTCAGGATCTAATATCACACTGAGCAGAGCTCATATTGGTAAGAAGTATTTTTTCACAGCAAATGATAGCACTGATAATACTGAGCTTTGGGTAACTAATGGAACAAGTTCTGGAACTAAGCTAGTTAAGGATATCGATCCGACAGGGAGTTCTCTTGGTTCTGGCACGATAGTTAATTTAGGACATAAGATTTTATTTGCTGCTCATGATGTTGATCATGGTGAAGAATTATGGGTTAGTAATGGCACTACTACTGGGACGAATCTCTTGCTTGATATTCGTGCTGGAGTAAATGGTTCTTCGCCGGAAGAGTTTGTTGTCGTTGGAGATCGCGTGTTTTTTGTAGCAAGTGAGTCGGCGCATGGAAATGAGCTTTGGGTTAGTGATGGAACCTCTGTTGGTACAACAATTGTTCGTGACATTACTGTTGGGACTGGAAGCTCTTATCCCAGAGCGCTTGTTAGTTCAGGTGGAACCTTTTTCTTTTTAGCAGATGATGGAGTACATGGGGAAGAGCTTTGGACTAGTGATGGGACAGAAGCTGGAACAGTCTTGGTAAATGATATTAACGCTGGTGCTCTAGGTTCTAGTATTAATCAACTTGTGGCGATCTCTAACCAGCAGGTAATTTTTCATGCAGATAATGGTATCAATGGTTCTGAGCCTTGGACGGCAGGTTCGGGTGTTGGTTCTGGTACCATGCTTAAAGATATTAATCCAGGCGCTGGCAATTCTTATGCGTCGGATTTTTATAAAGTTCCAGGGAAGAAGTCTATTTTCTTTCAAGCTGACGATGCTGTTAATGGGGTAGAACTTTGGAAAACTAATGGCACTGCCGAAAAGACTGTTCTTGTCGCAGACATTCTACCTGGGACTGATGGTAGTTATCCAGAAGGTTTTTATCATAATAATCAAAAATTATTCTTTTCAGCCTATACGCAAAGTAAAGGTCAGGAGCCCTATGTTTTAGAGCTTCAGTAAGTTTTGCTTAGACTTCAGATCGCAAATCGTCGATCTGAAGTTACTCATTTAGTTGCCCTGATTTAAGAAATTTATAAATTATCTTAGATAAATTGCGCGTTTGATCCTTAAGTCAAAATCAAATCATTGAACCCATGAATAGTTAGTGATAAAATAGGGTTAGAATCGTCTATGTTCTAAGAGGATGTAGCATGCGCTAGTCTGGAGCTAATTGTTCAAAATAAGCTAGTAAATGAAAACTTATCAAGTTAGTAGAATGAATCAAGGATTTACCTTAGTGGAGTTGCTAGTGACGACTGCAATAATTGGCATTCTGGCAAGTATGGCTATCTCAAGCTTTAGTACTTATCGCAGGGTGGCTAATGATACTGTTGCTCTTAGTCAACTTAGGTCATTAATGACAGCATCGGAAGCTTTTACAGCAGATCATCCCGACATTCCAGTGGATTTGCCATATGGCGTTGGTATTGGTAATCGAGATGACTCTCATTCTATATCAGTTTCCTTTACTGCTGATGGAGCGAGTATTTTTGGAGGTTATTCTACTAATGAATTACTGCCAGGATTTGTAAATAATCCAGATGTTATCTTCGTGTCGTTTCTTGGCCGTAATATTTATGGTCGGCCACCAGAGGATCATCGCCTAGAATATGGCTTCCTTACTTATCATTGCGATGGCACTCGAAGTACTGAATATTCAGATTTCGTTATGGGTTACGAATATTCTACCATGAGTGTTTATTATAAAAAACTCCATAGGTATATCGCTTTTGATTATTCAGATACTTGCACTAGTGTCTATAGATAATTTAAAAGTTCGTCTTGAACAATGCTTTGTTAATTAAAAGCAATCGATAAAAAGTCACAAAAAATTTCTCCGCACTTTTTGCTACCACAATTATATCAAACCTATTTCTCGATAATTTCTAATGCAACAGACTAAAAGTTTAGGTTCTGTGCCTTAGGTATGAATGTAATTATTAATAATAGTTTCTAGTCTGTAATGAGGCCTTGTAGTTGTAATCTTGATCCCAAGATACTTCATTTTTACCGAAAAAAGTGCTTTACGGGTGCATTTTCCTTATAATTAACATGCTTTGGTTAATATATTGTTAATTTTAACATTCATTTCTAAATAAGTCTAAAAATCCTTATCTTCTAAACATAGTCATGTTTTTAGGAGAAGGAATGAAAGTACTACTTTTAGTTGATATACAAAATGATTTTTGTCCTGGTGGTAATTTAGCTGTAGAGCAAGGAGATCAAGTTGTTGCTGTTGCCAACCAGTTAATTGCTTCAGGTATTTATGATTTAGTTATTGCTAGTAAGGACTGGCATCCAAGTAATCATTCTAGTTTTGCATCTAATAATCTAAATGGTCCATGGCCAGATCATTGTATCCAAGGAAGTTTTGGAGCGGAATTTCATCCCCAGTTAGCTAGCGATAAAATTGACCAAGTCATTATTAAAGGAACAAAGGTTGAGATTGATAGCTATAGTGCTTTCTTTGATAACGCCAAACTTAATCAAACGGAATTAGATAGCTTCTTAAAAAATGTTGCTAAGCGATTACAAATTTCCCCGCGAGATATTGAAGTTTCTGTTTGTGGATTAGCACTTGATTATTGCGTAAAGGCCACGGCGCTTGATGCTGTGGAGCTTGGGTACAAAACGGAGTTGATTCTAGATGCAACGCGCGCAGTTAATATTAATCCCGGAGACGATTTAAAAGCCTTGCGTGAGTTGACGGCTAGTGGAGTAGCGATTGTTCAAAGTCGTTCTATCTTGCCAGGCATCGAGCAAGCTACTGGAAGAGAAATTAATTTAAGTGCTTAATAAATTTTAATAGGAGAGTAAAATGTTAGCAATGCAATCATTTCCAATAAGTGTAGCAGAAAAAACAAAGGTTGATATTGAAGCTATTAAAGTGCCAGAAACGTGGGAGCTTAAGAGCGCGCTTCATCAACGGAGTTATTTAGTAAATGGAGAGATTCGTAACTGGTTTGGTGAGCAAGAAAATGTTTTCTCTCCTTTAACCAATAATGTTAAGCAGAGCCTTATTGGGTCATATCCACTTTTAGGCAGTAAGGAGTCTTTGGAAATCTTGGATTCTGCGAAGTCAGCCTATGGCAAAGGTCTTGGAGAATGGCCGAGCGCAACATTAGAGAAAAGAATTGAGGCCACAGAGGTATTTTTAAAAGCATTAGAAAAATCTAAAGCTGAAATAGTCAAACTAATTGTTTGGGAGATTGGTAAGTCTGTACCTGATGCAACTAAAGAGTTTGATCGAACGGTGCAATATGTTGAAGAGACAATTACTTATCTTAGAGCTACTGCTAATAAAGTAGAACAAGTTGGCGGGATGGAAGTTAAATATTCTCGGGAAGCAATTGGGACAGTTCTCTGCATGGGACCATTTAACTATCCATTAAATGAAACCTTAACAACTGTTTTACCTGCATTGTTAATGGGGAATACTGTGATCCTGAAGCCAGCAAAACAAGGAGTTCTGCTTTATGGACCAATAGCTAAAGCCTTTCAAGAAGCATTTCCAGCAGGTGCAATCAACCTAGTTTATGGTGATGGCCGAGAAGTAGTAACACCGTTAATGCAATCAGGAGATATTGATGCCTTAGTATTTATTGGTAGCACTAAGGTTGCTGATATTCTTAGTAAGCAACATCCTGCTCCCCATCGTTTAAAAATGGTTTTGGGCCTGGGTGCAAAAAATCCAGCAATAATTACGGCCAATGCTGACTTATTAGAGAGCGTTGATGCTGTGATTAAAGGAGCACTTAGTTTTAATGGTCAAAGATGTACGGCGCTTAAAAATATTTTTGTGCATAAATCTGTGTATCAAGATTTTGCTAAGCTTTTAGCTTACAAAGTTGATCAATTAACAGTAGGACAGCCATGGGAGGAGGGAGTTTTTATTACTCCTGTTGCAGAGCCAAATAAAGCAGATGCCTTGGATGCATTTATTAGTGATGCTGTGGCACAGGGAGCTAAAGTCTTAAATCAAAATGGCGGAGCAAAAGAGAGTAATTTATATCATCCAGTTGTGCTTGGTGATGTAAATTCTAAAATGAAGATTTTTCATGAGGAGCAGTTTGGTCCAGTTGTGCCATTAATTCCCTATGATGATAGTAGTGAAATTTTAGAAGCTTTAGCTAATTCACCTTTTGGTCAGCAAGCAAGTATCTTTAGTAAAGACGAAGCTGAAATTAATGCATTAGCAGGACCATTACAAAGACTGACTGCGCGAGTAAATATTAATCAAGTTTGTGAACGTGGACCAGATTACTTGCCTTTTAGTGGGCGTAAAAGTTCGGCCATGGGAACAATCTCAATCCCAGACGCCGTTAAAGAATTCTCCTTAGAAACTTTGCTTGTTAGAAAGGCAATCTAAGATGAATCCACTGATGAATCCACAATTAATAAATTCTGGAGGAGAAGCTTTCTCTGAGATTCGGAGAAAGCCCACAATGCTAGAGCCTGAGAAAATACGCTTAGATCAAATTCTAGTTGTTAGTAAAGAGTCAAAATTAGAGTATGACCAGCGTAGACTCCAAATCTCTGAGGATCAATTATTAAAGCGTTATCAAGAACAAGGGCTGAGTGTTGATCGGATTCTTGGTAGTCATCAAAGACAGCAAACGAGCTTACAAAATTTATCACAAATTTTAAGCCCCGATCAGATTATTAATCGAAATGATATTAGTTATCAGCAGGTGCAAAAGGCCAAGCTAGTAATTGCCTTAGGCGGAGATAATCATTTTCAATTTGTGGCGCAGTTCATGGAGGATGGATTTATTGTGGGTGTAAATTCCGATCCACAATTAAGTGAAGGAGCTTTAACTTATTATCGCAGTGATCAATTTGAAGAGATTCTAAAAAGTATTATCACTGGTGATTACTTAATTGAAGACTGGACTCGCCTAGAAGCAAGTTTAGAAGATGGTCGCCGAATTAGGTGTAGTGGAGACTTTTTTATTGGAGAACTAGAGCGTCCCAATATGTCCCGGCACTTGCTGGAAGTAGACGGAGTTGTGGAAGAGCAAAAGGGATCTGGCTTACTAATTACTACGGGAGCAAATTCTACTGGTTGGTATCACTCGGAGAATGCTTTTGCTCATCCAGGTGGAAATATTTTTGCTAAGACAAATCAAATTGGAGCATTTCTCTTAACCTCCCCTTATCGTGGAAAGATAGTCAGTGCCAAGTTAATTACAGGAGAAATTAATCACGCTCAGCAGGTTACAGTTACCTCGCTTAATGATTCACAAGGAGTTATTTCGGCAGATTCTTTAGTGCGGATCGATTTAAAGATGGGAACAAAGTTGCAAATTGGCATCTCCCCTCAACCACTTAAAGTTTTAGTGATAAATCAAGGAGAAAAAAATGTTGCAAGTTAGAGAGAATATTTTAGCAAGTACTACTGGTTTACCTTCAGCCTCCACTGAAGTGGAAGGCTCAGGTGCTCAGGTAGCTAAGGGTCTCAATTTAAAAGTCACTATGGCTCAAATTACTACTGACCCTGGATGCTTTGAGGCTAATACTAAAAAAATTATTGAGCAAATTAAACTAGCAAAGAAAGCTGGGTCAAAATTAATTGTTTTTCCAGAGTTAGTGTTGCCTGGCTATGCCCATTTAGATTTAGTCAAGAATCCTGATTTTGTAGAAATGAATTTAGAGTATTTAGAAAAGATTGCTTTAGAATGTCGAGGCATTACTGCCTTAGTTGGATTTGTCGAGCCAGACTTTGATAAAATTGGCCCTGACGGAACAGCGCTACTTTATAATTCTGTAGCCGTAATTCAAGACAAGATAATTACAAACATTATTCGTAAACAACTACTCCCGACTTACGATATCTTCGATGAAAA
The DNA here is from genome assembly GCA_031385045.1 of bacterium. GTDB lineage: Bacteria > Bdellovibrionota_C > UBA2361 > UBA2361 > CALJRW01 > JANNBC01. The sequence continues at coordinate 16,680 of JANNBC010000013.1, read as the reverse complement.
ACGCTACTACACTCCAGGTAATGGATCTAACTTAGTAGAAATTCAGGGAATTAAAGTTGGGATTGGAGTGTGCGAAGATCTTTGGGATAAGGGTTATGAAACAAAAGTTTATCAAGGATTAATTGATCAAGGAGCAGAGCTCTTAATCAATTTATCAGCATCGCCTTTTGAGCCGGGTAAAATCCAAAAGCGTGCCGAGTTAATTGATCATTTACTACAGGATCGAGACATTCCATTTCTTTACAATAACTTAGTTGGCGCTTTTGATTCTTATCATGGAGAAATTCCCTTTGATGGACAAAGTCTCGCCCGGGGCAGTAATGGCAAATATTATAAGACGGGAGAGTTCGGTAAAGAAGAAACTTATCAAATCGATCTACGTGAGCCAGCAAGTTTAGTTTTAGATACTGCCCAAGAAATCCACGAAGTGTTTGATGCCCTAGTCCTTGGTACTAGAGAATACTTCCGACGCTCTGGCATGAAGCATGCTTATATTCCAGTAAGTGGTGGAATTGATTCTGCTGTTGGTTTAGTTCTGGCAGTTGAGGCTTTGGGGGCTGAAAATGTTACGGCAGTGACAATGCCTTCGCATGTTACTTCCGATGAAACAAAAAATGATGCCATTACGTTAGCTAATAATTTAGGTGCTAAGGTTGATGTTCGTCCCATTGCTCAATTGTACCGTGATTGGCTAGCAGGCTTTGTTGATGCTAACGGTCATCAGCCAGAAAACTTAACCAAGCAAAATGTGCAAGCAAGGTTTCGCGGAATTATTATCATGGAATATACCAACGAAGATCGATTTGGATTGGTGATTAGTTGTGGAAATAAAACAGAAACTGCCCTTGGTTACTGTACAATGTATGGTGATATGTGTGGAGGTCTTGCGGTAATTAGTGATGTTAATAAATTACGGGTTTATGAATTAGCAAAGTTTTACAATGCTTTAAAAAGAAAAGAGGTCATACCAGAAACCACAATCATTCGCTTGCCTTCTGCCGAATTAGAAGTTGGACAGACAGATGCTCAGAATCTACCGGCAGACTATGACATTCTTTCACCGCTAGTGGATGATATTATTGATCGACAATTAACTAGAGGAGAACTCCATCAGCTTTATGACTCAGCAGTCGTTGATCGAACTCTAAGGTTAATTAAAATTAATGAATTTAAACGCCGACAAGCGGCTCCCGGGATTCGTGTCACACCAAAAGCTTTTGGTTTTGGTCGTAGGATTCCGATTAGTCATGGGATGTATTAGGATGTTATTGCTATTATTAACTACTCTCATTTGGGCAGTGTTTGACATCTACCGTAAGATGCTTGGTAAAGTTTTGCCAATAGCTAGCATCTTATTTTTTACATTTCTTAGTCAGGTAATTGTCTTTGCTTGTTTGCCCAAAAACTATAATTTCACCTTAAACTATCTACCGCTACTCCTCCTGTCTGGAGTAACTCAAACTTTAGGTAGCTATTATTTTATTTTAGCCTTAAGAGATAATCGCTTTTCCGATGTAATTCCACTCCTTGGTATTTCACCGCTACTAACAGTTTTAAGTGATCTTTTTTTTGGAATTATTCCTAGCAATAATTTGTTGCTAGGCTTAGTTCTCATTTTGCTAGGAACGATATTTTTAGTTAGAAAAAAATCTTTACCAATGATCTATGCCGGATCTTTTTGGGGGATAGGTGTTGCCGTTGATCATCAAGCCTTAAATTATGCCTCGCTTGCGACTCATGGCCTAGGCACTTCCTTAATTGCTCTTACCTTTCTAAGTTTAATTTTCTTTAGAGAGATAAGAGTATCTATTAATTACAAATTTAAAAAAGAAATTAGCATAATTTTTCTTTTAGGTTCTTCTGCCTATCTAGCAGAACTATATTGTTTACAAGCTTTTTCTGCCGGTTATTTTGAAGTCTTTAACAAAGGATTTTGTTTTTTAATTAGTTTAGTAATGGGCGCAGTTTTATTTAAGGAAAAGATTTATCGTTCACAGGCATTTTCGGTGATTACGATTTGTTTAGGAACAATTGTTATTGCTAGTTAGATTTTTAAGTTTGATCTTTTCTCGAGTTGCCGAACGGCTACTCGGAGAAGTTGCAAATTGCTTATTTAAGGGTGGAAGTTGTGATAAGTTGTAAAAACTCAAATATGTGGATTCTCTCCTCTAGCTTGTTTGTCGCTGTTAATATATCAAAATCATTGAAGATATTCTCGTTTTGGGGCAGTCTATTAGACTCTCAGCCTCAGGGAGTCGAAAAACTCCTTAATAATAATTCCTTTCCGTCCGAAATCTTAAATCAGCCAATAATTTTTTTTACTTTCAAGAGCCTCGGGATTAGTCCGATCGCTTCAGCTAAATTTATTTTGAAGAATTTTTACTAGAAGATCAAAATGGGTCAAGAGTTACATCAAGCTGCGCTCACATTGGCAGATCTCTCTGGAGAGAGTTTTACTAGTGGGGGTCGTGAGCCACCATCTAGAACTAATATTAATTTTGCAGGCTCCGCTCCAGCAACAGTTACAGCTCCTGGTGTAGAAAAAGATATTTCGCTTCGTGAATTTTTACTTTCTAAAATGCCGACGGAGCTAGTTTGGAAAAATGATACGGAACGCTCTGAGAAATTAATTTTTGAATTTGCTCAAAGAGGAGTGCCGGAACAAGTTATTAGATGGACTGGCTGGTCAGCTAACATTGGAGAATATGCCAAAGATTTACCAGAAGTTCTCAATGCTTTTAGAGGAGTAAAAGGGTTCCATATGTTTGGTGGAACACAGATACTTGATCTGGAATCGGGCCAAGTGCGCGCAACAATTACTGATGTGCCGGTTGTACTTAAAGAAAAAGATCCTGATTTAATTTTAATTGGCATTGTACCTAAGGTAGATGTCTCTACTCACTTGGTTCAGGATATTGGTTTGTTGGTAGATGTTCATGATCATTCTTCGCCTGATAAAAAAGATGGTTATTTCACTCGAGTTAATCCCGATATTAACATTGGTATTATGATTCAACCTGATACCAATCATTCATTTACCTGGTCTGATGAAGCAAAAGAATGTTTAAGGCTTTGTGCCAATCTATCTAAAAAATCTTGGAACACTACATTAGTGGTTTTTGGTGGCAGAGTCTCAAACCAGGCGTTTACCCTTAGTACGGTAGAACAAGAGCTAGTGGATTGGAGCATGGCTGCCAAGGCTGATTCCAATGATCGAACAAAAATTCTCTTAATTAAAGGTAGTGGCGGTGTCGCTGACAAATTTGCAAATGATGCGAAATGGCTGAGTGAAAACCCTTGTGCTGTTGTGGTGGATTTAAATCAGCAGTCAATTCGCGATGCAATTAACAAGCTAGGACTAGTTACTGACTGGGCTTAGTATTTTAAAAAGGGAAAAAAATGGGTGCAGGAATGGATGGTGGACCAAAGGTTGAAACAGGTTTAGATCAGGGTGCTCTGGGAGCATTACCAAAGGCTCCCAGAGTCTTTGAACTACCGCATGATGCGGAATTAGGTTTTAAGGATGTCATGAAAAATCCTTTAGTGATTGCTCGTGAAGCAAAGCATAGTTGGCTTGATATTATCAGAATGTCTGATCAAGCAGCGGCAGTTGATGCTTTAGTAACTCTTGGCAAGCAAGCAAAGGCCGATGTAGTTGTTAGATGGGCTGGTGGGTGTAAAGGTTTTAATCCAGAGCAGGTCGAGGACTTAATGAAATTTGTTGCCAAGGGCTTGGTGTCTCCTGATGGCTTAAGACATTTTCAAGGTTCTGTTGGCTCTGGTGGAACTCAGGATTTTGACAAGGACGGAGCAGAGTCAGTGATGATTACGCAAGTTCCCTATTATGTTGCCAGAGTTACCGACGCAGTAGCTTGGGGATCTACTCCAGCGACATATCGGCTAAGGTTAAAAGAAGAGGGAGGTGTTGTTGCTTCTAAGTACGGAGCTGAGTTAGATCCTAGAGGACATCAAAATATTCTTACTCAAGAATCAGCTTTTGAGTATCAGGGTTGGAACGGTGATGTTCGCTGGTATTTGAGTGCACTAGAGAAGATGCAAGGTGCGGGATATAAAGCTGCTATTGGTGTTGTTAATGGCGGTGATGTTACTTTAGATGAAGCCTTGCTAGCACTTAGTAAAAATATTCCTGTAATTATAGTTGACGGTACAGGTCGTGCTGCGGAACAGCTTGTACAGGCAGCAAAGGAAGGAAAGATTCCCGAGTTGTATAATAGTGATGCTCTAGCTCGTGGAACATTACTTTCTTCAGACCGAGTTCCAACAAATGAGGACATCGCTCGTCTGCTTAATGTCGTGCATATTAGTGATCCTGCTGGACTATCAGCAGTATCTGATAAATTAGGATTACTAACTAATTTGTAAATTAATATGGTGGAGGTTGTTAACCAACCTCCACTCCAAGATTAAGTAGTTATTAAAAATGAAAGTAAAAGTATTTAAAGTTGCTCCTAGGAGTAGTTAAAGCTTTGATGGAGTCTTAGGGTTTGATTGATGTGGAAAGAGATCAAACTTTAAATCTTTAAACTTAGGAATCGCCTTAATACTTTGGATCTGATTACTAAAATTACTATAAATCTTCTGAGTTAAATTCATTACTTGTTCTGCTAGTTCTACTTCAAGGTTAAATTCATAATCCCAATTTCCTAAACATTCATAGAAGGCGGTAATTGTTTGCTCTGCTTGAGCAAATTCTAATAATTGTTGACGAAGGTTGGCATCGATTCCTTTGGCAAACAGTAATAGTTTGTAAGACTGTAAGCCAAATTTTTCTGAAGCAACTCCATAAACATATCCAGAGATAACTCCTTTATCTTCCATTTTCTTAACTCGCAGTTCGAAGGTGGAGAGTGGAACATCAAGCTCTGTGGCCATTTGCCGACGAGAGGCGCTACCAGCTCGAGCCATGATTGAAAGAATTTTTTCATCGAGTTGATCGATTGTAATGCTATGCTCAACTTTTTCAATACTTAGCTTTTGATCTTTTTTATAATTTGAACCTAAATATTTTCTTGGTAAAAAAGTTGCTGAGAATTGAGCCGAGATAGTTTTATGAAAAAAAACATTACCAGTTTTTTTAGTCATCGAATAAAGCAGTTCGTGCACGTCATGAATACTCTTAGCGCAAATTCCGAGACAATATTGATATTCAGATCCCATCTCCGCTACCCACAGAATTTCAGAAGTCGCTTGTAGTTCTTTCATTAAGGTTTGTTTTGTTTTGGCACTTTCAGACATGATTGAAAAAAAGATGTTGTACATCGTGTAGCCCAGAGCTGTGACGTTAATGAAGGGCATCATTTGAATGATTCGTTTATCTTCCAAGGATTTTAGTGAGTAGCGAATGGAATGTTCTCGAAGCTTAGTTGCTTTGCGAATCTTCTCAATTGGTAAATCTGCTTGTAGCTCGACGCACTGTAAAACTCGGCGATCCTTATCTGATAGTTTCATAATTATTATAATTTAATAATATTAATGTTAATTTTAACAATTAATAGCACATAACTATTAAAATTGCCAAACTCCAAATTAAGATTTTTGATTTGGAGGAAAGTAATGGAAGTAGATAAAGCTGGGTTAGGTAAGAATGTTTTAGCAGGAGAAAGTTTTACTCCAGTTGTCGAGGAACAAGTAGTTCAACAACCAGCTCATAGTCGCGAGGCGATTGAGCTTTATAAAAAGCATTTGCCATTAACAAATCAAATGTATGCTGATAAGTACTTTTTAAGAACAGCAGAGATCTTAAAAGCCGAAGGTTTAAACCCATGGGTTAAGGCACAAGTCTTTGTAAGACAAGGGCCAGGAGAAGTTGCTGGAATTCATGAAGCAGTAGCGGTAATCGAACAGTATAGTCAGCTAAGAGAGCACGGTGGAGTAATTAAAGCAGTGTCTGAAGGGTCTACTTATCAAGCAAAGGATGCGTTGATTACTTTAGAAGGACCAATTCAAGATATGGTCGAGCTAGAAACTATGTATCTGGGAGTATTAACTAAGCAGATTACGGAAGTTAATGATGGTGTGGGGCAAGTTGATTTAAAAGAAGCTGAGGAGCGAATGAGAAAAGTTGTGGAGGCCGCAGGTGGTCGTCCGGTTTCTTACTTTGGCGCCAGACATTGGCATTATGGTGAAGACCGCGCCATTAGTTACGCTGCTCATTTAGGCGGAGCAAAAAGTTGTTCTACAGATTTTGGAGCATCTTCTTTTGATAGTGTTGGAGTTGGAACAATACCGCATGCCTTAGAGAATATTTATGCTTGGAAATATGGCAAAGATAATGCAGTTGTTGAGGCAACAAAAGCATTTGATCGAGTAATTGATCCAGTAGTTCCAAGGATTGCGCTGATTGATTATAATAATCGTGAGATAAGTGATTCGCTAGCCGTAGCTAAGGCATTAGGGAATCGACTGGAAGCAGTGCGAGTTGATACTTGTGGTGAGAATGTGGCTCAAGGTGGGCTAACAGGACCTGATGATCCAAGTGCTCAAAGTTGGAGAGCTAAAGGCTTAAAGCTACCAGCCAAGTTTCACCCAGATGCCAAGTATTGGTATGGTACTGGAGTTACGGTTACAGGTGTTTATGCCTTAAGAGCTGCGCTTGATGTTGCTGGACATCAAAATATCAAAATAATTTTAACTAGTGGTTTTGGTTCAGTAGCGAAGGTTAAGGCCTTTGTCGAAGCGGAGAAGGCTTTAAATGTGAAGCTTTTCGATAGCTTAGGGGTTGGAGGGATCTTTAAGCCTTGTCGAACTGCGACAATGGACATTGTTGCCGTGGGAACAAAAGAGAAACAAGCAAGAATGTCTAAAGTTGGACGTTATGAGATGCCGAATAAGAATCTGCAGGTCGTAGCTTAGTCAGTAAATTTTGTTAAAGTTGTGACTCTTACGTGATTGTTTAGTGAAGAGTCACAACTGTACCGATGGATTGCTTTTAAATAAGTCTGTTCTTTTTTGAATTTGATTAATAGTAGATAGATGCCAAGCCCAACTTTAACTCTAAACCTTCATCTTAGTGATCTAAATTTAGACGATAAGGCTATTCCTACAGGATCTGCGCAAGTCCATGTGACTCCTGCTAACTTTGAAAAATATGATCCCAGTGATTCTCGATTAATTAAAAATGTAACTGTTAAGCCAATAGCCGAGCTTTCAGGGGGAAAAGAGTCTCATGCTTCAGTAACTAGTTGGCGAGTTCGCTACTTTGATAATAATGGCTTGGAGCTAGAAGCAGATCAAACAATTATTCGTAGTGTACAGATGCACCAAGAGCAAGATGTTTTAGATTTACTTCCTTACTATCAAGCAGGTGATGAATATTTTGTAGCAGTCAATAAAGTTCATCGTCCTGCCCTTGCCACAAGAAAAATCGATCCAGTGGAGGACATGGTTTATTGCTTACCTGGTATGTATATTAGTGCTGAGCGTGGGATGGCTAGTATTGAAGCCACAACAGCCGCGCTCTTAGCTACTAAGATTGGAGTAACTCCTAAGGATCAAAATTATAATTCTGAATTTTTAGGTTCAGCTTATTTCCCCTCTGTAGGTGGCTCTACTGAGTTAGCTTTTCCAAGATCGATTGAAGTTAATCAGCCAGAACATCAAGCTGTGGTAACTTTTGATAGTAAATTTAGTGGACCGATTATTCGTGAGTTTCTTAAACCTCAAGTCGTACTTGATAAATATCTGGCGGGAGAGATAAATGACTTAAGATTAGTGCTAGCAGTTTTTAGATTTTGTGATGATAAAGGCATTAAGTTAAATCTAGATCTAAATTTATCTTCAATAACAGCTGATTTTGATTTATCTTCCCTGGCAAAAGAGATTCTAACACCAGCACAGTTTAGAGAGCAGTTACGACCAATAAATGTTGATCCAGGAAAGCCTGCACACGTAGAGATCTCGGCAGTTGAAAATCCGGCCAGGACTTTTCTGACATTAAATCATTATCAAGTTAACTATCTAAATGGCTTGGGAGAAGAGTCTCGGCGTGAAATTTCTGTTGTGGAAAGAAAGGGTACGGACTCAGTTGATGTTCCGACGTACTGTCATGTTGATGGTAAGGTGATTATTAAATTTAAACGAGGTTTGCGCCCGGCAATTTCCATTCGTGATTCCGCGGAGCATCCAATCGCTCAAACCCTTACTCCCCTTAATCCAGAAGTTGTGGCAGGGAGTATGGAGCTAAGTGAAGGTCCAGAGCAAATACTCTTTCGAGCGAAAGCTGAAGTGGAGGAAGAAATTAAACATCATCCGATTGGAGCTCCAACAATTTTAACTTCGGTTTTTCCTTCTCCTGGTTTTAATGGAGAAAAAGTTGGCGTGGTTTTTAGTGAGTTTGATCCAAGGACAACAGTAGAATCATCTCAAGGGATTGATGAAACACTAAATACTTATATGTTAGATGTTAATGATATTATCACGCTTTCTAAGAGTGGTACGATTCGCGATCCAAGATTAATCCTTTATGCTTATATTCTTAGAGATGCCTTTCAGGTCAAGGCTGATAGTTTGAATCTTGATGCTAGTCCCAAGGAGCAAAAGATTTTTAGTAATATTATTAATTCTGGTTCACGGCAACAAGCATACCTGACAGAAGAGTCCTTAGAGGCCGATCGCTTGCTTAGTCGTTTGCCTGTTTATCGTCATGTGAAACGCCACTGCGAGAATGAGTTAGGAGTTATGTCTGTAGTGATGAATCATCCTGACGAGAAGCCTTTTTTTAGTCCAATTGTTCCCATTTTTTCTGATCCTTGGCCCGATGATAAGCGAACAGTTTCATTTCGTTTCTCCCATGATCATATGCATTATGTTTTAGGAGAGCCTGTTCCAGGAATTATTTTGGCGAATCGGAGCTTGGCACGAGAGAAGGATGCTATCAAGATTACTGATTTTCCAACTTATCGCTACCAGTATGCCTATAACGAAGCGCGAGCAATGTTATATTCTGATTATACCTTGCCATACTTAGCTGGGCTTGATGATGTAGAGAGTATTTTTAAAGATACGACAAAAGCTAAGACCCAGATTTTTAGCGGTCCATTTCTTGCTCGGGCCTTGGTTAAGCTGGGAGCAGATGATCCTCAGAAGGCTTTTGATTTGATTGAAAACATTGAGCTTAATGCAAAAATTCCAGCAACAATTTTAAATAATACTGAACTCTATTTGGAGTCTCGCGATGTGCTGATTAAGAGATTGTTAAAGCGACATGTATTAATTAATCATCACAGTAAGCTAGTTTATGATCGTTGGAAGGAATATCCTTTAGTTGCTGAGGTGGCCGCTAAAGTTGCTCCGCAAGTTTTTGGTGCGGAGACAGATGTTGCTAAGCACAGTCATGATTCTTTTCACGCAGCAACTAGTCCGGTGGAGGGAGATAATCCATTTAAAGCCTTATTCGCTCATACTATTAATACTGATATTCGTATTCCAGCTCTGCGAATAGCATTTTATTTAGAAACAGCTAAAAAGAATTTTCCTTCTCCAGATTTAGTTCAGCAAATGGGAATTGTTAGGGCACGGGAAGTGCTAGAAGAGATTTTTAAGGCTAATCAAGATTTAAAGCTGGCACACGAAGCAATTAGTAGCCAAGATTTTTCTGAAAAAAATCTTAAATTACTTCGTGTATGGATTAATTTTAAAGAGAAAACTTTGCCGGAAATTCAAGGGTTTTGTGAGCTATTTACTAAAAATGAACGGCTTTTTACTCCTGAGTTTATTAAAGATAGTGGTTCTAAATTATTACCATTTTTCTCCAAGCTTTCACTTTCGATGGATGCTAAGATATGGCGCGAAATTCAAGATTTGGAGTATCGTAATTTTCAGGATAATCAAATTCCAATCCCAGAAAGCATTAGGCAGGATTGGGATACGCTATTTGCTAACCTGGCTAGTTAGTTTTGATGATAACTTGATAGATTCAATTTATTAAGAATACCTGCTAGTACCTTAGTATCTAAATCTGTCAACAATGACCTAATAATCACTATAGTTTAAAACATCTTTTCTTAACTTTAAACTTATTGGCCTCTTATAGTCAGTTGGATTAACTTCACGATTATTTTGCCTAAATTTCTCTAAACAATAACAAAGTTTCTCCCCAAAGTTTTTTCCCTTGGCTCGAAAGTCAAAAGCTAGGCCACAATTGGTAAAAATCTTTTCTTGTATCAACTTATTAGTAATTAAATTACAATAAGTACGTCCTAACCACAGGATCTTTACTCTTTCGAGAAACATATGTCAGCATGTTACAATTCATAGATGTCTCCAAGTCTTATGGTAAACGTCAGGTACTTAAGAATCTGACGTTTACATTTGAACCTAAAAAATTATATTTAATTTTTGGTCCAAGTGGTTCTGGTAAAAGCACATTACTAAACTTGGCTACGGGCTTAGATCTACCTGATGCCGGCCAAGTTTCTCTGCGATCGAGTAACCTTAATCAACTTTCCGAAGACCAGCTGGCTACAATTAGGGCAAACAATTTTGGTATAGTCTTCCAATTTTTTAATTTCTTAAACTCCCTAAGTATTAAGAAGAATATTCTTCTGCCAAGTTACCTAGTTGGGCCTGCAAAAACAGTGATTGTCTTAACTTAATGAAGACCCTAGGGATTGAGCATCTGGCTGATTCATTTCCACATCAGGTTTCAGGGGGAGAACTCCAAAGAGCCGCAATTGCTCGAGCACTAATTAATAACCCAGACGTTATCATCGCCGATGAGCCGACAGGTAATTTAGATACTGAAAATTCTTATCAAGTAATGACGATCCTAAGGAAACTAGCAGTTGAAGACAACAAGACTGTTATTGTAGTCACACATAATCAAGAATTAAAAATATTTGCCGATCAAATACTACAGCTCCAAGATTATCAACTCCAAGCCTAATGTCATTACTCTATGCCCTCTCTTACATTAAACAAAATATTTTCAAGTATTTTCTGACTATTATAAGCTTGACGCTTGGGGTAGCAATCTTAGCTACGGTTCTAACAATTAATGAAAATATTATTAATAACTATAAGAATGAAACCAACTTTCTTTTTAGTACTGAACAGTTAGTAGTGAAGTCTTTATCAGCTGCCTCGGTTGAAAACGAACTATACTCTAAAATAAAACGAAAATTCCCAACCTCCTTAATCACACCTATTAGTACTCGAACTATTTACACAGAAAACCGTTTACCTATGACTTTAATTGGAACGGATCTATTCCTTCTTAGTGCAAATAACCTAGAAAAGAATTTAACTGACCTCCCCCTATTTTACAGCTCAAAACCTACAAGTTCCGAAGAAACCTTAGAGATTGATGGTAAAAAACATCTAGTAAAATTACTGCCCCTTAAAATTAAGGAGGAGCTTAGTCATTTACTTAAAAACAACAATTACCTTACTGACATTGCAACTTTTCAAGATGTAACGGAAAGCTACGAAACTGTAGATTATTTAATTATCAGAGAATGCTCAGAAGTAGACCTAGTTAGTTTTCTTGGTGGCGATTACTCAGTTAAGAATAACTACCAAATGAAATCAGCCGCAACTGAGTTAACAAAAGCACTGCGGGCAAATCTAAATTTCATGGCAGCAATCGCAATCAGTTTAAGTATTTTAATTATTTATAATATTTTTTCATATCTCACCAATATTCGTGGTCCTGATTTTGGTATACTACGTACGCTGGGTGCCAGGCCTCGTCAAATCCAATCGATTATCTACCTTGAAGCTATTCTAATAATTGTGATCGCAATTATTACAGGAATTATTTTAAGCGTCATCCTAGCTAATTTTTCACAAATCTACTTCCAAAGATCTTTAGAGACTTTATATAAATATCAAAACGATCAATTGCTGTTTCCTTCGTGGCAAACAATTTTGATTACAAGCCTAGCAACTTTATTTACTGGATTAGTTGCTTGCTACTTACCCAGCAGAGAGGCCTTAAAGTTATCAATTAAACACAGTCTTTCTAAAGAAAACTCCGAGCAAGTATTTAGCAATAAGGTGCCGAGATATTTTTATTTAGGAATAATTTTATTATTTGTTGCTTCGCTACCAATCATATTAGGACTAAAGGATTTATGGCTATTTGTTCCTCCTAGCTTAATCATTCTAAGTTTAGTTCTCGTCTTGCCAACGTTTATTAAACTCTTACCAGCTAATAGTTGGAACTTAACTACTGCTTATGTCTTTGATCACTTTAGCACAAACCTAAAGCGACAATCAGCTACAATTGCAGCAATTAGTATTTCTGTTGCGATGATTGTGGGAATTGGCACTATGATTTTTAGTTTTCGTCTAACGGTTGATAAATGGATTAACCAAGTGATCAATGCTGATGTCTACTTAACTATGTCAAAAAATTTCATGACCCAGGATCAAGCATATTTTCCAAAGAGTTTTCTAGATGAATTGTTAGTTAATCCAGAAATCGAGAGTATCGATTACGCTACCTTTCTGGATCTGGAATATAATTTCCAGCCTGTGACACTGATCGGAACTCCCTTTGCAAACCTTAGCAAAAAATATGTCTTCCAAGAAAAGCTACCAGAAAAATTAAATTCTAATGGCGCTTTTGTCTCCGAAAGTTTCCTACGTAAACATAAATTACAAGTTAACAATCAAATTAGCTTGCGCTTTCAAAACAATCTAATCAAATTTCAAATCCTGGGGAGTTATCTTGACTATAAATCAGAGTTCGGAACAATTACCATCAACTTTGAAAAATTTGCTGAAATTACCAAACAAACGCAACCAAATGTTGTTTCAATCTTCCTAACAGACTCTTCTCGAAATCCCTTTAAAACTAATCAATTTATATCTGACCTAACTAAATCAGAAATGAAGTTCCTAGTTACTAACAATCAAAAAATCAAGCAGGAAATCTTAGAAATCTTTGATAGTACTTTTAGTCTAACTTATAACATTCTACTGATTAGCTTAATTATTTCCCTATTAAATTTAATTACCAACCTTAAACTGCTACTGATCGATCAGGCCAGAAACTTTGCTGCCTTGAAAGCCATTGGTGCTAACTCCCAACATATTTCTCGAATAATTAGTTTTGAATCTTTACTAATCGTAGGTCTAAGTGTCTTTCTGGGAGTTACCCTAGGCTTATCACTTGCCTATTATTTGGTATTTATCGTTAACCCCAATTATTTTGGCTGGAGCATTGAGTTTCAAACTTCATTTAAACTGCTGATCGGAATAATAATGATTCCGCTATCACTTGCTTATGCTCTTAGATATTTAAAGTTTAAAATTGATCCAAGTCAACTTAAGTTCGAATAGTATGTTAATACGCTTATTCTTAATAATATTATTTTCTTCGTTTAACTGTCTTGCTGAATATCAAACAGTTAAGCCTAATTATCAATTCAATTTCCCTAAAGATCATGGTAGTCATGAAAACTTTCCAATGGAGTGGTGGTATTTTACTGGTCATTTAAACTCTGAAGATAAGCGCACTTTTGGCTTTGAGATTACTGTCTTTCGAGTCGGTGTCGACGATTTTAGAGTTAGCAGTTCTCCTTGGAAATCAAAGAATATATTTATAGTTCACACAGCACTAACCGACGATCAGGATAAAAAATATTATCACCAAGAAGAGTTGATTAGAGAAAGTTTTGATTTAGTAAAAAGCTCCCCTGAGAGTTTGAATATTTCTGCCTTAAATCATCAAATTCAACTTATTGATGATCAACTAAAGCTTTCAATTAGCTTGCCAAACTATCAACTCAATTTAGAACTCCAAGCAAAAAAACCCGTAATCTTACAAGGCGCTTCTGGCTATAGTGCTAAAAGCAAGGAGAATGGTAGTGCTTCGCTATACACGAGCTTTACTAACCTGCAAGGCAGCGGTCAACTAATACTAAATCAACAAAAACTTTTGGTATCTGCTAAGACTTGGATGGATCATGAAGTAATGGGCAAGACAGTGAATCGAGAAGAAGCTGGCTGGGATTGGTTTGCGATTCAGTTAGATAATAATACAGAACTAATGCTTTACTACCTAAAAGATTCCGCTGGAAATATTACAAATTATTCCAAAGGGTCGTTTATTAATCATTTCGGAAAAAAAGAAAACTTAGAACTAACAGATTATCAAATTGAAGTTCTAGATTACTGGAAAAGTAGTGAGACTCAGATTTCCTATCCAGCACTTTGGAAGATAAATGTTCCCAAGTTTAATCTTAATCTGATAGTTAAACCGACTCTATCCAATCAAGAGTTTACTAGTAAAGATCTTAGTGTAACTTACTGGGAAGGAAGAAGTCTTGTCTATCAGAGTAATAAAAAAACCGGACAAGCCTATGTAGAGCTAGTAGGATATAAAGCAAATTCTAATTAAGACAATTGGTTTGGAGCTTGCTATTGGCACTAGATTAAAAATTTAAGAAGCTAAGGGGTAGTAAAGAACAAGGTCAGATTTTAATTAATAGCCTTAACCAAAATAAAACTATTGAAACTTTAGCTGCTTAATGGCAAAATAATGAAAAGGGTCTACCAAATCCTAACGGAAAATGGGACATCCTCGTTTTGTCGCTGTTCAAATTCTATGTTTAAAAATAATAATTCTCTTGGGTTCACTCTATTGAGTTATTAGTCACTGTGGCGGTAGTATCAATTCTCGCAGCAATTTCATTGGTGTCTTTCAATGAATTTAGAGCTAGAGCTTATGATTCGCGAACAGTTTTTAGCGTTAAAAATGCAAGGGTAGCTCAATATGCTTTTATCCTCGACAATCAAGATCGCATAGCTAATTTGAGCTTTGGTGATTTAGAGGTAAGTAATTTTTCAGGAAATCTTGAGCGCTACTTTAACAATGGTTTTACTATATTTAACTCTTATAGCGTCGAAAAACTACTTCCTGGGTATGTTTTTGATTCGGAGATTAGGATTTATGTAAGGTTAAATAAACAGAACTCTCGAACTTTGCAGCCTTTGATAGCTGCTGTGCATTGTAAAGGTTCAACAATATCATATGATGATGTTGAATTTGGTACTGTAACAAAAGCATTAACAGCTATGATTAGTGATAACGATTCATTTATTCATTCTTACAATTTTGACCCTGTTGAATGTTTATGAATCTAAGATTGATTACTGTTAGTGCTGATCAAATGGAGTTGAGTCTGTTTTTTTAAAAAAGTTTAGGCTTTAGTTTTTCTCGAGCCGTTTTAATCATTGATTCCGTTGTTTCCCAGTCAATGCAGGCATCAGTTACGCTAACACCATATTTCAATTCAGCTAAATCGTCAGGGATTGCTTGTGCTCCAAAGTTGAGATTACTTTCCACCATAAAGGATCTAATTGTTTGATTGCCATTAAGAATTTGATCAATACAATCAGCAAATACTTTAGGCTGGTTGGCAGCGTCCTTATTGGAGTAGCCATGACTAGGCGTAGCCACGCGTTTTAGAGCCAGTATTAATGATAGAATCTCATATTATTTCTCCGTCTTCAAGCGCAAAGTTTTTTCTGTAAGCATTTATCCACAAACATCTGAGGTGTAATTCCCCCAAGTGTTCCATGAGGACGCTCAGTATTATACTCTGACTTGAAATTGTTAATTATCGATTGTGCTTCTTTGGGTTTACTATAGTCACAAGTTCCAGAGCCGCTAATCGCATTCGGCTAAGTAATAGATCCTGCACTTCTTCTGCACTATACGATTTTACAGATTCTAAAATTATAGCTTGATCTTTTAGCAATTTAGTTGTTTTCTTCATTTGTAGACTCCCATTAATTATACGGTTAATTGATTGCTGTGATTCTACAGCAATCAGGGTCTACTTAAAAAGATAACGAGTTTTGGGACATCCCCGCAGCTGGAGTAGATTCCAGTCTAGTAAAAGCTATGTAAAGGGAAGTCTGATTTCTCGGTGTGACATTTAACCGGTTGAGCAAATACAAGTGAAGAACATTTTGAGCGTGCAAGAAAAGAACTATCAGTAAAGAAAAGACTTAGGATTTTAGTAATTGATACTAATGACTGGATGAAGGCATTTGGAATTATTAATAAAGATGAAATAGAAGAAATCAATAAAACTATCCAGAGTGGCATTACTGAAAGAACGAAGGATATTTATGAGAGGAGACTAGAGGCTGGTAAAAAGCAATTCATGGGAAATCATAAGTTAAGAAATCAGGAGATTAACTTAGAATATCAACCTAAAAGATCTGGCAGAAAAATGTGGTGTTATTCCAAGAATATTGAACGTAGAAAACGATTTATCTCTTGGGTGAAGGAACTAGCAGCAGAAGCACGTGAAGTTTACAGAGCGTGGCAGAATCGAGATACAAAAAGAGCTATGCCCATTGGTATGTTTGCACCAAGAATGCCAGTGCAGGGGAATTTAATTTTTTGTTAGAAGTTGATTGTCAGCTTTTTCTAGTCTGGGACTGGGGTACGTTCGTGCTGCCTAGAATTTATTGCATATTAATAATTATTTTAATTGAATAGGGATAACCACAGCTTTTTATTACTTTCTAGATTGATTTTCATTAAATATATAGTTGCTTGGCTCGAATGTCACTTACCTTCGTAATACTAATTTTGTTTTCGAAGAGCTAAGTGATCGAAATTAATCTACTTTTTTAACTAATTGCGAAGAGCATAATTTGTCTGCATTTTATGATGATTACCTTTATTTTGGTTCATCG
>JANNBC010000009.1:0-102426 GCA_031385045.1 bacterium | reverse complement strand
TCAACTAGTCGTATCGCCTCGTCTTTTATCTCCTGGCTTAGCTTTTTTCTCATCGTTTTCTCCTATTAAATTAAGCTTACCAAAATTGGTAAACTTAGTCTTTTAATAGGAATTTCTGTCCAGAATAATGGCGAAGATCAGTTACCTGTTCTTTCCTCATAAAAGTTATTTCGTTCTGATGATAGTTATTGATTTGATATAGAATGTGCCCAATCAGAAAAATTGGAGGAATGATTTTTATGAGAAAATATCGTTTTGGATCTTCTGACCTTAGTAACGGGAGTACTTTTAGAAATGGAAGGCTTGCCCATAATAACATTAGTAAAAACAAAAAGGTATAAGGTGCAAAAAATCTATAGGAATAATTCATTGTTAAATTGGAATTTAAATAAAATCCAATGATAATCAGGGTAGATAATATTGTTATCCCAAATGAGTATAGATATTTCCTATGTAGATACTCAGCACGGCCTTCCATTAGGATTCGAGTATAGTACTTCTCAGTAAGTGCCACTGCCAAAATTAAGGCAATAATTAGGCATAAGAAATACTTGTAAATAAATTCACTCAATGAAAAAAATGAATCCCAAGAAAAGCCTGAGTCTGATTTTACATAAAAGGTATTTGGTAAAAAATATCCGTAGTATCTGAAACGCCAAATAAAATATATGCCTCCAGGCAAGGCAAATATCAATAAATAGATTAATCCAAATTTAATCTTTTTCTCTTTGAGAATTATACTAATTGATATTATGAAGGCAATAATTAAAGAAAAGAAAGCACCTTCAGGACGAGTCAGACTTAAAAATAAAAGAGTCATTGCGAGTAGTGAATGGTCGTGAAGAGTTGATTTCTGTTGATAAATATTAAATATTTGCAAGAATGATAATATTAGCAATGCACTGTAAAGTGTGGTTTCTAAACCACTATAAGCATGAGTGTAAAAAATTCCCATTACAATAAAGCATGTTAAAAACACTAAGGATAGAGCTTTTGACTGTGCTGAAATTTTTAAGCTTGCCTTGTAAAATGTAATTATTAGGATAAGATATGAACAAACACCAATTGTCTGTGATAGGTTCACTGGATTAAAATTAAACCGCATGCCTAGGGCGATTAGTACTGGCAGCAAAACGCCCGTATATCCCTCAACAGGGTCCTCTCCTACATTGTAGGTAAACTTTTGAGCTTCAACTAAGTTTTTTGCATAGCGGAAAATAATATAAGCATCATCTACTGTCCATTTTGTTGCGATCCATAAACCATAGGCTACATATCCAAAAATGAAAGCCTCTAATGTTAAAAACTTTTTTTGTGCGGCAAACTTCATACTAGTATTTAACTTTAACTGAAATTGGATGCGTCATTAAGATTATTGGTAATCTTGTATTGCGTAGCCTTGTATATATTGTCTTAATTTGAGTTTAACTTCTGTATCAGATTTTGGATAGCTTTCATCTTTTCATCTTGTGCCACCCAACTTTATTCTAAATTGAAGCAACTTTAATCTCTAACTCTCGATAATAATCTAAACTATTTTTAGATTAATCCATGCCCCGTCTGCGAAAGGTAATCCTAAACAACCAAGTCTACTTCGTAACCCTTAGCGTGGAGGAGGGAATAATGTTGCCAGCAAACCCAGTTGTGAAATTCTTAATTAAAGCAGCCTTAGTCCGTGCTTATAAACACGCGGCTACGCCGTATTGCTAAATCTAGTATATTTCTATATAAAAGCATAGTAGAACTAGTTGGCAATATGAATAGTTATAATCAATTTGGCTCACAATGGACCTCGGAAAAGTTACAAATTTTACGTGCGTATCTTAATGCTTATCTCTTGGCATTAAAAAATCAACCATTTAGAAAAATATATGTAGATGGTTTTGCTGGCTCTGGATATATCCAACAGCCAATATCCAAAATTGATATCAGTTCTGAATCTCAATTAAGTTTTTTTGATGATTTTAAAGATGAGAACTATGAGCGGTTAATTGAGGGATCTGCCAAAGTTGTCTTGGGAATTGATCCTGGGTTTGATGAGTATGTCTTCATAGAAAAAAAGGCATCAAACGTTGATAAGCTAGAAGAGCTAATTCATTCTTATCCAGAAAAGCGAAATTTAATTCGGATAGTCCCGGGAGATTGTAATGAACAAGTTATAAAGCTTTGCGATCGACTTTCGAAAAGTAAAAGCTTGAGATGTGTCATGTTTCTCGATCCGTATGCGATGCAAATTAAGTGGCAAACCCTAGAGAATATTGCAAAAACTGGAGTTGTAGATCTCTGGCTATTAACCCCGCTTATGGCAATTAATAGATTACTTCAAACCAGAAATGAAATACCGTTGGATCATTTGAATATTTTAAATGATTTTTTTGGCACTGAAGATTGGAAAGATAAATTTTATACGCCAAGCAGCCAAAGTAGTTTGTTTTCGGGAGATGAAAGGCAGGTGAAATTGGCGGATTTTAATACTATAGAAAAATATTATCTTGATAGGCTAAGAATAATATTTCCATGGGTTGCGCAGAATACTTATCGTATGACAAACTCTAAGAATAGCTTGTTGTTTTCATTTTGTTTTGTTGCGAGTAACAAAAGTGAAAAGGCTGGTAATTTAGCAAAAAAATTAGCAAATCAAATCATAAAAAAATGGCAACAAAATCAACGATAGAATGGACTGAATTAACTTGGAATCCAGTTACTGGTTGTAACAAGGTCTCGGCTGGTTGTAAATTTTGCTATGCCGAAGTAATGGCAAAACGGCTTAAGGCAATGGGTGTCGAGCAATATAAAGATGGTTTTAGATTAACACTTGCTCCGCAAACTTTGACAATGCCTTATAACTGGAAGAAACCAAAATTAGTTTTTGTTAATTCCATGAGCGATTTATTTCATAAGGATGTCCCTATTACTTATTTAAAAAAAGTTTTTAAAGTAATGAATGAGACTCCACAGCATACTTACCAGATCTTAACTAAGCGCTCTGAGCGATTAAAAGAAATTGCTGAGCAGTTAAATTGGACAGATAATATTTGGATGGGAGTGTCCGTAGAGAATGATAAAGTCACCTTTAGGATCGATGATTTAAGAGAAACGCCAGCCAATATTAAGTTTATTTCATTTGAACCATTAATTGGTAACGTTGGTAAGGTTAACTTGAAAAAAATTGACTGGGCTATCGTTGGTGGTGAGTCAGGTCCAGGTGCCAGACCAATTAAAATGGAATGGATCGAAAATATTAATAAAGCCTGTAAGAAACAAAAGGTAAAATTCTTTTTCAAGCAGTGGGGTAAGAAGGAATTTAATATCAACCAAGAAGATCCTACTATTCACAAAGATAGTCCTTATCATGCAAAAGGTGGTTGTATGATAAAAGGGGAAATCTTGAGAGAGATGCCTGCGGTGTAATTGCCAGATCCAGTCGTGATCGTTAATGCAACAAGACAAATTACGAGAGTTAGCAGTTGTTTTAACAGAACAAGTCCGGGCGATGCCAGTATTGATTGGACTATCAAGGAGAGCGTTAAGGCTAAGTTAAAAGTTATTATTAAAAGGACTTTGAGACAGTTTGGTTATCCGCCAGATATGCAGTTGTTAGCGAAGGAGACTGTGCTTCGGCAGGCAGAGATGATTGCTGGGGAGTTAAGTAAGATTTAGCTCTATTTTTATTAAACATTTATGTCAAAAACAAAATCATCATATGAGATAAGGAAACATGAGGTGTGGTTTGTTTATGGAATAGTGATTGTTGTGTGGTTATTATTAGCTTACATCATTTATCTTACTTCAATTGGTCCTACTGAAGTCGCAAAGCTTGGGCAATTTGGAGATTCTTTTGGAGTTGTAAATTGTCTTTTTAGTGCATTAGCATTTGCCTCGATATGGCTATCCTTAAAATATCAGAAAAAAGACTTTGAGCTTCAAGTCGAAGAATTGCGAAGAGGGATAGATGTACAAGAAGATTCCGCTGATTCACAAGAAATTAATGCGTTGATAAATATTCGTACTGCATTGCTTAATAAATCACTTCAAGAAATGGGGCATGCAAAAAGTTCTCTTGATCTTCCAGACTTAAGTGATGTTCAAAGGCAAACTTTTACTAATCTCATTAATTCGACGATTGACTCAAGTGCAGAGCATCAAAAAGCATTGAATGGTTTAGAAAGCTTGCTTTTAGCAAAAAGAAAGTTAAAGCGTGAGAGAAAAGAATTGGCCTAGAAATAGAGATTACAATCGGCTTAATGCAAGACAATAAGCAACAAAGATGATTAGGGGGTTGTTCGAAGGACTGAGTTTCAAGGGGTTCTTCAGTAGCAAATGAGCATTTTCATTAATCAGATATAAGCTTCGCTTATATCTGATTAATCAAGATTATGTCAAAAATTAGTTATTATTTTTTCACAAAAAATGGTATATATTTGTGAATACAAACATGTACACAGCCTAATGCAACATACTGAAAACGCTATAAAAAGTAGGATATTTGGCAAGGGGAGGGGTTGGGTCTTCACTCCAAGTGATTTTAATGGTCTTGGAAGTAGTTCGAGTATCAGAAAAGCACTTTCAACATTAACCCAAAAAGGACTCATTCGTCGCTTAACAACTGGAATTTATGATTATCCGTTAGAACACTTAGAGCTTGGGGTGCTTCCGCCCGAAATTGATAAGATTGCTCAAGCAATCGCCAAAAAATATGCGATTAAGATTCAGCCTTCAGGAGCATTTGCTGCAAATCTTTTAGGGTTAAGTCAACAAGTTCCAGCAAAGATCGTTTACCTTACTGATGGTATAAGTAAGAAAATTAATATTGGTGGAAGGGTACTTCTTTTTAAAAAATCAGCCCCAAGTAGCATGCAGAATTATAATTCAATTTCAGGATTAGTAATTCAGGCGATTCGTTATCTAGGGAAGGATAGTATGAGCAGAGAAATAGTTAATCAAATTAAAAAAACTTTATCTGAGAAAGATTTAGCGAGATTGTCTTTAGACCAGCATAAAGCACCTGTTTGGGTAGCAAAAGTAATACAGGAAATTGTTAATTAAGATGGATCGTATCATTCAGAAAACAACTGAGGAAAGATATCAGTATTTTTTGATAGCATCGGAAAAAATAAATTTACCTGTTCAAATTGTTGAAAAAGATTTTTGGGTTTGTTTTATATTGGGTGTTCTATTTAAGATACCAGAGCTTTCCACGGCAATAACATTTAAGGGGGGAACTTCTTTATCTAAGGTCTATCGAGTCATTAATCGCTTTTCGGAAGATGTTGATATTTCGATTGATAAAAGTTTTTTTGGCTTTACTGGCTCTAACGATCCAGAGCAGGTGACTAGTCGCAAACAAAGAAAATTGTTAATTGCTGGCATGTCAGCTAAATGTCAGGAGTACGTGACGGATGTTCTGCTAGCGAAGTTGAATTTAGAAATAAAGAAGATTCTAGTCGATCAAGATTGGAGTCTTGAGCTTGACACTTCAGATATCGATCTTCAAACTTTAACTTTTATTTACCCTCAAGGAGCCTCTGCTCTGAAAAGTTCAGCTTACATACTAAGTTCAATTAAATTAGAGTTTGGCTGTCGCGGAGAGCATTGGCCAACAATCGAGAGTTCGGTTGATTCCTACTTAGGAGAAGCTTTAGATTTTGAAAGATCTAAAGATTTAATTAGGGTCTTGGATATTGCTCGGACGTTTTGGGAGAAAGCGACGATCTTACATATGTATGCTAATTTTCCTAAAGATAAGCAAGTAAGCCTTAGGCAGTCACGACATTATTATGATCTTTATACCATTATCAATTCAGATTATTTTGATAAAATTAGCTCAGACCTCACACTTCTAAAAAGAGTTGCTGAGTATAAAAATATTTATTTTAGATCTTCTTGGGCTAATTATTTAGAAGCTGAAAAATGCTTAAGGCTGATACCTGCAAAGCCAGTACTAGGTTTTATGAGAGATGATTATGGTAAAATGCGCGAGATGTTCTTTAATGAACCTCCCAAATGGGAAGACGTAATTCAAACATTGGCCGATTATCAAAATTCTATCAATATTTTGCAAGAAAAGGACATCCTCAGCTAAATCTTGAACCTCCATCTCAGCAGAATTAATTTTAACTCCATCTTCCATCATCTTCAAACAAAATGGGCAACCGGTAGCAATTTCATCTGCTTCAGTTGCTTGGGCTTAGTCCACACGTTGGACGTTAATTCGGTCGCCTTGTTTTAGATCCGTCCAAAAGTGTCTGCCACCAGCTACGCAACATTATTTAGTAACTCCAATCCCAATAAAAGCCTGAATTTTGTAGTCGTCTGAAACTTTTATAATTAAATTTCGATTATATATCTTTACTTTAATAGTAACGCTTGACGTTAGTAACGCAGTGCGTTATTATAGTAGGGAGATCTTAAATGATTAAAAACTTTCGTTGCTTGGAAACGGGCGGGTTATTTGATCGGCAAACTTCCAAGAAGTTCAAGGCTATTGAAAGTTTAGCGCTTCGAAAACTGGTGATGATTCATGTTGCAGAATCCTTGGAAGATTTACGTAACCCTCCTGGTAATCGTTTGGAAAAATTAAAAGGAGATTAGGTTGGGCCAGTTTAGTATTCGAATTAATAGTAAGTGGAGGGTTTGTTTTAGATGGAAAGATTTAAATGCCTATCAAGTAGAAATTGTTGATTATCATTAATTTAAAAGAATAAAAATGAATAAAAAGAAACTTAAACCAATCCATCCAGGTGAAATTTTGAATAAAGAATTCCTAGAGCCTCTTGGCGTAACTCAATATAGATTAGCAAAAGACATTAATGTCCCTGCTAGGCGAATTAATGAAATTATAAAAGGTCAACGAGCTGTGACCGCTAATACTGCGCTAAGACTTGCTAGATACTTTAATTTATCAGAAAAATATTGGATTAACCTTCAAGCTTGGTATGATTTAGAAATAGAGAAAGATAAGTTAGGAGATAAGCTAACGCAAGAAGTTCAAGTTAGGGTTGCCTAATCCTTTTCAAACATGGAGGCCTATAAGTAACTTCCTTAGTTAGCTCATTTTATCAGTTGTTCTGCCACAATTTCAGCTAAATCCTGAACCTCCATCTCTGCCGAATTAATCTTCACTCCATCTTCCATCATCTGTAAGCAAAATGGGCAACCAGTAGCAATTTTATCTGCACCAGTTGCTTGGGCTTGGGCCACGCGTTGGACGTTGATTCGTTCGCCTTGTTTTAGATCCATCCAAAAGTGTCCACCACCAGCTCCGCAACATTTGCCTTTCTCACGGTTATCATCCATTTCCAGAACTTTTAGTTTAGAAGATTTTTGGACAACTTCTCTTGGGGCATCATATTCATCATTATAACGCCCAAGATAGCAGGGGTCATGAAAGGTATAAGATTCGGCACTAGGATCTAGTTTGATTTTTTCTTCAGCAATTAATTTTTTAATTAACTTAGAATGGTGAATTATTTCTGGTTCTCTTCCATCTCCTAAGTTACCAAACTGTGGATACTCATTTTTAATTGTATTAAAACAGTGGGGGCAATTAGCCACTAATGTTTTAAATTTTACTGCCTTTAGAGTTTCGATATTACTCTTAGCCATAGTTTGAAAAAGATTTTCTTCGCCTAAACGTCGAGCAGGATCTCCAGTACATCCTTCGGCGTTTCCAAGAATTCCAAAGGACAGTCCGGCTGTTTGCATAATCTTAACAAGCGAGCGAGCAATCTTTTGTTTTCGTGGATCAAAAGCGGACACGCAGCCCACCCAATAGAGATAATCAACTTCGTCTCCAGCAGTAACAATTGGTAAGTCTAGGTCGTTATACCACTTACTACGATCTTCGGCTGGCCCGTAGGGATTTCCTTGTGATTCCAGCATCCGCAGACTTGCTTGGGCTTCACTTGGAAGTTCACCTTTCATCATCACCAAGTTCCTACGATTGGAGACAATCTGATCGACATGATTGATTCCGACGGGACAAGCTGTAACGCAGGCATAGCAAGTTGTGCAAGACCAGAAAACATTTGGATCCATGACTGAACCAGCAATTGATTGATCAGCACTTTGACCTAAAGACCAAAGTGAACTTTGTACGGCTTTATTAGCCCCGCGGTAAGCACCATCAGCGACAAGTTGATTATTCTCTTCGCGGACACCAGAAGATTTTAAGAAGAATTCTGTTGTTAAGAATTTATCAATATTTCTAAAAAATTTGGGAACAAGCGATGGAGCTAGTTGATCGTTAGCATTTAGTGCTAGGGCATGGTTTCTGGTATCTAAGATTAACCATTTGGGGGAGAGTGGTTTGCCGGCATTATAGGCTGGGCAAACATTCTGACATCGGCCACAACTGGTACAAGCATCTAAATCCATTAGTTGCTTCCAGCTATAATCTTTAATTGAGTCCGTGCCTAAGTTGAAATCATCAGTTGCTTCTTCCATCAACTTTTCTAAGTCACCAATATTTTTAAGCGCTCCCTTAGGGCGTCCGTTAGATCGAAAGTAGAGATTAATGGAGCTAGCAATAATGTGAAAGAATTTAGTGTAGGGAGTAATTGCCACAACTGTAAAGACAGTTAAGGTGTGAAACCACCAAAGTCCAAAGTGAACTCCACGCGTTGCTGGTTCTGATAAAAACCAAAAGAATTTAGCTACCATAAAGCCAACTGGTGAGTAGATAGCCCAAGGATCGTTAGTAGCATGAATTCTTAAGCCTTCAACTAGAAAGCCTTGCACACAAAGTAGCACCAGTGTGATCAGAAAGAAGTAATCAGCAATTCGATTATGTAATTGATCTGGCAAGTCAAAATATCGTCTCTTAGCAATCATGGCACAGCCAAGGATTAATCCTAATCCCAGCACGTCACTCATGATTGTCACGCCTAGATAGAATTTTCCATCATATATTTTAAAACCATCCCAAATCCAACCAAGATCATGGTCAATAAAGACCATTGTTGTCGTAAATAGCAGTGCTAAAAAGCCTAAATAAACAAGAGTATGAGCAACTGCAATTGATTTTTCCTTCACAACACCGTGCTGTAAGAAGCTCCAGCGAAATAGATCCTGAAACCTTTGCCAGTAATTGCCTGTATTCTCTGGAGCAGGTTTGCCAGACTGCCAAAGTTCAATCTGTCTAAAAACACCATTAAATCCAATTATTAGGGATAAAACGAAAATGGCATACATTATGATTGTATTGGAGACGTGCGAAACGTTCCACATTATTTCTCTGGTTGCAGTATTAATATCCATTAAACTATTATTACTTAATAAGCATTCTATGACCATGGTTTTTTATTGACAATTTCATCCATTACAAGCAAAATTAGTTGATAAATCATATGGATCCTGACCCTCACATCAAAATTAACTTTTCAGTTTTTCTTAATCAAATCAAGTAATGTCTGATAGTGCCTCGGGACTTGTTCTCCTATTAATTCTTCCGTTATTACTTTTAATGCACGCCGTGTTTGTCTTGGTTTCTTCAACCTTACGAAATGCTCGTTTAAAGAAGATTATTGCCGAAGATTTTGCTGTTAAATTTGGGAAGCAATCAGCAGTAAAATTATTACAATCGGCCTCAATTAATACCTTATCAGCACAGGCTTGGAGATTCTTCTCCTTCTTTCTTTTAGCTTTTGTGATCTTGGAAGTATTTCAAGGGAACATCTTAGGTGAGTTATTCCCTAACTCCGAGATTAGTAATATTACGTTTGGAATAATTTTGGTTGCTATTTGTTTAATAGCAGCTTTAGTTTTGGTGCAAATTGCTTGGTCGATATCTTATGCAGTTCCCGAGCGCTCACTCTGTGCAATCGCTCCTTTTATTACTCCCTTTATCTATATTTTTTATCCCTTAGCCTACCTAGCGGATTATTTAGGAGGGATTTTCTCAGGGAAGTTCTCTTTGGCAAATCCTGTGGAGAGTCAACAAAGTGTTACGATGGAAGACATAGTTGAGTTAGTAGATTTTTCGGAAGATACAGAAGAAAGTCAGGATGAATTGGCCATGCTAAAAGGGGTGGTAGATTTATCAGAGACGGAAGTCGATCAAGTCATGACTCCGCGCCAAGATATTATCTCAATTTCTTTAAATGATTCGATTGAAGAAGTGATTAAAGAGGTGATTGATTCGGAATATTCTCGAATCTTAGTTATTGGAGATACTTTAGATCAGGTGAAGGGCTTTTTGCTCGTTCGTGATCTCGTACCGCTTATCGGCCAAGAAGTTAATATTCAAAAAGTTGCTAAATTGATTCGGCCAGTACTTTTTATTCCAGGAAGTTTAGACCTACTAGAATTATTAACAAAATTTAGAACAGAGAAGGCGCATATTGCTGTTGTGGTTGACGAGCATGGTGGAGTAGATGGGATTATCACCATGGAAGATGTGCTAGAAGAAATTGTTGGTGATATTTTTGATGAATCAGATTATGAAGAAGAGCCTGATTTTAAACAGACACTTTCTGGTGATTTAATTGTTGATGGTGGGGCACTAGTTGATGATCTAAATGAAGAATATGATTTGAAACTTCCCGAAGGTGACTATGATACTATCGCTGGATTTATTATCCATCAATTAGGCAAAATTCCTAACCAAGGAGAATCCTTAGTCTATAATGGATTCAAGCTGATTATTGAGGGTCTATCTGATAACAGGATTAATCAGGTTCGGGTAATTGTGAATTAATTCTAGTCCCATTAAGACTAGTCCCGTAATCTCTAGTAGGAAAATTAGCCCGATAGTATTTAGGAATAATAATTTAAAATTAATGCTCGCTCTTTTTGTTAGTGTAATTAAATAGAAGGCATAGATTAATCCCAGTGGAATAATGCAAATTAAATATTTAGGCATGCCGAGGAATAGTAAACTAATTGGAGCAATCAGGTAGAGAGATCGTAAGATCACTAAGCCAGTCTCTTGACCAAATTTAGTTACTAAATTTTTACGTCCATTTAATAGATCGCTTTGATAGTCTCTTAGGTTATTAACTTGTAAGAGGGCAATTCCTAATAAGCCTGAACAAATCCCAATCCCTAATGCCGGTAAGGTCCAGAATGTTGTCAGCAGATAAAAAGTTCCTGCTGTGGCAATTGGCCCAAAGTAGAGGAAGATAAATAATTCAGAGAGATAGTTGTTGGCTAGCGAAAATTTAGTAGCTGAATAGAGAAAGGCAAAAATTATTGCTGGAATACCAATAAATAAAATTGGTTTTCCGCCAATCAAGATTAGGGGTACTGCTAAAATAATCGTTAGAAAGCAAATATTTAATAAAAAAACCAAGAAAAATTTGGGAGGAACAAGTTTAGCTGGAAGGACTTTTAAGCGGTTAGTCAGTTTTTGATCACTGCCTTGCTTAAAGTCAAAATAATCATTGGCTAAATTAGAAATAATTTGGATGAGACTTGCTACTACTAGAGTATTAATACTAATCAGTAGATCTGCTGGCAGATCAAATAAATTTTGGCTAACGGCTAGAGCCATTCCGAGGATTACCGGTAGCGTGGCAACTACTAGGGTCAGAGGTCTACAGGCTAAAAAAAGATAATAGAAGGCTTTAATCACTTATTTAATCTTATCAATAACAGCAAGGGTACATCTTGAAATGCAGGTAAGTTCATTTAGCTCATTTTTAATTTCAATATTCCAAACATGAATTAGTTTACCAAGTTTAATGGGAGTCGCGGTGGCCGTTACTAGCCCAGTGCGCACAGAGCGCAGGTGGTTAGCATTAATTTCTAGGCCAACAACAGCTTCCTTTTGAAAATCGATATTTAGCCATCCAGCAACAGATGCGACGGTTTCGGCTAAAGCAACAGATGCTCCACCGTGTAGGATCCCAAATCTTTGTTTTGTTCTTTGATCCACAGGCATTGTTGCTTGTACACAATCTTTTTGCAGTGTAATAAATTTGATTCCCAGATGCTGACTCAATGAATCTTCGCTATCGTTCTGGATTAGTTCAATAATTTGAGGGTCAATCGAATTAGGCATAGGGTGTGGCTATAAATTACTTGAGAGCTTAGTCCGAATAATATTTTGGATAAACGTTTGACAATCAATGAGCTAAAAAATATTCTAGTGTTGCTTTTTTGGTTAAATGCTTAAAAAGGCGATAGCAGTATTTTCTTAAAACAATATATTTCCCGTGTCTCAATTTGTCCACCTACATTTACATACTCAATATAGTCTTCTAGATGGTGTAAACAAACTACCTAATATCGTGGAAAAAGCTGCCAAGCTTGGTCAGCCAGCAATCGCCATTACTGATCACGGTAATATGCATGGTGCCCTAGAATTTTATAGTGCCTGTAAAGATCATAAGATTAAGCCAATCATTGGTTGTGAATTCTATATTACTGCCGGCTCCCGCCATGAACGAGTTTCCAAGGCCCAAGGTGGGGAAGCGATTAATCATTTAACCGTAGTTGCCAAGAATAACCAAGGCTATACCAATCTGTGTAAGTTAATCAGCTTAGCTTACAAGGAAGGTTTTTATTTTAAACCCCGAATTGATCATGAAATTTTAGCTCGCTACTCGGAAGGGTTAATTGTTCTAAGTGGTTGTTTAAATAGTGAGCTTGGAAATTTAATTACCTTAGAACAGGATCGCGAATTGAAGCAACGAATTCAGTTCTACTCGTCGATCTTTAAAGAAGATTATTTTTTAGAAGTCCAACCACACCAAATTGCTTTGCAGCAGAACATGAACAAAGTCTTAGCTGATTATGCGAAAGAAGTTGGGATTGCCATGGTTGCAACAACTGATTGCCATTATCCCGAGGCCACAGATCATTATGCTCAAGAAGTATTGATGTGTGTCTCTACTGGTAGGCAGATTACAGATCCTGATCGGATTAGACATGAAGGTGTTCATCTCCACTTAAAAAACTATCAGGAAATGAAGCAGGAGTTTGGGGTGAATAATCGTTACGCCGAAGAAGCAATTAAAAATACGGTAATGATTGCCGATCGTTGTGATTTAAAATTCGATTTTAATACTTATTACATGCCTCGCTATGAGTTGCCTCCCGAGAAAACTCTTGATCAAGAATTAGAAAACTTATCGCGGGATGGTTTAGAATCAAGGTTTCAACAAATTAAAGATCGCGGAGAATGGGATGCTAATTCTGAACAAGAATATCGCGATCGATTAGAATTAGAATTGCAAATTCTGATCAAGATGGGATTTGCCGGGTACTTTCTAGTCGTAGCTGATTTTATTAACTGGGCGAAAGAGCAAGATGTTCCTGTAGGTCCCGGTCGAGGTAGTGCTGCGGGGTCATTAGTTGCCTATGCCCTAAGAATTACAGAAGTAGATCCAATAATTCATAAATTACTCTTTGAAAGATTCTTAAATCCAGAACGTATTTCCATGCCCGATATCGACGTGGACTTCTGTATCACCGGGCGTGACCGAGTGATTAAATATGTTGTTGATAAATATGGTGCCGACAAAGTTGCTCAGATTGCTACTTTTGGAACATTAAAAGCCAAAGCTGCTATTAAGGACGTGGGACGTGCTTTAGGTATGTCATACGCAGAAACAGATCGCATTGCTCAGTTAGTTCCTGCACCGCGCCAAGGATTTGATTATCCTTTAAGCGAAGCAATTAAAATGGAACCTCGATTAGCTGAATATGCTAAAGGACAGGGGAAGGACTTAATTGAATTAGCTCTGAAGCTAGAAGGTCTTAACCGTCACACCTCAACCCATGCTGCTGGTGTTGTGATTGGTGATCGTCCACTAGATGAAATGCTTCCAATGATGGTTGATAAAGATGGTAAGGATGTGACGCAGTACTCCATGAAATATGTGGAGAAAATTGGACTGGTAAAATTCGATTTCCTAGGTCTTAAAACCTTAACCGTAATTAATACGGCAGTAAAGTTAATTAAAGCATCGCAAGGTTTGTTGCTTGATCCAAATAATCTAAGACTTGATGATAGCAAAACTTATTCTATGTTATGTGCTGGAAACACTACAGGTGTCTTTCAGTTAGAATCATCAGGTATTACGGATATGACCATGCGATTAAAGCCAAGCTGCTTTAATGACTTGGTGGCAATTCTCGCACTTTATCGACCTGGACCCTTAGATGCTGGGATGGTGGATCATTATATTAATCGTAAACACGGACGAGCTCAAGTAGAGTACTTGCATCCCGACATGAAGCTGACACTTAGTGATACTTATGGAATCATTGTTTATCAGGAACAGATTATGCAACTTGCCCAAGTGCTTTCTGGTTATAGTCTAGGAGAGGCCGATTTACTGCGACGAGCCATGGGTAAAAAAGATCCAGCGGAGATGGCTAAGCAAAGGAATCGTTTTCTAGAAGGAGCAAAGAAAAACACGATTAATGATCGCCTCGCTGCAGAAATCTTTGATCAAATGGAAACTTTTGCTCGATATGGATTTAACCGAAGTCACTCGGCGGCCTACGCCATGATTTCTTATCAAACTGCTTATTTACGGGCACACTATCCGGTAGAATTTATGGCGGCATTAATGTCCCATGAGATGGATGATAGTGATAAAGTTTTAAAGAACATGAATGAGTGCCGTCGTCATCAGATTAAAGTTTTACCTCCTGATGTTAACAAAAGTTTTGCTGACTTCTCGGTAGAAGAGCGAGTAATTCGATTTGGAATGTCGGCAGTAAAAGGCGTTGGTGATAAAGCTGTTGATGCCATTGTTAAAGCTCGAGTTGAAGGTGGACCATTTGAAGGCTTAGAAGATTTAGTGAGCCGAGTAGAGATCCAAGCTTTAAATAAAAGGGTAATGGAGAATTTGATTCGTTCCGGAGCTTTTGATTTTTCGGGTCTTAGTCGGAATGAATTAATGGAACGCTTAGAGCCAGTCATGAAAGCTGCTCAAAACTTACAGAAGGAGCAAGATACTAATCAGATTAGTCTTTTCTCAGCAGAAGTCATGAGTCGGACAGTGCCAGTTCGGAATACAAATCGTCCCGAGTGGCCAATTAACCAGAAGCTTTCTAATGAACGAGATGCCTTAGGATTTTATCTTTCTGGTCACCCAATTGAAAAGTTTTACAATTACCTGAAGGCCTTAGGAACTAAATCGATTAGTGAAGTTAAGGATAATAATGCTAGTGCCAAGGTTCGAATTGGTGGAGTGGTTACAGCCTTAAAGCTTAAGAATACTAAAAAGGGAACTCGTTATGCTAGTTTAGTGTTTGAGGATATGTCAGGTACAATTGAGTCTTTAGTTTGGCCTGATACCTATTTAAAAGTTGGGGAGCTGTTAGAAGGCTCTGCTCCAGTAATCGCTACTGGTCGAATTGATGTTGGAGACGAGCGCTCAACTTTTGTAATTGAAAATTTAGAATCATTAATTGAACTTCGGGATCGAAGGGCGACCCAGGGAGTGTTAGTATTTAGGCAAGCTGACCAATTAACTGAACGAAAAGAAGAACTTTTAAGTATTATTAATAAATACCGCGGAGAAGTTCCTTTAAAAGTAAAATTTGATTTCCAAGATGAGCAAATTCAGTTTATCCTAAAGGATGGTCGTAATGTGCCAATTTCTGTTAGGCCGTCTGAGGAGTTATGTGAACAAATTGAGCAATTATTTGGAAGACCTGTGCTTAATTTTCTATAGTTTATTAAACTTTAGGATCCATCGGAAAAATTTGGTCATTCAAAAAATCTAGAAACTATGTTAACTAGGTCTCTAAACACCTGATCAATTTATTAAAATATTTCTCATGAAATCCTCGATAAAAGAAAATATCCTTCCACCTTTATGGATTCTAGTTCTACTGGTAACGGCCTTGATTTTCTGGTTGGTTAGTGAGTTACGGGAAATTGTCTTTTTAGTAGTGATTTCTTTTATTGTTGCCTATTTAATTGAGCCAATTTTAATTCGATTAGAAGAGAATAAAATTTCTCGTCCCATTGGATTTTTTATAATTGTTGGAGTTACGCTAATTTTATTTGCCTTACTTTTTGTTACGGTCTTTCCAGTCCTTCAAAAAGAGTTCTGGCAATTGATGGATAATTTCCCCCATTATTTGGAAGTAGCAAGGTTAAGAATCGATCCTTTATATCAAAAGATATTAGAAAAGTTTGGAGCGGATATCCAAAATAAAGCCACTGAGTCTTTGCCTAATTTAGCTAAAGATATTCTGCCTGAAATTTTCAGTCGCGTGCAGAGTACAATCTTACAAGGGTATTCAATTACTCTGGCGTTAGTGAATTTAGCGCTTTTACCATTCATGATTTTTTATATTTCCATGAATTTTAAGGACTACCCAGTTCTTTTTTATAAGATCTTCCCCCAAAAACAACGGAAGACAGTTCAAGCGATTGTTGGAGAAATAGATACATTTGTTTCTGGATTTATTCGCGGGCAAATTCTGATTTGTTTTTGTTTATTTATACTTTACGCAGTTGGCTTAGGATTTGTTGGTGTAGATCTTTGGTTTTTACTTGCTGTGATTGCTGGCTTTGGTAACTTAATTCCATACCTTGGAAGTGTTGTTGGGATTATTTTGGCTAGTCTCATGGCTTTAATCACATTTGGTGATACTCATCACTTGTTTTATGTCTGGGGAGTTTTTGCTGGAGTACAGTTCTTAGAGGGGATTTTTATCACACCTAAAATAATTGGTGAGAAAACAGGCCTTTCTCCCGTCACAGTTATTATCGCTATTTTTGCAGGGGGTAAGCTCTTTG
Organism: bacterium; assembly: GCA_031385045.1. GTDB lineage: Bacteria > Bdellovibrionota_C > UBA2361 > UBA2361 > CALJRW01 > JANNBC01. Next base: position 85,718 of record JANNBC010000009.1, on the reverse strand, counting down.
GACTTTTAGGGATTTTCTTAGCAGTTCCTGGGGCTGCAATCGTTAGAGTGCTTTTCCGTTACTTTCATGGTTGGTTATTAAGTAAGGTCTAGCCCGCATAATTCATACATAAAATTTAGGTTAATAATTTGCATAATATTGTTTCTTGGGAAAGAGAATTAAGTCTAACGCTCAGCGAGAGTGATTGGGATTTCTATTGCTACGACCGTCTTGATTCTACGATGGATCAGGCAAAACTACTGCTTAACCAAAAAGTAAAACAAAATCTTTTGGTTATTGCGCAAGCCCAAAGGCTGGCTAGAGGACGTTTGGGGAATCAGTGGCAAACTACTAGTGGCGCATTAGCTGTTACTTTTATTTTACCAGTGGATGGTCAAATCAGTTACACCGCTTTTCCTTTGGTCGTAGGACTTTTATTAATTGAGTCAATCGCTGACCGACAAAAAAAATTGATGATTAAATGGCCAAACGATATCTTAACTAAAAATGGGCAAAAAATTGCAGGAATTCTTGTCGAGCAATATCAACACAAGAATCAAAATTTTCTATCAATTGGCGTTGGAATGAATTTAGAGTCAAAAATACCTGGACTAGATAGTGCCAGTCTTTACGAAGCAATAGGAATAGCCTATCATCCCTGCGATCTTGCTAGTAAACTGGCTCTAGAGCTCCCTGCCATTTTAAAAACTTTTCAAGAATTTGGGTTTTCTGCTTTTCAGGAACGTTGGAATAACTTTTCCTTTCCACTTGGTTCAGAGATTGAAGCAAATTGGAATCAAGAGAAAATTCATGGGAGATATGGTGGAGTGGATCAGCAAGGCCGAATTTTAGTTAACATTAATAATGAAGATCAGTCTTTTACTTCGTTAGAAATAAGTAAGGTTAGATATGTTAGTAGCTGATATTGGTACAAGCAGGGCTAGCTTCGGACTATTTGAAAATAAGAATTTAAAAGCAATTTTTCATATTAATTCAGAGCATTTCCTTGATCAGGAAAAAGTGGAACAGGAAATATCAGAAAGTCTGCGCGATAAGCTATATTATAACTTATCCCAAGATTATGTACCCGATCGCTTAGTAATTGCCAGCGTTAATCAAAAAGTTAATGACAACTTAAATATAGTCCTAAAAAATTATTTTAAAATTGATCCCCAATTTTTAAGTTGGCAAAGCAATATGAATATTGATCTGATGGTGGAAAACCCTCAGACCTTAGGAATTGACCGAATTGCCAATGCTGTTGCGGCACAGGCTGAGTATCATGGCCCAGTAATTATCGTTGATATTGGAACTGCCATCACTGTTGATTATTTGAATCAGCGAGGTGAGTTTATGGGCGGGGCGATCACACCAGGTCCAATTACGGGAGTGTCAGCCTTAAGAATATATTGTCCGCATCTTCCCGAGATTGAGTTAGGACGTCCACCAAATATAATTGGACAATTTACCAAAGAAGCTGTGCAATCAGGGATTTATTATGGCTGGAGTGCCATGATTGAAGGTTTAATCTCTAGATTTTTAAAAAAAGAGGCTGAATCAAACTCTCGAATTTTAGTTACCGGGGGCCTTGGGTCCCTATTTGCTGAAGAGATCTCTCATCCAACAATTGTTGATCCTAACTTAACCTTAAAAGGCATTAAGATTTTAGGTGATTTGAATAAATGAGCGAAAAAACAGACGAACTAAAAGATTTTTTTAAATCACTTCAACAATTAGAGGGCTTTGATGAAAGCGACTTGTTGGAGATGGGAGAATTTCTTGGTGCGGATGAACAATCTGAAGTATTACCTGCCAAGAATTTGGATCCATCTTTTAAGTTGATGTCTGACTTTATGACATCGCTTCGCTCGCTTGGTAATTTGGGAGAAGAGGAACTCAAGGAAATCTTGAGTTATGCCCAAGAAGGGGAAGAGAAAGTTCCAGAAAAGTTATTCAAGGAAACAGAAGAAGAGGTATCTAGTGATATTCGAGTGTTACTTTCCAAAATGAAATTGCCTCAAAAAGTAAAAATGGGGATGTTTGGTAACGCCGCCTGTCGGGCTATTTTAATCGGCAATGGTAATCGTTTGGTTCAGATGAGTGTCTTGAAAAATCCCAAAATTCAAGAAAAAGAAATTCAAGATTTCGCCAAGAACACCAATATGTCAAAAGCAGTTCTAAGAACTATCTCAGATAATCGAATGTGGATGAGTTCCTATGCCATGAAGTTCACACTTGTTTGTAATCCGAAAGTACCGCTTGATGTGGCTACTAAATGGTTACGTTATATTAATGCCACGGATCTTAAAAAAATTGCCAGATCAAAGAATATACCTGGGCCTATCGTGACCCAAGCAAAGAAGCGGCTGGAGTCTGCTGAGAAGAAATCTTAATTGAGCAAGTTTTACCCTAGTGTTTTTTTAACTCCGCGATATCATCTCTAATCTCTTTAATAGTTTGAGCTAGGTCTTTTAGAGTAGCGGAATTTCTGGTCCATGTTTTTGCAGGCACCGCAGGATATCCAGAATAATCTCCTGCTTCTCTAATCTGCTGATTGACCATGCTATTGCCTCCTAAGCGTGTGTTGCTTGGGATGATAATATGATCTTTTACTTTAACATTGCCACCAAGAACAACTTGGTCACCAATCTCACAGCTACCAGCAATTCCAGTTTGTCCACAAATAATGCAAAATTTTCCGATTTGAACGTTATGTCCGATTTGAACATGGTTATCAATTTTTGTGGAGAAGCCAATTATGGTAGACCCTGAGGTTGCTCGATCGATACAAGAGCAAGCACCAATATCAACAAAATCCTCAATAATCACATTGCCAATTTGTGGTACATTTTGCAGTCCTAGCTTTGTTGGTAAATATCCAAACCCATCTGCGCCAATAATTGTTCCATTTTGAATAATAATTTTATTTCCGAGCTCACAATATTCTCGAATCACAACATTACTGTGAATTAGGCAATGCTGCCCAATTTTTACGTTATGATAAATTGTCGAGTTGGGGTGAATAACAGTGTGATCTCCAATCACGGTATTATCTCCAATAATTACATGTTCAGCGATTTGAACATTGACTCCTAGCTGGGCAGAGGGGGAGATAATCGCACTAGCAGCAATTTCACCTGTACTGATAATTTTTTCAAAAAATAATTCTGTACAGTTCATAAATGTTAACTGCGGATCTTCTACTTGCAGGTAGTTGTGATTTAATGTGCCTTCTAGCTTAATTTGGTTAGAAATAAAAATTCCGGCGATACTACCTGCGGGCAATTCTTCTTCTAGTTTTCGAATACTCTGTCCTTTGCTAAAACATAGCATTTGGCTTTCTGGGGAGGAGAGGGGGCAAAGTCCAATTGTTTTGACTTGAGGATCACCGTAGATATTAGCGCCACTTGTTTCAGCAATTTCTGCTAAGGAATAACATTTATTAATTATTTTTAAATACATCAGTTTTTTAAATCTAAAATAATTGGCGCATGATCTGATCCCAAACAATCATCTAAAATATCAGCATTACTGATCTGAGATTCTAAATTGCGACTTAACAAAAAATAATCAATTCTCCATCCTAAGTTTTTACCTCGAGCTCCGGCGCGATAGCTCCACCAAGAATAACGATTGGGGATTGTCCCTTGAATTGATCTAAAACTATCACAAAAATTTAAATCTAAAAAATCACTAAACCAACTCCTTTCTTGTGGTAGAAAACCTGATAGCCCTAATTTGCTTGCTTGTTTTGGGTGGTGGATATCGATTTCTTGGTGACAGATATTAAAATCACCGCCGATCACAATTTTCTTTGAGGGATCTAATAATTGTTGGCGGAAGTGTTTAGTGATTGAATCTAGAAATTCTTCTTTGAAGTTTTGTCTAATATCCCCAGTTGTACCTGATGGAAAGTAGATATTGTAAATTAGTAGGTCGTTTACTTTGATAATTAAAAAGCGACCTTCATCATCAAACCTAGCGTGATTAATACCTTTTGCCACAATTTCGATTTTTAAATCTTTGCGGTAGTAAATTGCGACACCAGAGTATCCTTTTTTTTGAGCAGGCGAAAAAATTGACTGATAATTAAGTGGTGCTAGTTCTTCCTCTGTAAGTTGTTCTGGGAGTGCTTTGACTTCTTGTAATAACAAGATATCGGGAGAATATTGTTCTAAGAATTCTAGGAAATTTTTTCGGTAGACAGCACGCAGGCCATTCACATTCCAAGAAATAATCCTCATGCTTTCTTCTTTAATTTCATTAGGTGTTGATAGCCAAGGAGACTAGGGAAGAAGTTGGCAAACATTAGTCTTTGTTCATCTAGGAATTTATAAGCGCTATTATCTGTCAGTAATTCTGGCAAGACAAACTCTGCTGGAGAAACACTAACATTATAGGAGACTAGTTGCATTTGATTATCCGACCGAGCCAAGGAGATTGCACGTCTTTTATTAAAAAAACTATAATGAGTTTTATCTAATAAACCTCGTTCTGTATATTCAAAAAATCCAAAGAGTAACCCGAGGCGCATGCTCCAATGAGCAATATTGGGAATTGAAATTAACATCACACCACCAGGTGCAAGTTTTTTAGTAAGTTCGCCTAGAAACTCAAACGGATTGGTAAGATGTTCAAGGATATCCAGTAAAATTATACAATTAAAATCTGTTTCATCTAGCTCTGCTAGGGTTTCGGTACATTTTAAGTAGATTTTATTTAAGGCTATTCGTCGATCTGGATCAAGATCGACAGCATATATTTGGTTTTGCCCTAGCTCTTGAAGCTTTAATCCAATAATTCCTGATCCAGCCCCAAAATCTAAAATCTTAGCTTGGGCAGGAAGTTCCCTAAATTGTTTTAGCGCCCAAGTGTGGCTGGAACCAATAGTTGGTTTATAAAGGTATGTTTTTTCAAACTCTGACATTTCTGTATTTTAGATAACCGCAGCCATAAATTTTTATCCGCTTTGCTTTTTTTCTTTTGAGTCGCTCTCAAATGCTCCATAGATTTGGTATTTGAAAGCTTTTGATATCAATTCTAAACTATGCTAGTTGATATAGCTTCCTGTCTAATTCGTCTAAGCCGTTTAAATAACCTGAACGGGTTTTTAGTATAACTAAAGTTGTTTCTTTTGCCTATAAGCAAGAAGTAGGAAACTTATTACAAATTTTTATTAATGTATAATCCAAAATTACACTTTCATTTTGTTGGTATTGGTGGAGCTGGAATGTCCGGAATTGCCGAAGTACTACTAAACCAAGGCTTCCAGATCAGTGGCTCAGACCTAAACTTCAGTACTGCTTGCCGACGGTTAGCAGAATTAGGAGCCAAGATCTATACAGGTCATGATGCCGATAATTTAGCTGATAATATCTCACTTTTAGTTTATTCCTCGGCAATTTCTTCCACAAATCCAGAAATGGTGGAAGCTAAAAACCGTTTAATTCCAATTCTTTCTAGGGCGGAAGTCTTAGCAGAGCTAATGCGATTTAAGTATGGGGTAGCGATTGCAGGAGCGCATGGCAAGACTTCTACGTCTAGTTTAATTTCGGCTGTAATGGAGGAGGCTAAGTTTGATCCAACTGTAATTATCGGTGGAATTGTTCATAAATATAATAGCACTGGAAAATTAGGGAAGGGAGACTTTCTTGTTGCTGAGGCCGATGAGTCTGATAAAAGTTTTTTACACTTAAAACCGACGATTGCCGTTGTAACTAATATTGATAAGGAGCATTTAAGCACTTACGGGACGGTGGAAGAGATCGAAAAAGCCTTTCATCAATTTGTAAAGTCAGTCCCATTTTATGGCTTAGCGGTAATGTGTGTCGACGATCCACGAGTTAGTAAAATTTACGATCAGTTAAACTGCCGGAAGATTTCTTATGGCTTAAGTTCTAAGGCAACACTTCGTGCCAAATGCTTAAAGATTTCACCACAAGGAACAGAGTTCGAGGTTTTTAAAGAAGAGGAAAGTTTAGGTGTTTATCAAATTCCGTTAGTGGGGCGACACTTCATGTTAAACTGTCTTAGTGTTTTTGCTGTGGCCATGGAATTTGGAATTTCTCTGGGAATTATCAAGGATGCCTTAAGTAGTTTTCAAGGGGTTTCTAGAAGATCGGAAATTGTTGCCTGTCACCAAGGGGTCACTATTATTAATGATTATGCACATCATCCAACTGAAATTAAAGCGACACTTTCCGCAATTAGCGAGGCCTATGGCCAACAAGCTGGACGTGTACATGTAATTTTTCAACCACATCGTTACACAAGAACTGCAGAATGTTGGGATGAATTTCAGCATTGCTTTGAGCATTGTGACCAAGTGATGATTTCCGATATTTATTCCGCGGGAGAGTTAGAAATTGAACAGATTAATGCTGAAAATTTAGCTCAAAGTATTGCCCATCAAAACTGTTCCTATGCTGGAACGTTAGAGGATTGTTATGATAGTTTGCAGTCAGAGTTTCGATCTGGGGATGTGTTAGTTTGCATGGGAGCAGGTTCTATCGGAAATTTTGCCAAAAACATTGCGAATAAATATGCTTGATCATAGAGCGCTTTGGCTTAGGGATTTTCAAAAAATTTCTAACTGTGCTGTCCAACTAGATATCTCTGGAAAAAAGTTAACAACATTTTCAATCGGTGGAGAGTTGGCTGTGCTGATAGAGCCAAACTCACCAGAAGAGTTGGCGAGTTGTCTTTCCTTTATTAGAGAATATTCTTTAGGTTATAAAGTTATTGGGGCAGGAAGTAATTTGTTAATTCCAGATCAAGGAGTTGAACAACCAGTTATTAGACTTGGTCGAAGATTTCGATATTATCGTCAATTGACTGAAGATACTTTTGAAGTTGGAGGTAGTATGCCACTGATGGTGCTTTCTCGTGAGGTCTCCAAGTTAGGTTTTTCTGGATTGGAGTTTGCTGGAGGTATTCCGGCAACTTTTGGTGGTGCTGTCCGAATGAATGCCGGGGCACATCTAGGAGAAATTAGTCAGGTTTTAAGATCGGTCAGCTATTTTGATGCGCAAGCGGTTTTACAGACTGTTGATGCTAAAAGTCTTAGTTTCTCCTATCGTCAGACACCATTACCGCCAGAGGCGATTATTATTTCAGCAATAATTAAGTTAACCCCAGGAAATCCAGAAACAATTTTTGCCGAACAACAAAAACATTTGACCTATAGAAAGGCCACTCAACCTTTAACCTTAGCTTCAGCTGGGTCTATTTTTAAGAATCCGCCCAAGGCTTATGCCGGAGAGATTATTGAAAAAGCTGGGTTTAAGGGCAGAGCTCAAGGTAATGCCTTAGTATCCGAGTTGCATGCCAATTGGATTGTAAATCCCTCAAAGGAGGCACTTGCTCAGGAAGTCCTAGCCTTAATTTCTTTGATTAAAGAAGATGTAAACCAAAAACAAGGCATTACCTTAGAAACAGAACTGCAAATTTGGTAATTTTTTTAGTAATTTAGATAGTTAAAAGTCCTTTTTAGAGGGGTTTGAGGCATTCCCTAAAATATCTAGGCACACACTTCAAATTACTTCCATAAATATCAATGAATTTTTTCAATTTTGTTGATTAAAAATCAAAAGGTGTTATTTTTTTATAGCGCTAATCTCATTTAACAGGAAAAACCCTAATGGAAAATACAAACTTAAAGTCAGTAAAGGCTTTTGTTTCAATACTTTTTTTATCAATTTTGTTCGCTTTTTCTACTGTCAGCGCGCAAGATTTTGCAGGAAATACTAACAATTTTTGTCCTCCGGGCAGTACGCTAGTAACAGTTACGGATCCAGTTCTTTGTGGATGTTCGGACTGTGAATGTACTATCTGCACATATTGTGGTGATGGTATTCGCCTTGGGAATGAAGAGTGCGACGATGGTAACACTAATACTACTGACGGTTGTCGTGCAGAATGTCGTTTACCATATTGCGGTGATGCTGTTCATAATCAGTATGATGTTCAAATTTTCCCAGGAACAACTTGTGATTACGCTAACCCAAATGATACTGGTTGTCGTTTAAGTTGTACTAAGTGTGGTGATGGCGTTGTAAATGATTCTAGCGAACAGTGTGATGATGGTAACACTGTTAATAATGATGATTGTACGAATACTTGCCATAATCCTAAGTGCGGAGATGGAATCAAACAATTAACTGAGCAGTGTGACGATGGTAATACTGTAAACACAGATGCTTGTTCTAATACATGTAAAGTTCCAGTTTGCGGAGATGGAATCAAACAATCAAATGAGCAGTGCGATGATGGTAACAATGTAAACACTGATGCTTGTACAAATGTTTGTACAGTTCCAGTTTGCGGAGATGGAATCAAACAATCAAATGAGCAGTGCGATGATGGTAATACTGTAAATAATGATTCTTGTACTAATACTTGTACTACTCCTCGTTGCGGTGATGGATGCGTTCAGTCTCCAGAGCTTTGCGATGATGGTAACACTGTAAACGATGATGCTTGTTCTAATACTTGTCAGCCTCCACGTTGTGGCGATGGTATTAAGCAAACAGGTGAGCAGTGTGACGATGGTAATACAAATAACAATGATGCTTGTACAAATACTTGTACAGCTCCACGTTGTGGCGATGGTATTAAACAAACAGGCGAGCAGTGCGATGATGGCAATACTGTTAACAATGATAGCTGTAGCAACTTATGCGTAATTGCAATCTGCGGAGATGGTATTAAACAAACAGGCGAGCAGTGCGATGATGGTAATACTGTAAACAATGATGCTTGTTCTAATACTTGTCAAAATGCTCGTTGCGGTGATGGCTTAGTTCAGTCTCCCGAGTTATGTGATGATGGCAATACTGTAAACAATGATGCTTGTACAAATACTTGTACAGTTCCGGTTTGCGGTGATGGTATTAAGCAAACAGGTGAGCAGTGTGACGATGGTAACAAGATTAATAATGATGCTTGTACAAACACTTGTACTGCCCCTCGTTGCGGTGATGGATGCGTTCAGTCTCCAGAGCTTTGCGATGATGGTAACACTGTAAATGATGATGCTTGTTCTAATACTTGTCAGCCTCCACGTTGTGGCGATGGTATTAAACAAACAGGCGAGCAGTGTGACGATGGTAATACTAACAACACAGATGCTTGTACAAATACTTGTACAGTTCCAGCTTGTGGTGATGGTATTAAGCAGAGTCCAGAGCAGTGTGACGATGGTAACAAGATTAACAATGATGCTTGTACTAACGAATGTACTACTCCTCGTTGCGGTGATGGATGCGTTCAGTCTCCAGAGCTTTGCGATGATGGTAACACTGTAAATGATGATGCTTGTTCTAATACTTGTCAGCCTCCACGTTGTGGCGATGGTATTAAGCAAACTCCAGAGCTTTGTGATGATGGCAATACTGTAAACAATGATGCTTGTACAAATACTTGTACAGTTCCGGTTTGCGGTGATGGTATCAAACAAGCAGGTGAGCAGTGTGATGATGGTAATACAGTTAACAATGATAACTGTAGTAACCAATGTATCACTGCCGTTTGCGGCGATGGTATTAAGCAGAACCCAGAACAGTGTGATGATGGCAATACTGTCAACAATGATGCTTGTTCTAATCTGTGTAAAACTCCGGTTTGTGGCGATGGTATTATCAATAGCCCAACAGAGATGTGTGATGGAACTAATATCCGTCAGATCTATAAGGATAAGTTTCCAGGAGCAGTTTGTAACGCTCAGTGTGAACTTGGACCTGATGATTGTGACCGTACGGTTAATGATCCAAACTGGGGAGTACCGAACTGTTGCGTAGGCTTAGGCTATCCTGAAAGTCAGCATGGTAAGACTACTTATGCTGGTCAAGATGATGGCTACGACATCTATCAAATGAGAGTTTGTATGATGGGCTTCCAGAAGAAACAGGATGTTGCTGGACAGGGTTTTACAAGCTTCTTTACTAGTGCTGTAAATGCTCAAGGCCAGAACGTAACTCAAGCGCTATTGAATGAAGGGATTAAAATCCTTGAAGCAATTCGCGGAATTGATGTTAATAAAGATGGCCAAACCATGACAGTTGATTCTGCTTGGGGTTGGAGTCAAGTTCAAATTGCAGGTCCTAATGGAACTACAGTTAGCAGATTACGTCCTGCAGGCTGGACTCAACAGATGGAGAATAGCTTTGTTAATAAACCAATTAACAAAACAGGTTTCGAATATTATTTCGGATTCTCTGGACATGCTGAAAATGGTTTTATTAATAAGTCTGATACATTCGGTCAGTTTGATACAGCCTTTAAGTACTACGGTGATAAAAACACACCGATTACTAATCCAGCTGACTTCAGTAAAGCTTGTTGGACTTGTTCTTCATTACGCTTAGAAGGTTGTTTCGTTCCTGAAACAAAAATTCTAATGGCTAATGGGACAGAGAAAACAATCGAAAGTATTAGCGCTGGCGAAGAGGTGCGTAACCCTGTAACTGGTAAAGCAGTGAAAGTGAAGAGTGTCTTGGAATCAAATGAGGAAGAGCCAATCATTGCAATTACTGCCGGCAGTAAAGTTGTTAAGGTTACTCAGAAACACCCAGTGTATACTAAGAGAGGTATCATTACAGCTAGAGAAGTAGTCGCTGGTGATGTTGTAACATTAAGCGGTAGTGAAGTTGCTGTAATTTCAGCAGTAGCATTACCAATTAAGGCTGACCAACGAGTAATTAATATTCGTTTAGATGCTGAGAATGAATTAGAAAACCACTTGGTACTTTCTGATGGAATTGTAACTGGTGACCTAACAGCCCAAGAGATTATTAATAAAAAATAATCTGGGGCAACTTTGAGACAATGTTCTTAAAGAATCGAAAAGGGGTACAGGATTAGCTAGTCTAATCTGTGCCCCTTTTTGTTATTGTCTTGCCCTGCAAACAATCATGTCTTATCCTTGTAAAAATCAAGGGCTAAGTTTTACTACGCATTCTTTTTCTTTTCTTAATTCAAATATGAAAAACCTATTTAAAAATACGCTAGCAGTTTTTTTTGTTACGATACTTCCTTTGGTTACGGTATTCGCCGACTTGCCGGTGAAGTCGATTACGATTGCTAAAAGTGGATTAAAAGATCAGTACCTTAAAGGTAAGTTTCCAATGAACTTAAAGGTTACTAATAATTGTATGTTTGGTGACTTTGATGCCATCAAACAGGATATGCTTTACTCAGAGAATAAAAAATTATTAGTTTCCTTAGAATCAATAGCGACAGGCGAGGAGGCCGTAACAGAAGTTCTGGGAAAATTATCCAAGCCGGTAACGATAAAAAAAGAGGATCGCCTCGGTGATGTGATGACTGACTTTGATAAATATTTCAAGGTTCTTAGTAATTTTGGCGAAGATTTAACTTTAGATTATAAGTCGCCCGAATCTGCGGAGTTGTATTTACTGAAAGTCTGCAAGGATTCTAGTGGTAAGAATAGCTGTAAAGATAAGCCTTATGTTACTGTTGTCGAAGTTGTTGAGCAGTATAAAAATCCTGGTCGTTCATTTAAACCAGAAGATCGTGTCTACTATGTGCAGTTAGTAAGTATTGATGGGGAGAATATCACTATTTTATCCGATTCAGTTAGTGATGCTAATACTGCGGCCATTTCATCATACTTTACTGAGAAAAATGTTGCAGGGGCATCAGGTTTAGGGAATGCCTTGGTTGGAGTTGCTAAGGTTCGTTCTATGCCGCTTGATATTCATAACAATAAATTGCAAATCACCTTACCATCTTTTGATCCTGTTAAGTGTGGTCAGCAAAGATAGGATTTGAGATATACTAAAGGACGTTGCTTTTTCGGTAATTCCTTATGTCGCTTAGTATATTTGCTTAGTTAAATAATAAAGGGTGGGGGGGACAAAGAGATTAGTTCCTCCGCCCTTTTTTATTTTTAGTGCGAATTTTTGCCTAGTTAGCTAATACACTAAGATTCCAAGGCTTTTTTAGCTTGAGAGCACTTCAACTTTACCTGGGTTGGGCACTGATAGGTCCTAAAAAATAATTACTTTTGTTGAATGCCTCTTGCGCGAGTGAGTGAGCTGTGTGAATTATAGCTGTAGTTTTCTGGTCTTTGATTACGGAAAATACATCTTTTAGTCCTAGGAAAGAGTGAAAATTCTTGAATTTCTTGGGATTAAAATGAGTTAGTTCTCTCTAAGTTTTTCAAAACTTTGGAAAGTAACTAAGGTTTTTTTATTTTTTACTTAGGTTCTAACAATGAGATTCTCAGTAACTCCTTTAACAGGGTTCTTAATTTCTATATTCATCTGCTTGCTAGCTGTTTCTTCTGCGCAGGCCATAACAATTGATGAATTTGATGGCGATGCACTCGTTGTCAATGATGGTACTCCCGATAGTTCTGCTTCCTTTGGCCAAATCAATATTCCTGCAGATGGCACTGGCCGTAGTTCAGTGATTGGCAGTAATCGTGAATTTAATGTCTTCGCATTCGCTGGAACAGTTAATCGTCCAAATCGAATGGTCAGTGAAATTGGATATTTAACATTCTCTCAAGACCAAGGCGCTAGTGGCGTAGCTACAGTTACTTGGGATGGTGATCAAACTGGAGGCTCAATTGTTAATTATCAGGGATTAGGTGGAGTCGACTTTACTCAAGATGGTTCAACTTCAATAGATCTCGATATTATCAGTTTTGATTATGCAAATCAGCAACCAACTGAGATTGAAATTATTATGTACTCAGATGAAGGTCATGCATCATCGGCTTCGATCATCTTAAATGTTGCGATTCCAAGTGCTACTAAAAAAAGTATTCCTTACAGTAGCTTTGTAAAAGCAGCGGGGAAAGCTTTTCCTGTTGATTTCAAATCAATAGGTGCGATTCAAATGAAAATTTGGGGATTAAATCGAGATGTCGATTTAGCGATTGAAAAAATCGGAACAGACTCTTGTCCGTATGTTCCCAATGCAAATAATAAAGTAGTTGATGAGTGCGGAGTCTGTAATGGAGATAACTCAGCTTGTGCTGACTGTTTAGGTGTTCCAAATGGCACATCTCTTCCAGGGACTTTATGCGACAATGGCGAACAAGGAGTTTGTAATGGAGGAACTTTTACTAATTCCTGTTCTTGTGAGCGTAATGAAGAGCCTACCACAGAGCTTTGTGATGGATTAGATAATAACTGTGATGGTGATATCGACGAATCATTCCCAAGCTTAGATACTACTTGTGGTATCGGAGAAGGGCTTTGTGAGTTCCATGGTACAATTATTTGTTCTGAGGATCACTTAGGTGTTAAGTGTGATGATGCTGACGCTTTAAAGGATTTATCGGATCAGTGCGAAGAGGACAAAGGTTGTGACGGTATTCCTAACAGTGGATTAGAATTTGATAACTGTGGAGTATGTGGTGGTGACAACTCTTCTTGTACGGATTGTAAAGGAATCTTAAATGGTACTGCTAAGAAAGATCGTTGTGGTATTTGTAATGGTGATGGTCAGTCTTGTCTAAATTGTGACACGTTTGATCAGTCAGCATTGCTAAATAGCATTGATGGTGGTTCTCTTGCTCAAGAAAGATTAATCAATAAGTTTAATCGTAACTTGAAGAAGCTTGATTCAAGTCCTCGAGCACTGCGTTTTATTAAACGAACAAATGCCTTGGCTTCTGAGTTACAGGCTGCTAACTGGGGAATTACTTGGAGTCTTCCTGTTAATGTAACGACTTGTGGAAATACTAAGTTTTGTATTGCAACAAGTAATCAGGACAGGATTGGTATCTACCAAGCTGGTTCAGAAGAGCTTCGCAAATTAGGTCAAAAAGTAATTCGCAAAGTTAAGAAAGCTGGAGCTTCAGCGAACCTTTTAGGTCGGATGGAGAGAGCTAATAATGCTCAACATGCCCTGAACGTGGAGTTTACTAACCAAGTTCCAGTTGTGCAGAGTGTTTGTTCTAAGTAAATGGATCGGGAGCAGGAAGCAGGGCAGTTGCCTTGCTCCCTGCTCTAGAAGTTGCCTTGTTTAGTGTATTTGCTAAAATAACTAAAGAATTGTGCAACAGTTTATGATATAACCACATAATACTTGCGTAGGGTATTTTACCCGGGTTTTCTTAGGTTATATCAGGTTTTTTTAAATTATTAAGCTACTGATATGAAAAAGAATAAAAGCCTAAGAGAACAAATTATCGTAAGTTTTGGTGAGATTTCTAAAAGATTTTCTGATTGTCCACCACGTTCAATGTCTAGTGCCACAGTTTCTACACTAAGAGCACAAATTAAGGTTGATCGTATTGATCTTAGAGCTAATCAGGCGTATCGCCAAATTAACAACCTTAGCGAAAGCAAAGTACTTGGTTGCTTGTTGTTAAAATAAACCGAGCAAAATAATACCAAACACTCAGTTATTATTTTTGTTATTTTCAAAAATGATAAGCGGGGGGTTTATCCGATTCTATGGGGTTCTGGGCTTCGGTATCACTTTTGCCCAGAACTGCTGTTTTCCTTTTAAGCCTAATATCCTAGCTTGATTCGTCCCCAAAAAATCTTTAATTGTCGCCGATAAACTGCAGTCGCAAGGACTATATTTACGGCCAGTAGATATAGTTGAAAGGTGGCATTCTCAATATTCCAAACAGGGATGGCTGGTAAAACTAATAGTGCGCTTAGTCCACTTGCTATGTAAGCAATGCCAGTTTCGCTTTCTGGAAATTTCCAAGCTTTCCTTATTGTTGGCAACGAGGCAAATCCTTCACCCGTTGCAGCAAGGATAATTGCTAGTCTTGGTGAATCTACAATTAACCAAACAATTATCGCTAGGATTGCAAATAGCCCGCAAATCAGATCAAATTTAGTTAGTTTCCAGTAACTATTCTTATTAATAAATGATGCTATTAGGACTAACATTGGAAGAAAACCTGCTAGGAAGACACGCATTGTTGCCCATATATCTGCTTTGGCATCAAGGGCAGCAAAAGTTGCAATTAAGGGAGCAATTGACCATATTAACCAAGAAACTCGGTTTGGTTTTGTAATTCCCGCAATTGTATCGCGAATATAGGCAGTTACTCCAATTGTAATGATTAAGGAGCTTATGATCACTAGCCAATGTTCTAGAGGGAGGTCAGATAACTTCATTTAGAATAAGGCTACAGGTAAATTTTTCTTAAATCAAATTATTTGTTACTCGCTAGGTATCAGAGAAGTCGGGGAGACTGTTTATTTGACCAAGTTTAAGTTATTTGCTATCTTATGCCGTTCTGTTTGTACTGGTATTTCCGGTCTCAAACTTAAAAAATGACTAAAATCTTAATGATTTTAGGCGCGTAGCTCAGTTGGTTAGAGCGCTTGCTTGACAGGCAAGAGGTCAACAGTTCGAATCTGTTCGTGCCTACCAGCTGTTGTCGTAAAAAATAAGAGAATTAATTATGCCAAAAATAAAAACAAATAAAACTGCCGCCAAAAGATTTAGAAAAAAAACTGCAACTGGAAAAGTATTAAGAGGGCAGTCTAACACTAGTCATAATACTGCAAAAAGATCACCAAAGCGAATGAGACAATTAAGAGGTTCTGTAGTAACTAAAGCTACCGGAATGAAAGCTATTGCTCGACTTTTGCCTTATTTATAATTTTTAGTATAATACTTACCACCCAATTTTAAAGAGGTTGATATGCGAGTTAAAAGAGGAATTGCCAGCAGAAAGCGTCACCAGAAACTTAGAAAGTTAGCTGAAGGCTTTATTGGCCGTAAAAAATCATGTTATAAGATTGCAAAACGTGGCGTTGAAAAAGCCATGTTGCATGCTTATGTTGGAAGACATCAGAAGAAGCGACATTTTCGTCAGCTTTGGATTCAGCGTATTAACGCAGGAGCTAGAGAGTATGGTCTTTCTTATAGCAAATTCATTTATGGATTAGGTCTTTGTAAGATTGAAATGGATCGTAAAATGTTAGCTGATTTGGCTTACAACGATCCAGCTGCTTTTGGTGTAATTGCCAGTCAAGCAAAGAAGTCACTAGAGCAGGCTTAGTCCCTTCTTTTAGTTGCGTAGAGCCGTCGAGTCCTTTGGAGTTCGGCGGCTTTTTTCGTTTATCCTACTTAAATTGCCTCTCCCAGTAGTAAAAACTTAGACTTTTGAATTACGATTAAGAAGAGAAGGTAATATTAACACACTCTGACAGTAAGTTCTGGCAGATGGTCAGCAATTATTATTAGTCTTTTTTATTATTCCTTTGATTAAACTTGCTGAATCTGTTATAGTGTCCTTGCTTAATTAGTAGGAAAATCCCGCAAATTATGCCTAATTTAGGAAGATTAGAGATAAACGTTTTAGTTCGCGACTAATTATCCTCCTAGCTCTTCTTTACCCCTAATTTTTCTTGGTTTTTTCACTTCCTTTAATTTTTTTCTTTTCGGAGAATCACTTTGACTAACAATAAAAATCTAAAACAGTACTCAAATGGTGACATGGTAGTTTATCCAGGTCATGGAGTTGGGAAAATTGCTTCCCTCTGTTGTAAAAGGATTGGTACTATTGAGCAAAATTTTCTGGAAATTATGATTAATGAGAAGGGACTGAAGTTCATGGTTCCTGTGGCACAAGCCGAATCAGTTGGTCTAAGAAAAGTTATTGATAAACGTGCAGTGAGCAAGGTTTACTCAATTATTAGTGACCGCAAAGCTAAAGTTACAAGCCAAACATGGAATCGTCGTCATCGTGAATACTTACAGAAGATTAAGACTGGTTCTGTCTATGAAATTGCTGAAGTAATTAGAGACTTAATTATTCTAAGTAATGGAAAAGATTTATCTTTTGGTGAGAAAAAGATGATGGACCTAGCTCAAGGCTTATTGATTGATGAAATTTCAGTTGTTAAAGCTAGACCTTCTGATAAAGTTAAGTCTGAGATTCAAAGTCTTTGTGCTTAGTTGTAAAGGCTATTAAAAAGAAAAAAGGAGCTTTTAGCTCCTTTTTTTATGGAATTTGCTTCGTAGGTAAGCTTAGACGCTAGTATCTCTTAAACGTTGAGCAACAGACCATCATAACAAAGTTTAATATTTTCAGTTTCATACTTGGCGCGTTCCAAATAATCGACTCGATGAGAGAGGTGGGTTAGATATGTTTTCTTTGCTTTAATCTCTTTGCCAAAAGCAATTGCCTGCTCAATATTAAAATGATTTCTGGTAATCACTTCTGGCCACATGCCATCAATTATTAAGTGTTCAATTCCATCAAGGAATTCACGATCCTGGACCGAAAACCCACTGCAGTCAGGAATATAGGCGATCTGATTGCAAATAATTCCTGCAACATTGATATTTCCATGATCTGCCCAGAGAGTTTGAATTTTTAAGTCAAAAATTTCTAAACTTTCATAAGATTTAAAAGTGTGGATTTCAAAAATAACAGCAGGTGCACCAGGGTAGTCGATGTTTGGTTCAAAGATATAGTCAAAGCGAGTGATTAAGCTTTCTTTATGATCTTCATGGATAAATAATTTGATTGGTTTGCCACTTTTAAAATTTAGTGGTCGGAGTTCATTTAAGCCTTCGACATGATCAAAATGGCAATGAGTAATGTAGACCGCGTCAATTGTCTCAATTTGATTAGCCAATATCTGCTGTCGCAAATCAGGGCTAGTATCGATTAGGATTTGGTACCCTTGGTCACTTTCGATTAATACAGAACAGCGGCTACGGATATTTCGCGGGTCAGAAGAGGTACAAACTGCACATTTACAACCAATCATTGGTACCCCCATCGAGGCGCCAGAACCAAGAATTTTAAATTTCATACTATTATTGTATAATATTATGTGTAAGTGTCTAGTAGTAAAGAAAATTACCAATTATTCTGTTTAGCAGTTGGAGTTCTTCCGTAGAGCTAAGCAGATAATGTAGTTAAGATTTAATAACTGAAAATATGAGTAAGAACGAAAACGAAGAAAATAAATCTTTTAAAGTAAATGATCGCCGTAGATTTGATGACTCTGGTAATGAAAAGATATCGATGGAAGTTACTCCAGAGAAACAGCCTGATAATGAATTAGAAGAGGAGCATGGATTTGTTAGAGCTGATTCTGAACAAGATTTCCAAATTAATTTCCCATCTTTTATTGCTTCCTTAGCAACACAAGCCTTGATTTTAATGGGAGAACTGCCTGCTCCAGAAGGTATGGGTGCGAGTATTGATCTAGATGGTGCCAAACAAACAATCGATATTATTGCCATGCTTCAAGAAAAAACAGTTGGCAACTTGGAACCAGAAGAGGCTAACTTCATGCAAGAAATGTTACATAACTTGAGATTGGCTTATCTGAAGCATCAGTCCTAAACTGACACTGAGATTTATATGTCATATAAACGATTCTTATCTTTTGCGATCACTTTATTTCTGCTCACAGGTTGCTGGCAAAGACCGAACCTTAATCTTGAAGTTAATTTAACTAAAGATAAAGTTCAGCGAGGGAAAGAGTTAGTTCAGGGCTTTGGAGCCTGTGGATCATGTCATGGAATTAATGCCAATCCCAACTCAACGCTAGCTGGTGGTCGGGAGTTAGTTGATAATTATGGATTGCTTTTCGCTGCTAATCTCACTCCTTCAATTTCAGGTATCGGTAACTACAATCTCTCTGACTTCATTGATGCCATTAGATTAAATAAGAGTAAAAAAACAGAGTTTATGTCTGGTTATTTTCATCGTGGCTTAAAGAAAGCGAGTAATGATGATCTCACGGCAATTTATGCATATTTACAAACTCTAACCCCAGTCAAAAATGATTTCAATCGTCGTGAAATTAAATTTTGGCAAAGAAATACTACTGGATTATTTGAGGAACGTTCGGAGTTTAATGGTTATATTTCAGAAATTAGCGATACTAATCCCAAGATTTATGGCAAGTATTTAGTCGACCGAGTTGCGGATTGTGCTGGATGTCATCAGGAGGATGAGCCACTTTTTTCTGAACCTAAATATTTAGCTGGCGGTAAGATTCTCTTAAAAGGAGATCAGCAAAAAATTACTCCGGCACTAAAGTCTAAATATAATTTTAATTTAAAGAATTGGCAGGAAGCAGATTTTTTAAGGTACTTAAAAACAGGTCAAACACCTGCCGGGCAGATTGTCAGTACTGATTACTGTCCAACCAATTTTTATGCGATGGCTCCAGAAAAAGATTTGCAAGCTGTTGCTAAGTATTTAGCAGCAATTCAATAAGATGAAAGTTTTAGCAATTGAAACTAGTTGTGATGAAACTTCCATTGCGGTTGTCGATTTTCAGAGTCTTAATAATTGTACCATTCTTGCTGAACAAATTCTTTCGCAGAATGAAATTCATGTAGAATATGGGGGAGTAGTTCCAGAATTAGCAGCTCGAGAGCATTCCAAAAATTTACCAATTTTATTGGATCAGACTCTAGGCGACTTGAATTTAAACCTTTCTGACTTTGATGCTCTAGCTGTAACAATTGGTCCAGGACTCAAAGGATGTTTACTCACAGGGCTAGGCTTTGCTCAGGGTTTAAGTTTGGCTTCTGGTGTGCGACTACTAGGGGTTAATCATATTGAAGGACATCTACTAGCAGCCTTTTTAAATAATCCGAAGCTAACATTTCCCTACTTGGCACTATTAGTATCCGGAGGTCATACTCAAATCGTACTTGTTGAAAATTTGGGAAAATATCAAATATTATCCGAGACAATTGATGATGCCGCGGGAGAAGCATTTGATAAATCGGCACACTTATTAGGCTTTGCATATCCAGGTGGCCCGCAACTAGCAAAGCTTGCGGACACGGTTAATACCGATCTTTATACATTGCCGATTGTAATGAAAGGCCAGACAAATTTTAGTTTCTCAGGTTTAAAAACGGCAATCTCGTTATTAGTCAAAGAGCATCAGCCAATAACACCAGAGATTCAAGCTAATTTAGCACATAGTATTCAGCGCTCAATTGTTGAGAATCTGATTTTTAAATTAAAGAAAGTTAAGAAGCAAACTGGGATTGAACGGCTCGTTGTTACTGGAGGAGTTGCCGCCAATAAATATCTACGCTCGGCTGTTAGTAAATTAGCGGAAGAAGTGTATTATCCAGATTTTAAGCATTGTATGGATAATGCTGGAATGATTGGTTTAGTTGCTGCGGCTCGCCTGGATGCTGATTTGCCAGCATATCCTACGACCAATGTTTATTCTAGAATTCCTGACTATAGTGGACTCCAAAAATAATTTGCTAGGACTTATTTTAAAGATAAATAATCAACATGAATGATATTAAAGATTTATTATATCAATTACGAGTTCGACCTAATAAAGATCGCGGACAGAACTTTTTAATTGTTCCCAGTGTTATCAGTGAAATTGTAGAATTTGCTAATCCTCAAAAGGAAGAGCAGATTTTAGAAATTGGACCAGGCTTAGGAGCTCTGACTGCTGAGTTAGCTGATTATGAAAATTTGATTGTCGTAGAAATTGAAGAGAAGTTTTGTCAGCACTTGCAAAAAAAATATCCTAATTTAATTATTGTTAATGAAGATGTTCGTTTCTTAGATTTGGAAGAGTTAATGAAGGAACATGATTTTAGCGTGGAACAAGGTTTAACCGTCTTTGGAAATCTACCTTATAGTTTCTCTTCGGAAATTATTTTCCATTTGCTGACTTTTTCTAAATCAGTAAATCGTGCCATTTTGATGTTGCAGAAAGAGTTCGCCGCTAGACTAGCAGCGAAAGCCGATACTAAGGCTTATGGATCTTTAAGCATCTTTACTCAGATTAAAGCGGCGGCCTCGCTTGGCCCGATCGTTGCTGGCGATTGTTTTCACCCGGAAGCAAAAGTTGAATCTCAAGTAATTGAACTTAGATTTTACAAGGAACCAAAGTATCAGATTGCTGATGACTTGCTTTTTAGGCAAGTGGTGCTGGCCTTGTTTTCTGAGCGACGCAAAAAAATTACGAATACATTAAAAAAATTAAAAGCTGTGACAATTGAACATCCTAAAGAATTTTTAGTTGAGCATGGTTTTAATCCCGATGCTCGACCTGAGAACTTAACGGTGGAAGACTATGTTCGGCTCTCAAATATAATTAGTAAGTTGTAAGAGTGAGTCCAAAACTAATTTTTGCTAAGTGCTAAGGTGTTTTGGGTATGCAAATCGATTAAGGTCTATAGAATTGCCTCTATCTGACTTACTATCCAAACATTTCTTTGATACTCATTGCCAAATATTCTTCAAGATAGTAAAAATTTAGCATGTCTAATAATGCAATTAATATGGTGGAGCCTACCCCAAACTCCAGTAATTCCAAGCCCACAGTCCAAGAGATAATGGCTAAAATCCGTTCTAACGTAGAGGCAGATATCGCAAATGTTGGGCATAGTAAGATTGAATTTCAACCGGCGACTGCTAGTTATCAGGGTAAGTCGGTTAAGGCTGGAGAGTTAGTGTATTCTGATGAATTACGCTATCTGAATCTCAACTATGTGATCCCAAAGCAGGCTGATGTTAGTTGGATTAATTCTCATCGTGCTGGGATCTTTGGCAAGATTATTGTTAAATTAAAACGCAAGGCATTACCATTTATTTGGGGTCTGCTTCAACCACATTTTCAAGCTCAACAAGAATTTCAAATTAATTTAGTTAAGCATTTAAATCACTCGGCAAAATATATTGATGCGCGAGATGGTGAAAATTTTTGGGAACTAATCCGGAAGATTGATTATGATATTAATAAGTCTTTGCAACATATCGAAAGACTTGCTGATGAGCAGATGGCTAGCCTTCGTTCCACTGAGAAAAATTTTGGCAAAGATTTACAGTTTCATATTCAAAACTTACAAAAAGAAGTCACTGTTGTTCGGGGATTAGCAGAGCAGAACCAAGAGAGTTTTAAAACTGTTGATTCTGTTTGTCGGGGCCTAGAAGGACTTGTTGCGAAGGTGACTAGTAAGCCGGAAGATTCTAGTTTTGAAACAAACAGTAAAAAGAATCAAGCTGGTGAATTGCCAGACTACTCATATCTTTTATTAGAAAATCGCTTCCGAGGTAGTGAGGAAGAAATTACTAAACGACTTCAAGTTTATTTACCTTATTTCCAAAATGTTTCTAAGCCGGTGATGGAGATCGGAAGTGGGCGTGGTGAATTATTAGAGCTTTTTAAAGCTAATAATATTCCAGCTCTGGGAGTTGATATTGATGCTGCCATGGTTGAGCATTGCGCTACGAAAGGCTTTAATGTGCAACTAGTTGATGCTGTAAAATTTCTATCGACACAAGCAAATGCATCACTTGGTGGTTTAATTGCGGTGCAGGTGGTTGAGCACCTGGAGCGAACTTATTTAGACCAATTAATTAATCTAGCTAAAGAGAAACTTGTTCCTGGTGCTAAGATCATTTTTGAAACAATCAATCCGCAATCATTATTAGCCTTGTCTTCTAATTATTTTCGCGATCCGACACACGTTTGGCCAATGCATCCAGATACTTTAAGGTATCAAATGGAGTTAAAAGGTTTGCAAGTTGATGAGGTAAAATACTTATCACCGGTTTCTGGAGTGTTAAGAACAATTCCACTTGATGAACAAATGCCTCCGCGTTGGCAAGGTACAGTGGATACAATTAATGCTAATATCCAACAGTTAAATAACTTACTGTATGGTTTTATGGACTATGCCATTATTGGTTCAGTGAAATAGATAGGTAAAACATGGCAAATATTATTGTTCTTGGTGTTAAAGTTCCTTACACTTCTGGTGGAATGGAAGTCTTAGTTAGAGATCTACTAAGAGAGTTAAAGCTTCGGGGTCATAACGCTGACTTAATTGAATTGCCTTACACCGTGTTACCTAAAGAATCGATCTTAAATCAAGCGGCTTATTATCGATCAATTGATTTCTCAACGTTGGGTGCAGTTAAAACAGATTTAGTAATTGCCACGAAATTTCCAAATTATTTTGCTAAGCATACGAAAAAAAGTGTTTGGTTAGTTCATCAACACCGAGCTATTTATGATTTATTTGGAACTCGCTTCGCTGATTTTTCAGATGACCCACGAGACGAGGCATTAAGATCAATGATAGCTACGGCTGATCAAAAATGTCTGGCTGAGGCTGACTATTTGTCGGGAATCTCTGCGAATGTTGTCGACCGCCTAAATCATTACAATCATTTACAGGCTGAAGTTTTGTATCCGCCTTTGCCACAAGTTGGTAAATACTATAATGCACCTGCTGAGGAGTATATCTTATCAGTTGGTAGACTGTGTAGTATTAAGCGAGTGGATCTGATGCTCAAGGCACTTCCGATAGTACATAAGCAAGTTAAGCTTAAAATTGTTGGATTACCAGATGAACCTGGAATTATGGAGTACTATCAGAACGAAATTGCCAAACACCATTTGCAAGATCGGGTAGAATTTTTAGGCCGGGTAAGTAATGAAGATTTAGTAGATCTCTTTGCAAAATCTCTAGCTGTTTACTATGCGCCTTATAATGAAGATTATGGTTACGTAACTCTAGAGGCAATGGCTTCTGGTAAGCCAGTACTAACAGCTAATGATAGTGGGGGAACACTTGAATTTGTGAAGCATGAAGAGAATGGTTTAATTGTTGACCCAAATCCTGATAGTATTGGTCATGGTATAAATCGTTTTGTCGAAGATAAAGATTGGGCAAAACATTTGGGTTTAAATGGTCTTGCTTGGATTGATCAGTCAGGTCTTAATTCTACCGGATGGGATAGAATTATTGAACGTTTATTATCACCCTTAAATTGTGAATAGTTCAGATGTTCTAAAGAAGATGCGCATTGCTTGGTTTACACCAAGTAAGTCCTCCACAGAAAGTATCAGTGAAATTTTTTCGGCAGAGCTTTTACCTATATTGTCTCTAAATCTAGAGATAAAAGTTTTTACTGATAGTTTTGAACCGTATGAAAATTATCCTTCAGCTCACTATTTAACTGCCGTTCAGGAACATCAGCTAAATCCATTTGACTTATTTATTTATCAAGTTGAAAACCATACTAGTAGTCATTTTTCTCGAGCACATTTAGGTCTTATCCCGGGATTGGTAATTTTTCATCATTTAAATTTTGTTGATTATGGAGCGGAGTCTTTTCTAAATAGTCCTTGGACGAAAGTATTACCAGAGTTAAAAAAACCTGAGATTGTTTGGCCAAGTCGCAGTAATAAATACTTACCGGTCGGACCTTTTGGTAATCGGGAAGCAGGCTATGCACTACAAGCGTTATTCACTAATCCTCAAAATCTTAGCGAATATAAACGTTCTATGTTTGTAGATAGTATTAGTCGGCAGTGCAATTTAGAACCAAAGCATTTAGCTTTTCCAGTGACAATTTCTAGTAATCAGCAAGTAGTTAAAAGTTTAGCCTTGGCTAGTTCTGCTAAACCAACAATCGCTGAGCGCACACCACAATTACTAAAATCTTTGCAAGCAAATCCAGATTGGAAATTAAATTGGTTGATTGAACCTACGGAAAAAGACCTTGCTGAGTCTTTAATTAAAGAATTTAGAGTTGAGTCTCAAGTTGCGCTAAGCTTTGGTCGGACACTGAAAAATTGGGAGCTAATTCTCGAGTCTAGTTCAGTCGCCATGCATTTACTGTTTAGTGTTTATGAGCAACCTTGCCCATATTTAGCTGTGAGCATGGCTAACTCTAAAGTCATTCTGGCCAGTGATTATGGATTGATCGATTATTTGCCTGAGAATTTAATCTATAAGATTGCTCCTGGGGTGGAAGAGGTGGAAACCTTGGCCCAATTGCTTAAAGAATTTCAAGTTAATCCTAAATTGTTAATTAGTCCTGATGTAAAAAATTATGCTACTGAGAATTTTTCAAAAGAATTAATAGCTAGTGAGCTGTTACAATTAATTACTCAGAATTTACCATCTTATCAAACGTTCTATGCTAATTGGTCTGACTTTTCTCATGATGCTAAGAGGAATTTGATTAATGAAGTTGCTAATTTGATGAATCAGCAAATGAAAGATTTCCCCACAGAGTTTTCTTGGGAGAGTACTCTTAAAGAACAGTTTAAAGAATTAGCATGGAACAAATAGCTGCATTTAAAAGTTGTCATTTAAAGTCTAGTTACCAAGTTTCTCCTGGATGAGTCTTTATGAAGAAAAATCTGATACAAGTAATTATCGGAACAGGCCTGATTCTGTATGCTTTTGTTGCGGAAGCATACACACCAATTATTCTACTCCATGAATGTGCTCGGGAGTATGGCGTAGATTTCGAATCTATTGCTCCTCAGAATTGTAGTTATTTAATTAATTCAAATGTAGGATATTTTTGGATACCAATTATTTTATTAGGATTATTGCTTGCAAGTAGATCTATCATCTTGTTAATCTGCATGGCGATTTCTAAAAACTAAATATTATTTTCTTAGCTTGTCTTAAATTCGAACAATGGTGATTTGTCATTAATGTATAAGCTTCTGTAATTTATATTAAGTAATTTTTAAAATGTTGGTAATTTTTAACTTGATCAACAGTAGATATTAGTTAGTAATTCTTATAGAATAAATGCATTTTGTGAGAGTCTCCTGCTGTTTTTACTAATCAACAAAGATTAGGCAGAAGGTTCAGAAAAACAAAACAATTGTCATTTCCAATAGTTTTGATAATCCGGCCCAGCTGAATTTGGTTTGCATCTGGCAGGAATAACTTTAATCATTAATGGGATAGGGAATTCTGCGCCAACTAAAATTGCTTCACCCGCTGTAAGATTTGGTAGCATTTGAACTGTGCGGTGATCTAATTGTCCACAGGCTCGTTCCACCAGACTGCGATCGTAATCATTAATTAAACGATGCACAATCAAAGTTCCCATCTGACTGATGACTCCTTCGGGAATATCTCTTGGTCGTTGTGTAGCAATACAAAGGTTTACTCCATATTTACGACCTTCTTTTGCTAAGATCGCAAAAGAATCCAAGGCATAATTAAGATCTTCGTTATTAATTTCTAAATTTAAAAATTGATGAGCTTCATCTAGTAAGATAAGAGTTGGTTGTTGTTTAAAATAATTCTTACGAGCTAAATTTAAAAGGTAGCGACCAGCAGCATTTGTAATTAATTCTCTAGCATGATGATCATAAGATAAATATTGCAAAGAAATTCTGAGGATGGCACTAGAATCATCTTTTAGAAATTCCTCAATCTCAGTAAGCAGTGATTTTTTACCTTGGGGTCGAAAGATTGGTGCTAGTGTATCGGAGCGAAGCATCTCTTCCATCCGAGAGACTAATGAAACACAGGCAGAACGGTCAGTTGGATCAATTGCTCCCCAGGAGTTACTTTCTACAGAGCTTTGTACTGGAATGACACATTCATTTTCAATTTGTCTAGCAAGAGAATCAATCTCAAAGTAAATACCATTTTTTTCTAGTTCTTCTGCAAATTGTTGATAAGCATTTTCATAGGCTAGTTTTGATCGATTGGCTTTAATAATTTTACCAGAAATTGCAATTTCTGGCTTTAAATTAGCAAGTTTTAGGCTTTTAATTGCAGCGCGCAGTTTCGGCGCTTGGCTTTCTCCATTTGGTTGAAAAATAGCAAAAAGATCGTTTTCTGTTAGGTTGTAAAAGGGTAGGACAACCTCCTGAGAATTAAGCGCAGGCTCGGGATCGTTTCCTAAGTAAACATGTCTTACCTTTGTAGAAATATCTTGATATTCGCCTGTGGCATCAAAAAGAATGATTTTTGAATTATAACGAGCGGCTTCTTCTAAGATTCTAGCAATAGTCCAGCTTTTCCCAGCACCTGTTGTACCAATGATTGCGCAGTGGCGACCAAATAAAGTTTCTGGGGAGATGGCAACTGGTACATTAATGGCATTTTGTAAGTTTGCAATTAAAAAGCTTACGGGACTTTCCTTAATCGAGGCACTAGCCGCAGGGTTAGTAATTAATTTAAGAATTTCTGCAGTAGCAACTATCGCATTTGCTCCAATCTGCGGTTGTTCGATAATTCCGTGGATTACTTTGGCCGTCTTTAATTGAATACTAAGGAGTAATTGGACAATCACCTCTGTTTGAATTTTAGATTCTTCCGAGCTAATTGTTTTTAGCTCTGTAATTTGTCCTAGTGAAATATAATCAGTTCCAGGAATTATGATAAAAGTTCCAATCTTTAAATTATGATCCGTAGGATTTAGTTGTTCACCAAAATTTAAATTATGTTGAATTCCAACATTATCAGCAGAGACACGAATTACTTTGCCAATTAACTGATTTTCAGATTTTGATTGTGGTTCAATTGAGGTTGAAATTGGAGTCTCCTTTACCAATAAAAAGATCTTTTAAGCAATCATTAATGCATATAAGTAGTTAGAATGATAAGATGCATTCCTTTAATATTCAGTTTCTTTTCTTAAGTGATTAAAAGCACTAAGTAAAATAATGCACGACTGGTAAAAACAGTCCTTGCTTGATATAACATTCTCCGATGAATAAACACCCTAAATTAGCTTTTGTAGTTCCAAGGTTTGCCGAGAGTATTATTGGAGGAGCGGAAACCTTAGTCGCTAAATTGGCCGAAAGTCTCCAGTCTCAAGGATATCAGATTGATATTTTAACAACCTGTGCCATCGATAATCGTACCTGGGAAAATCATTTTCCTGCTGGAAATTATCAAGAATTTGGGTTGCAAGTAAAACGTTTTGAAGTAAATCAGCGAAATTTAGATATTTGGATTCCACTACAGATTAAAGTGGCGGAAGGTATGATCCTGCCAGTAAAGGATCAATTGGATTGGATGGCAGAATCCGTTAATTCTCAGGGGCTTTATCAGTATATAATTGACGAGCAAAATAATTATGATTTATTTATTTTTGCGCCCTATCTGTTCGGTACAACTTTTTGGGGCTCATTAATTATTCCAGAAAAATCCTTGTTGATTCCCTGTTTACATGATGAGAGTTATGCCTACACAGAGGTTATTCAGAGTATGTTTCGTCAAGTTAAAGGATTTATTTTTAATGCCAAAGCGGAACAAGATTTTGCAGAAAGTCTTTATGGGCCACTTCTGGGGGGTGAGGTGGGGATGGGCTTTGATGTTTTACATAATAGCTATATTGCAAACCTAGCGCCTTATTTTTCTGAAGAAGTGACTTACTTATTATATTTAGGGCGTAAAGAGACAGGTAAAAATTTACATCTTTTAATTGATTACTTTAATCAATTACAGATTCCTAACTTAAAATTAGTTATTGCGGGAGGAGGAGATTTCTCAGATGTGGCGGATCTTAGCTTATTAAAATCTGGTAATATCCTGGATTTGGGGCGTGTTAGCGAAGAAGAGAAGCATCGTCTCCTTAAATACTGTTTGGCTCTTTGCCAGCCTTCAACCAATGAATCTTTTTCGATTGTCTTAATGGAAGCTTGGCAGTTTTCCGTACCTGTTCTGGTCCATGCCAAGTGTGCTGTAACCAAACAGCACGTAATTGATTCACAGGGGGGCTTATATTTTGCAAGCGTTACTGAGCTTGGCTCGGTGATCAAAACTTTAATGGAAGACTCACAGCTAGCTGAAACTTTTGGAGAAAATGGTCGAAAATATTTATTGGAAAAATATAACTGGCCAGCAGTAACTGAACGCTTTCAAGATTTATTACCTAAATTATTAGCATGATTCTTCAAAATCGAATTAAAGAATTAGTCTCCATTTTAAATGATCATGGGTATCGTTATCATGTCTTATCCCAGCCAGCAATTTCTGATGCTGAGTATGATTCGCTCTACCGAGAATTAGAAGCCTTAGAAGCAAGTAATCCAGAATTCATTTTGCCAGATTCACCCAGCAAAAGAGTTGGGGGGCAGATTCTTTCTGAGTTTCAGAGTATCGCTCATCAGGTGCCAATGCTTTCGCTTGATAATGCCATGAACGCTGAAGAATTAACCGAGTTTGATTCTCGAGTAAAAAGATTTTTAGCGAAAGAAGATCTGCCTGAGGCCGAAGTAACCTATACAGTTGAATATAAATTTGACGGAGTGGCCTGTAGCTTGCGTTATCAAGATGGAATATTGCTCTCGGCAGCTACTCGCGGTGATGGTCAAGTTGGAGAGGATATTACTGAGAATATCAAAACAATTAATTCTATTCCTTTAAGACTGAGATCAGGTCTGCTAGCTAAAGGAACAATCGATATTCGAGGAGAGGTTTTAATTTTAAAAGATGATTTTTTAAAATTTAATCAGCAAAGAATTGCTAAGGAGGAAGCTCCTTTTGCCAACCCTCGTAATGCTGCCTCTGGTAGTTTACGCCAACTTGATTCCAAAATTACTGCAGAGCGACCACTTAGTTTCTTTGCCTATGGGTATGGATTCGTGAGTGATATTAATCTTCCTGAAGAAACTAACCAAGTCATGTCGCTAATTAAGGATGCTGGATTTTCAACTTCTAGTTTTTATTATCTAGCTAGCAATCTTTTTGAGTTATTAGAATATTATCAACAAGCACTTGCCCAAAGGGCGCAATTGCCATTTGATGTTGATGGAATTGTAGTTAAGGTAAATTCAATCCCACTACAAAAAATTCTAGGTTTTAAACAACGTTCTCCGCGTTGGGCAATTGCCGGGAAGTTTCCACCCGTAGAGGCAATTACTAAATTATTAAATATTGATATACAAGTTGGGCGAACCGGGGCAATTACTCCAGTAGCAATTTTAGAACCTGTAACAGTTGGTGGAGTAGTAGTTAGTCGGGCGACACTTCATAATCAAGATGAAATTGAACGGAAAGGACTGTTAATTGGCGATCGTGTTGTTGTAAAGCGTCAAGGGGACGTGATCCCTGCCGTAATTAGTTTTATTGCTGAGGCGCGAGATGGCACACAGGTAAAGTTTATTTTTCCAAATAATTGTCCTGTGTGTGAGACGGAACTAGTTCGACCAGAAGGCGATGCCGTGAGCCGTTGTCCTAATAATCATTGCCCAGCAAAAACAGCCGAGCGGATTCGGCACTTTGCTTCTAAAGCAGCGGTAGACATTGATGGTCTTGGGGAACGCAATGTTAGTTTTTTACTGGAAAATGGTTTAATTAAAAACATTGCTGATTTGTATCGAATTGATTTTGGGCGACTTGCTGAGCTACCAAGATATACAGAGTATTCAGCACAAAAATTGGCTCAATCATTAGAGGATTCTAAATCAATTACCTTAGACCGTTTTATTTATGCACTAGGAATTAGGCATGTTGGTGTTAGAACTGCTAAACTAATTGCCGCAACAATTTATAAAATTGAAAACTTTTTTAGCTTGACCCAAGAAATCTTATTTACAATTCCGGAAGTTGGGCCTGAAATTGCCAGATCCATTTTAGATTTTTTAAATCAACCAGAAGAGATCGCCTTAGTTCATGATTTGTTAGAGTTAGGATTTAATGTTCAGGAAATTAAGCAAATTGAGATTGCTGATAATTTTTTTAAAGATAAGACTTTTGTGATCACTGGTAGCTTTGAGAAGTATAGTCGAGATGAGTTAAAAGAATTAATTGAAAATAGTGGGGGTAAGGTTTCTTCCAGTATAAGTAAAAAAACTGATTATTTAATTGCGGGAGAAAAAGCTGGCTCCAAATTAGCTAAGGCTAGTGAACTTAATGTTCAAATTTTAGAAGAAGAAGCTCTGATTTCTTTGATTCTTAATAGTTATAGTGATGACAAAAAGTAATTCTTAACGGAAATTACTTTTTGGACTTACTATAAATGCTATTTCTTGTAGAGTGCCTTGACTTCATTATAAATAGCCTCTGCGAAATTAATTGCCACTTCATTGCCAGGTTGTTGCTTTCTGAGTGTTTCCCAAATCTTTTGATCCGCTATCGGCTCTTCGCTAGTCTTTTCCTTGGTCTTAGCCCTACTAAAGACAACATATGCTCTAAGTGCTTTCGGGTTTTCACTCAGTTTATGTTCAATTAAATGATGATAGAAATGTTGCATTGCTGCGCCAAATGATTTTAGAATATTAACTGGTTTTTTCCCATTTAATTGTTGCTTTATTGGATCGTAATGATTGATCGTCCAGTCAATAATACTTTCTACAACTTCAGGGCTAAGATCTAATGCTTTGGTGTAATATTTTTTAACAACAGCGACTAGCCAAGTATTAAAAGTTAGCTTAGCTCGATAACGGATATCTGGATCAATACTAATTAGAAAGTCACTTAAGGCCTGATTTAATTCTTGAAATTCAGGAGAGAATTTTTTTGAGGTAAATTGTTCCGGTTGATTGATTAGCTGTTTATATTGTCGACATAGTTTTTGGAAATTTTGTTGATCTAATGCCGCTTGATTGATCAGTAGATCATCAATATATGAATAAAGTCCATTTTGATGATGAGCTTTTTTAATTAAGTCTGGTAACTCTTGAGAATTAAAAAAAACTTTGTATAAATCAATCATCTCCACAACGTCAAGCTTGGCAAATAGCCTTCTTGTTTGATAAGCTTCGGGATCTTTGCGATCAATCATAAATTTATTTAAAACCATTTTTGTTAAATGATCTTTGAATTTTTCTGCTTCGGTTTTAGTTGAATTGTCTTTGACTGAATTGGGTTGGTATCTTTTTTGTCCTCCCGTTACCAGAGCTACAATATGTTCATCAGAGAATCCAAGCGGCAATGCTTTTAGCGTATTGATTGAACCGACGCGGGAGTTGGGTGATTGTTGTCCTTTTTTTGATAATGCAAAATCAAGAGCTGCGGTGGAGTTTAGTCCCGCATCAAGGGCAATCTCAAAGACCATTAGCGCTCTTTCACTATTCTCTTTAAGATCTTTTCGTAGAACTATTCCAATTGCATCAGTAGCCGTCGCCCCGTGCAAGATAAAATTAACTATTTTCTGTAAGTCTTTCTCTCTTTGCTCCGGCTCTGTTTTTGCTAACCGGATTAGAGCTGAGGGGCTAGTGAAAAATATCGGTTCTTGGATTTTTCGATTAAACCAAGCTCGCTCTTCCTGATTTGCTAAGGCATAGTCTAAAGCTATGCTGGATTCAAATCCAGCTGATAAAATATCCTTAGCTACAGCGATCCTCTCATTTGCCAGTTCGGAACTTCGCACTAATACAATTCTTTGATGCACAGCTAAAGGTCCAAGCTCCGGTTGCTGATAAGTCTTTGCAAAGCGTTGATAAAGTTCTAGTGCATCACGGGCATTTAAAATTGAATCAACTCGACTAGCCTCTATCTTTCCAGCAACTAAAAAATGTTGATTCACAAAACATTGCTCAATTTGATCGAAATTCATCTTGACCAAAGCATTGCCTATTTGCTCCGGTTTAAATCCTAATTCTAGTAATTTAGGAGCACGGTTTTCAATTATCTTAGCAAGTTCAGCACCAAATTCTAATAATTTAGAATGAACTTTGGGTTCAATTGTTTTTTGAGTAACGTCAAAATTATCTTTGATCAAGGCCTGTAGATTTTTCTTTAATAAAACTCGTTTACTAACCTTGTCCACAATCATTAATAAATCTCTTTGGACTTGAGGTTCTAATTGCTGAAGATATTCCTTAGCTCCCGAGACTATTAATTCAATTGCTTTTAGGGCAGCCTTGGGCCGTCCAGCCTCAGGCGGAGCTCCATTAAGTTGCATATCAGCAAGGATTATTGCTGGGGTAGGAATTTCTATAATTGGCGATAACGACATGCGATTAATTCAATGAGCTAATATTACTGAAACAAATAGGGCACTTTAAAAGCCAAGGCTTGCAAGCAGCAGAGGTGTTATTAACAATTTTTTAAGGATGTGTCATTTTATATACACTACGAACGGAGTCGGGGAGATTAGAGTTTTAAAGCAAAAGACTGAAATAGATCAAAGGCCTAAGAAGACTTACTTAAGGGCTACTTTTAAAATGTCACATAGATTTAAAACAGATTATAACTAGTTTAGCCTAAGCTAAGTAAAGGATAAGGATCGTTTGGTATTAACAATAAATATAATTAAAAATTATGTCTAAAGGTATTATTTATAATCAACTAATTCATACCTCAAAGCCAAAGTCGATGGTGCATGATCTGGTTTGTCTAGCGAATGATGTAATTTCAGGGGCTGGAATCAGTCTTGTTGCCATCAAATATATGGGTAAAGATTATAGTCAACTAGGGATTTCCCCCGAGCAAAGCTTTGCAAATGCTGTAGTTGTACTAGGCATCGCTCAATTTCTCCAAGTAAGAAGTCCGGAGGTTGGGCCTCGATCTTTTAATATCTGCGCCGGTCATTTCATTGCAACGGGACTAATGTTGAAATTTCCAGAAGCTTTAGCGAAAATCGAGGCGGCCCCAGCGCTCTTAATAACTATTGGAATAGCATCAATTTTATCTTTAGTTGGTAAGGAAGTTCAAGCTAAATCATAATTAGCAAGTATCTTAAGCTGTGGTAGTCCATATTCTATAAAAAATCTTAAAAATATAGCATTTGAAATCTATAATTAACTAGCTGAGTGCCGGGTGCTGTTTGAATTTATTTCAATAACTTGAATTGATTGCAGTAAATGAATTTTAAGGGCATAATTCTAGCTGATTAAATTATATTTAGATTATGACAGTTAGAACTCGTTTCGCTCCCAGCCCGACAGGATTTCAACATATTGGTGGTTTTCGAACCGCGATGTACGCTTGGCTTTTAGCTAAGCAAAATGGTGGTCAATTTCTACTTCGAATTGAAGATACTGACCGGGAAAGATTAGTTCCTGGAGCTATTAAATACTTAGTTGATTCCTTACATTGGTTAGGAATAGATTATGATGAAGGGCCAAATCAGGCTGATTTAAAAGCAATTAATGAATTTTCTGAATTTGCTCCAGTGGAAGCGGGCAAGGTCGGTCCTTATATTCAAAGTGAGCGACTTTCTTTGTATCAAAAAGAAGTAGAGCGATTAATCTCTGAGGGTAAGGCATACCGTTGTGATTGTTCTTCGGAACGATTAGAGATTGAACGTTTAGAGCAAATGGCTCGTCGCGAACGTCCCGGTTATAGTGGATATTGTCGTACAAGGAATTTACCCGCAGGTGCCAAGACAGTTGTTCGCTTTCGCTTGCCAGATCAAATTAAACTTTCTATGAACGATGCTGTTCGTGGGGTAATCACCTGGGACAATCCACCGCTGCGTGATCCGGTGATTTTAAAGAGCGATGGTTTCCCAACTTATCATTTAGCTTCAGTTGTTGACGATCATTATATGGGAATAACTCATGTCCTTCGTGGAGAGGAATGGTTACCAACAACGCCAATTCATATTTTGCTTTATGAAGCTTTTGGCTGGGAAAAACCTGTGTTTGTTCACTTATCTCATATCTTAGGTCCAGACGGAAAGAAACTTTCTAAACGACATGGTGCCGATGCCTTAACTCAATATGAAGAACAAGGTATTTTACCGGAAGCTTTGTTAAATTATGTTTCTTTAATCGGTTGGTCTGTTGGTTCTGGTGATGAACAGGAAGTCTTTACAAGGGACGAACTGATTCAAAAATTTAGTTTAGATGGTCTAAACTCTTCTGGCGGTGTTTTTGATCCAGCAAAATTACAATGGATGAATGGTGTCTACCTACGTTCCTTAAGTTCCGAAAAATTTACGGAGTTAGCAAATAAATATATTACAAGTTGTCCTGCCAAATCTTGGGAAATTATTGCTCCCCATGTTCAAGAGCGAATTAAGACATTGCCAGAAATCATAGAAAACATTGAGTTTCTTTGTCTTAATGATCTGCCTCGCGAAATGAATGCCATCTTTAACAAGAATGTTAACAAAGAGATTGCTAAGCAGGTTGTAGAAGTTGTTGCTCAGAAGTTTTCCAGCGTGGCAGTTTTTACTGTCGATTCTATTCACAAAGCATTGGAAGAAGTTGTTGCTGAATCAGGATTGAAAACTGGACAAGTTTTTCCAGTAGTGCGAATTGCGGTAACAGGAAAGAAAGCAACTCCGCCACTTTCCGAATCAATTTTAGCCCTTGGTAAGGAAAAAACACTGCAACGATTAGCAGAAATGCCTGCTTTAATTGAAGCTTATCAAGAATAGTCGTTATGATTACTCCCAGTAAAATTAAAAGATTAGGAACGGAAGGATTAGAAATAACCTGGCAAAATGGTGAAGTGCACCAACTATCTAGTCAGTTACTTAGGCAAAACTGTCCCTCGGCAGATAGTAAATTAGAAAGAGGAGATTTGTCTCATGATACACCGCTCACTCCTAAGAAAAGTAGTTTGAAGGTAATTATGCATACAGCAGATGAACAGACATCTCTCCAAGAAATTTGGGGAGTTGGTAATTATGCAATTGGGATTCGTTGGGCAGATGGGCATGACAGTGGCATTTATCCTTATACGCTCTTATATGAAATTGCTCAGAAAGGACTAGAGAAATGAGAAATAAAATTATTACACGTGAAGGATTGCTAGAACTTTTTAAAACTAATCGTCCGAGTCAAGTTGGCTTTACCTCTGGAAGTTTTGATTTAATTCACCCAGGGCATGTTGATTATTTAAATAAAGCTAAGGAGCTTTGTCAGTGCTTAGTTGTGGGAGTTAACTCCGATGCCTCAATTAAAGCTTATAAAAGTGAACTGCGGCCGATTGTTCCAGCTGAGTCACGAGCCAAAGTTGTTGCTGGACTAGAGTCTGTAGATTATGTTTTTATTTTTGATGAATTAAATAACAATGAAAATATTTCTCAGCTAAAGCCGGACTTTTATATTAAGGCGGCAGATTACAGTAAGAAAACTTTAAGCTCTGCCCCAATAGTGGAAAGTTATGGTGGGCAAGTGAAGTTAATTGATCTTGTGGAATCAAGCTCAAGTTCTGAAATTATTAATTCTATTTTAGAGAAATATTCTGCAGGTCTTCAGGCCTATACTCCAAAAGATAAGTTGCCACTTTCTAAGGCCGTAATTTTAGATCGTGATGGCACCATTAATGAGCATGTTGAGTATTTATTTGAACCAGATAAATTTGTTTTGTTAGCAAATGCAATTGCTGGGATTAAAGCTTTTCAAGATGCGGGATATCGAGTGGTGATTATTACAAATCAGCCAGGGGTAGATTTTGGATATTTCCAATTTGAAGACTTATTCAAAGTTAATAAAAAGATGCTAAAATTATTAAGTGCAGAGGGTATCTTAGTAGATAAAATATATTTTTCTCCATACACCAAAGCTGCTGGTACGGACTGTCGGAAGCCAAATTTAGGTTTAATCCGACGTGCCGAAAAAGAACTTAATCTGGATCTAAAAAATTCTGTTGTCATAGGTGATTCCAGTGGAGATATTAAAATGGGAAGAGATGCTGGCTGCAAAACTATTTTAGTTCAGACTGGTAATGCTGGCAGTGACAATCTATATGAAGTACAAGCTGATTACATCTCTATGGATTTGTTAGAAGCCGCAAAGTTTATTATCAAGTAAATATTATGGAACGTCGCCGACTTGGTCGTAGTGGTTTAGTAGTTTCCTCGGTTTGTTTAGGAACAATGACTTTTGGAACTCGTTGTGATCTAAAAGAATCTCTGGCAATTATGGATTATGCTTATGATCAAGGAATCGATTTTTTTGATACGGCAGAACTTTATCCCGTGCCACCACAGTTTGATTATGCTGGAAGATCCGAAGAAATTATTGGCGAATGGCTTAAAACTAAACCTCGAGATAGTGTAATTATTGCTTCTAAGATTGCCGGCCCAGCTCATGGTTGGTTTACTCCACCAATTAGAAATGGCAAGACTACCTTAGATCAACACCAAATTATTAAAGCAGTCGAGGGAAGCCTTCGTCGTTTAAATACTGATTACCTAGATCTTTATCAAACCCATTGGCCCGATCATGGAATTCCCTATGAGGAAACTTTAGGTGCTTTAGATCAACTGAAAAAAACTGGTAAAATTCGTGTTGCTGGATGTAGTAATGAAACCTCTTGGGGGGTGATGAAAAGTTTACAAGCATCAGAGAATCATAAATTAATTCGTTTTGATACAGTTCAGAATAATTTTAGCTTAATTAATCGCCGTGCCGAAAGCGAGCTAGCTCAGGTCTGCCGCAATGAAGGAGTTAGCCTACTACCTTACTCACCGCTAGGTGGTGGAGTTTTAACTGGTAAGTATAACGAATCTTTTCCGGAAGGAGCTAGATTCACTCATTACTTAAAAGAAGGTGCTAAGCGCCAACAGAAAATGGCTAGGCGTTTTGTAAATGACCGAACTATTGCTACCACAATTAGAATCATGGAGCTGGCTAAGGAGATTAATGTACCAGTTTCAGCCTTGGCACTTGCTTGGAGCAAGCAGCATGATTTTGTGGCTTCTACGATTGTTGGTGCTAATAGCATCAGCCAATTAGCCGAGAGCATGCAAGGTGCCAACTTAGAAATTGATAAATCAATGCTTCGCAAAATTAATCAGCTAGACGAAGAGATTCCTAATCCAATGAAAGAAGATGGGTTACGTCGCTTATAGAATTACTTTTTTAATTGCTATTCGTAAAATTGTTAAATCTGCTTAAGCTAAAGTCCTTTATAGAAATTTTACTTTTTCCTAAAAGAGAAATTTCCGCAAGAATCTCTCCGATTGCTGCTGAATGTTTAAATCCATGCCCCGAACAGCAAGAAGCTATTAGAACTTGCGGTTGATTTGGAAGGTAATCGATCACAAACCCAGAGTCTGGAGTCGTTGTATAACAACAGACATGTGATTTAATACAATTATTCTTAATTTTAATAGATTTGTTAAATGATTCATAGAATTTATTGATCTCATCTGCCGACACGACTAGATCAACTTCT
Organism: bacterium; assembly: GCA_031385045.1. Taxonomy (GTDB): domain Bacteria; phylum Bdellovibrionota_C; class UBA2361; order UBA2361; family CALJRW01; genus JANNBC01. Next base: position 47,972 of record JANNBC010000009.1, on the reverse strand, counting down.
TCTGGGGTTTTTGAAGATATACTTTGCTCTGTTGCCAATTTTATTCCTGGTGTCATCCCTTGAACAGCGGGAAATCCATAAAAAGAATCTTCTAATTGGTTACCAATCTTGATAAAAATTGGCATTTTATCTTCGTAGTAATTATTTATTGGTAATTTACCTTCAAACCAATAGAGGATTTGCCGAGTAACTTGAAAAATATTAGCTGTTTGCATTTTAAGCAAGGAAGACATCCAATTTCCCGAACAGATAATTACTTGCTCGGCATAAAACTCTTCATTATCGGTTTCTAATATTACTAAACCATTTTTCGTTTCAAATGATTTAATAGGCGTATTTGGTAAGATGACACTGCCATTTTGTTTTGCAAGTTCGAGCTGAATTTGGATACACTTTTCTGGGATCAAATATCCAGCTTTTGGTTCATAATAGCCTATTTCTTCAGGGGAAAACTCAAATTGAGGGAAATTATCTTTCAGTTCTCTGGAATTAAAAAGCTTATGTTCAATGTTAAATTCCTTTGCAAGTGAAATTGTATTGTTCATAAAATCGGAACAACCATGATTGATAACTTTACTATCTAGGGAACCGTAGATTAATCCACCACAAGGTTTATACAAATTTGCCCCAGCTAATTTTTCTAGTTCTGCCCAGATTTCATTTGATCTGAGGACTATTGGAATATAACTTGCGCCTTCGCCAATAGCTTGTCTTGTGATCCGCGTTTCTCCATGGCTAGAGCCTAAAGTATGTGGAGGTGAGTATTGATCTAATCCTAAGATTTTCTTGTTGCTTTTTGAGAGTTGAAATATTGTGAAACTTCCTACTGCCCCAAGGCCAACTACAATTACGTCATAAATATTTTTCATGTGCTAAATTATTTGCTTAAGATCCAATCAATCACAGCTTTGGCGGCATGTAATTTGCACTCTGCCTGATCAAAAATAATCGAGTTCGTTCCATCCATCACTTCGTCACTAACTTCTTCACCACGGTGTGCTGGTAGGCAGTGCATAAATAAACAATCAACCTTAGCTAGAGACAGTAACTTTTGATTAACTTGATAATTAGCAAAAGCTTTTAAACGCAGTTGATGTTCGGCTTCTTGTCCCATAGATGTAAAAGTATCGGTGTAAATTACATCAGAATTTTTTATAGCTTCTTGTGGGTCTGTAATAAATGCTAATTTAGAACCCGTCTCTTCCGCGATAGTTTCTACGAAGCTTTTTTCTTTAGAGTTAATCTCATAGCCTGGTGGTGAGGCAATCGTAAAATTAATACCTAGTAGGGCACAGCAATGTAGTAGGGAAGTTGCGACATTGTTGCCATCTCCAATAAACGTCACCTTTAAATTATCAAAAGATTTTTTATGCCATTTGATTGCCGTTAAGTCGGCGATTGCTTGAGTTGGGTGATAGCGATCGCAAAGGGCATTAATTACGGGGCACTTCACTGAGTCCGATAATTCTAATAGTCCTTCATGTTGATAAACTCGGGCGATGATCACATCGACAAATCTCTCTAGGTTTCGACCAATATCGGGAATTGACTCTCGACCTTGTTGGTTATTACCGCTGGCAAGAATCTGGGAACTAGATAGGAAAATAGGGGTAATCCCAAAATAGGTACAGGCCAGCTCAAATGTAATTTTTGTCCTTAAAGAGGGCTTTTCAAACACTAAGGCGGCCGACATTCCCTGATACTTCGGTTCCACACGAGTTCCCTGAGACGTTTTTTGTTTAAACTCCAACGCAGAATTAATGAGATTAATCAATATGTTGCGATCATGGTCTAGGATATTAAGGAAGTTTTTGGACATAGTTTGCTAAATTTAGAGTGACATTAGCATTAGGACAAGGGGATTTGTTTTTCAGGTATCAGGGATGTCGGGGAGTAAGATTAGAGGGGCAAAAGAAGAACTTCGCTATTTTAAGGCCTTTGCCCAACTATTGACTTAAAGGCCTTAAATTGTTAATAATTTGCCCAAACTAGATAGAAAAAATGTATTTCCTGGTAGTTTGCCCTCTCTGTTGCTTTGAATCTGGCTCTGCCGATTTATTAGGTTGCAGGTGTTTATTATAATTACATAAACTAAATATGTCTTTCACAAACTCTGATAAGAAAAAAGTAATGGCCGATCATGGTCATCATGCAACTGATACTGGTTCAGTTGAAGTACAAGTTGCTATGCTAACAGAAAGAATTAATAACCTTACTGGTCATTTTAATTCCAATGCTAAGGATCACCATTCTAAGAAAGGGATGATGGCAATCATTTCTCGTCGTAAAAGATTGTTAGCTTACTTAAAAGGTGAAAGCTACGAGCGATATACTGCTTTAATTGGCAAATTAGGAATTCGTAAGTAGTTTCAGAGAATATTTCTTGAAAATAATACCGATCTCAGGTCTATTATTAATCAAGATAATCAATGCGGGCTAGTTGGAAATTCAAATTTACTGGGTTTCCAACTAGTCAATAACAACATAAAATTTAGTGACTTTTCGATTAGTCAGTTACAAAACTCCTTAGTCTATAGCGGCCGGCGATTTTGATTTTTAAGTCAAAGCTTAAAAATCAAAATTGCTACCCGAGTCAAAAATTAAGTAGTTTTCAATATCCCAATAATTTTCTTGGGCCTGACCTATCGAAGTCATATCAACAAAAAATAGGAGAACTATAATGTATACCGTAACAACAGAGTTTCATGGAAAAACTCTTACAATCGAAACTGGCCGTATCGCCAAGCAAACAAATGGAACAGCCTTGGTCACTTGTGGAGACTCGGTCGTGTTAGTAACTGTTTGTATGGGAGAATCAAGAGGGTTTGATTTCTTGCCATTAACAATCGAATACATCGAGAAAGCTTATGCTGGAGGTAAAATTCCTGGTGGGTTTTTCAAACGCGAAGGTAAGTTATCTGATAGTGAAGTATTAACTTCTAGGTTAATCGATCGTCCATGTCGTCCAATGTTCCCTGAAGGAATGTCTAATGAATTACAAGTAATTGCTACAGTGTTATCAGCGGATCCTGAAGTTCCAACTGATGTATTAGCAATGACTGGTGCCTCTGCTGCTTTAACGGTTTCTGATATTCCATTTAATGGCCCAATCGCTGGTGTTCGAGTTTGTCGTGTTAATGGTAAGTTAATGATTAACCCATCAATGGAACTGTCAAACAAAGCTGAATTACAAGTTATTGTAGCTGGTTCTCGCGATGCAATCTTAATGGTTGAAGGTGGTGCTCAGATCGTTCCTGAAGCTGAAGTTTTAGATGCTATTTTTTATGCTCATCAAGAGATGCAGGCATTAATTAATATGCAATTAGATCTTGCTAAGCAGTGTGGTAAGGAAAAAGTAGTAATTGCTCCTGTTCCTCCTAAAGATGCTGCTTTGGTTGCTAAAGTTAAAGCAGAAATTAGCAATAAATTAGAAACAGCAATCATGACTGAGCATAAGCATGCTAGGGGAGAAGCAATTTCTGCTCTTAAAAAATCATGTGTAGCAGCAATCGTTAAGGCTGATGATGCTAATGCAGAAAAAATCACAACAGAAGTAAAAGCAATTTTTGAAGATGAAGTTTACGAAAAAGTTCGTAGCTTAGCATTTGATAAAAAGGTGCGAATTGATGGTCGCGATTTCGTAACGGTTCGCCCAATTAATATCGAAGTTGGTTTTTTGCCTAGAGTTCATGGTTCAGCATTGTTCACTCGTGGGGAAACTCAGGGGATTGTCACTGCAACTCTTGCTGTTGGTAACGACAGTATGCAGAGAATTGAAACTCTTCATCAAGATTATCAAAAAAGATTTAGCCTCCATTATAACTTCCCGGGATATAGCGTTGGGGAAGCTAAGCCAATGCGCGGAGTGGGTCGACGTGAAGTTGGACATGGTGCTTTAGCTGAACGTGCTTTGATTCCAGTTGTTCCAACTGATAAATCAAATCCATACGTAATCCGAATTGTATCTGATATTACTGAATCAAATGGTTCCAGTTCTATGGCGTCAGTTTGTGGTGGAACAATGGCACTGATGGATGCTGGTATTAAAATCAAAGCTCCAGTAGCAGGGGTCGCGATGGGATTATTAAAGCGTGAAGAAGATTTCGTAGTTTTAACTGACATTCTAGGAGATGAAGATCATTTAGGTGATATGGATTTTAAAATCTGTGGAACTGATGTTGGTGTAACTGCAATTCAAATGGACATCAAGATTGCTGGTCTTTCTAAAGAGATTATGACTCAAGCGCTAGAGCAAGCTCGAGTTGCAAGACTTCATATTCTTTCTGTGATGAAAGAAGCTATGGCTGAGCCACGATCCATTATTAATCCTAAAGCTCCACAAATTGAAGTTATTAAGATTAATCCAGGTAAGATTCGCGACTTGATTGGTTCTGGTGGTAAAACTATCAAATCAATTACTGATGTCTACAAGATCAATATCGACATTCAAGATGATGGAACAGTTACTGTTTCAGGTTCTAATGCTGAGCAAATGTCTGCTGGTTTAAAAGTTATTAAGGCACACACAGCAGAAGCTGAAATTGGTAAGATTTATCAAGGGATTGTTAAGCGAATTGAGTCTTTCGGTGCGTTTGTAGAAATTCTTCCAGGAACGGATGGATTGTTACACGTTTCTGAAATCTCTGATGAGCGAACAGAAGATGTTAATGACGTATTAGCTAAAGGTGATCAAGTTCCAGTTAAAGTTCTAAATGTAGACTCTAACGGAAAGATCAAACTTTCTCGACGTGAAGCAATGGCTGATATGGGAATGTAGTTTCGCCTAGCGAAACTATCTCGCCGTAGCTTAAGCGTAGGCGGATTCTCAGATAAAGTTAAAACTGGTGCTACACTTCGTGTAGCACCACAAATATTCCTAGGCAAACTAGGTTTCAATCAAAATAAAATCAAAGACTGGCTCTTTCTCAAGTCCATAATATGCTCGAGATTGTTCCCAATTCTCTAGCTTCGCTTGATCTCGTTTAGCTCCTCTTTCTTTAATTCTTTTGAGTCTTTTCTCTGCTGAGCAAGATAAATAATAGATCGAAATCTCGGACTTGAAACGTAATCCTAACTCCTCCTTTCAGTTCAAGCTTTGAATTTCCTTGGTAAATGGGGCAGCGATCACTACAGGAACATTTCTGATATTAATCTCAGCTAATGTTAAAAGAGTTTCGTAAACCACATCTCTAAAAGTCTGTTTATAAAAATCACTATCGCGATCTCCTGGATCTCTATTCATCGCAGTTAGGCTTGCTTGAATCAAGCCCTCTGTTACTTGATCACTATCTAAAAAGCAGGCATTGATTTCAGTGGCTAATTTATAACCAAAGGTTGTTTTGCCAGAGGCCGGAGCACCTGTAATTATATATAAATTTTTATTTACTTGAAAATTCATTTTTTAGAAAAATAATCTTATAAAGTATCGAGTGCGGCAGTAAGATCTCTAATAATATCTTCCACTTCTTCAATACCTAAGGAAAGTCTAATCCCTCCTGGGTGGATTCCAACTTCAAGCTGTTGCTCTGAGCTATAAGCGGAATGAGTCATTGATCCTGGATGTTCAATTAAAGTTTTTAATTGTCCAAGACTAACTGCTAGAGTTAAGCAATAAGCATTATCAGCCAGACTATTCATTAGTTTTCTTCCCGCATCCCTTGCCGAATCTAAATCTTTTCCTTTCAGATGAAAGAAGATTAATGTTCCTGGCATAAACTTGCCATTATAATCTTTAAGCATTCGCTGAGCTAATTCATACTGTGGAAAAGATTCTAGGCCGGGGTAGTACACTTTTTCAACTTTTGGGTGTTCTTCTAGAAATTTTGCAACTATTTTAGCGTTATCAGTTTGTTTATTAATTCTAATTCCTAAACTTGGAATTCCATAAACCAAAATTTGCCAAGCAGTTTGCGGGGATAAGTTTCCACCATAATCTTTACGGTAGAGGGAAAGGTTAGCAAAGTGTTCTTTCTTGGTAATTACAGCACCGCCTAAGCAGGCTCCAAATCCAGAAAGGTTTTTGGTCATGCTGTGAGCCACTACATCAATCCCATGTTCCATCGGGCGTTGTCCCCAAGGGGTTGCAAAGGTATTGTCCATTACGGTGATAATTTTGTTTTCGGTGTTGCGCGTTTTATTAAGCTCTGCAACTAACTTTGAGATGGCATCGAGATCTAAAAGATCGAGAGTTGGGTTGGCTGGAGCTTCTAAATATAGAATACGAGTCCGTTCAGTCACAAAAGGTAGAAAGGACTCAGGATCTTTTAAATCACAGAAATTAACTTTCAATCCAATTTTTCGATACCAATTAGTGAATAGAGAAAAGCTACAACCATAGATTGTTTTATGGGAGATAATTTCACTAGCAGATTCATTAAGAGCAAAGCCTGTTGCCGCAGAAATCGCCCCCATACCACTTCCAAATGTTAAACAACATTCTCCGCCTTCCGCAATGGCCAAGGTCTCCTCTAGCATATCCTTATTTGGTTCGCCCATTCGCTCATAGAAATATTGCGCTTCCGGTTGGTCTAATTGTCCAAAGTGGGAGAATGCTTCTGCTCCACGTTCTGCTGATTGAAGACGAAAGGAACTGCTCAGAGTCATCGGCGGAACTATATGACTTGCAAAGTTCCATTTTTCAGTGGAATATTTGCCATATATCAATTGAGTGGGGATGGAGTATTTAGTTTTCTTAGTCATTGTCTTTATTATTTGGTAGTAAATTAACTGGCGCTAGACATCAGCCATATCTTTGATTCTTGATTAACTATAGACCCTTAGTCAATTTCTTAAAATAGCAAAATAAAACAGAAAAAAATCAAACAACTATTTATCTCTATAAAAAACTTATGCTATAAGTATTAGCATAGGGTTTTTAATTGTCTGTCTTGGTTTTTGCTAATCAATTATCCCTCTTAAGTGTTTTGTCGCAATAGTTTTTTAACTTGCTACAGTTTCTCTCTAAAATTTCAAAAAAGTAAAATACAATGATTGATAAGATCGGATTTCTAATTGATATGGATGGTGTGATCTATAGTGGTGCTCAGCGGATCCCTGGAACAAACGAGTTCATTAAGACTTTGCAGGATAATGATATTCCATTTCTGTTCTTTACAAATAATAGTCAACGCACTCAGCGAGAGGTTGTCCTAAAACTTCAGAAGATGGAAATCTTTGTTGCTGAGCATAATATCTTTACAAGTGCCATGGCCACAGGCCAATTTTTAGCGCAACAAAAACCAAATGGCACAGCTTATGTTATTGGTGAAGGTGGTTTGATTCAAAGTCTTTATCAAAATGGCTTTTCAATTGTTGATAAAAATCCGGATTATGTTGTCGTTGGTGAGGGTGTTAGTTTTACAATGGATCGGATTAGTAGTGCAATTGATATGATCTTAGAGGGTGCTAAATTAGTTGCAACTAATTTGGATCCCTCACCAAAAATTGTTGGCTGGACTAAGCCCGGCATTAAAGCCACAGTTGCCATGCTGGAAGAAGCGACCGGCGTTAAAGCGTTTAGTGTAGGTAAGCCAAGTCCTGTAATGATGCGCCAAGCTAGAAACTACTTGGGAACACGAACTGCGGAAACAGTAATTATTGGAGATACAATGGTTACGGATATTCTAGGAGGAACGCAAATGGGCTATTATACAATCATGACACTGACTGGCGTCTCGCAACGTAAACATTTAGCGAAGTATGCCTACGAGCCAAAAATGATTATTGAATCAATCAAAGAATTAACAATGGATAAAATTAACGAGATTAAAGCGTTGCGTACTATCGATTAATTATTTATTGCCAATCATCATCATTTAAGTCCATAAAGAAGACGCCGGCAAAGAAATCAGCGATTTCTTGCAGGCAAATTCCACCATATCCACCAACGATTAGTAAATCAGCGCCAACTCCAATTTCCGATCCGCAAACTTTTCTTTGTAAAGATTCTTGGAAGCGGGGAGTTACACCCATTTCATCAGAGGTTTCAATTAGCCAAGGATAGTTTCGGCCAAATGCTCCAACTCGAACAGACATTGGGTGCATGACGCGATATCCAAATTGAAAGTTTTCACTAAGCCGCACAACAGCACCAACTGAAGGGCCAGCGCCGACATCGACACGAATAATATCCACAAGATCAGCGATTCGATTTGGGACCCAAAGTAATACTTGGGTTAAGACTGTCGGTCTTGTTGTTTCTTGTACCTGCATTTCGCTCCAGCCAGGATTGGGAGAACGAGTAGGTGGTTCTGCAAATATTATATTATTAAAAATGATTAAGAAAATTAGTAATACTATCTTCATAAATTAACTATAAGCTCATTCTCATTAATTGCACTACTACGAAAGCTAAGTTTAAGATTAATCTTTTGAAGATATGCAATTAAAGCTTGTTTTAAGACTCCTTGACCACGGCCATGAACAACAACAATTTCTTTGACTTGATCTAAGTAAGCTTGGTTTAGACGTTGTTCGAAATCAGCTAGACAGTTTGCTTTTGTAAAACCATGATAGTCAATTTTAAGAGATTTTTTATAAGCGGCTCCGGGAAGTTTTTTCTGGGGTTTAAATTTTTTAGCAACAGCTGATTCTTTTTTTGTCTTTATAGGGGAAGTAATAATTTCTAGATCGCTTAAGGGAATTTTTAATTCTAACTTACCGAGGCTAATCAAGGCCGATTTTGTATTTAGTAAAGATAAAAAAATCCCAGGTTTTTTCAAGGATTTAACGAGTACTTTTTGACCACTACTAAAATTCAATAGAACTCCTTAAATTACGTTAACTAAGAAATAAGATTTCTTGCCTGTTCGCAGAATTAATAATTGACCTTCAATCAAACTAGTTAAGGTAATCTTTAGATCTATATCTGTAATCCTTTGATTATTTAAGTAGGCACCACCACTTTCGATTAGCTTGCGTGCTTGACCCTTGGAGGTGCAAGCTTCTACTGTCACAAGCAAATCTAGAAATTTTGTATCAAGTAATTCTGATTTGGCAATCGAGTGTGATGGGACTTCACTAAATATTTCTAGTAATTGTTTTACTGGAAGTCCTGTTGGGTCTCCTCCAAAAAGAACTTTAGCAGCGATCTTTGCTGATTCCACGGATTCTTGTCCGTGGATTAATGCACAAACCTCATCAGCCAGAAATGTTTGGGCGATTCTTTTTTCTGGCTCAGTACTTAAACTATTTTGAAGGTTAGTTATTTGGGGACCATCAGCAAATGTAAGTTTCTGAATTAGATTAATGACATCAGCATCTGCCGAGTTAAGTAGAAATTGATGTAGAGCAAAAGGGGATGTTTTTTCAGGGTCAAGCCAAAGAGCTCCTTTCTCTGATTTACCAAACTTTTTACCATTAGAATCAGTAAGTAGTGGGACTGAAAAAGTGTAGACATCTTGATGAAGCTTCTTACGAACTAATTCCATTCCACAAGTTAAATTACCCCACTGATCGGAGCCTCCGATTTGCATCACGACACCCTTAGTTTGGTAGAGGTGCAAAAAGTCATTAGCTTGAATTAGCATGTAGCTAAATTCAGCAAAAGACATACCATCTCCTTCGACACGCCGTTTGACTGACTCTTTAGCTAGCATGTAATTAATTGTCAGGTATTTACCAACTTCTCTTAGAAATGTGGTAAAACTAATTGGTGTTGTCCAGTCAGCATTATCAACAAACTCGACCTCAAAACCAAGGCGAAGGAAGATTTGATTGACCTGATTTTTTTGCTCCAAGACGTTATTATTAATCTCATTTAAGTCCAGAATGGGTCTTTCCGAGGCCTTTCCCGAAGGGTCTCCAACTTGTCCTGTGGCACCTCCAAATAACATAATTGGCTTCAGTCCCGCCTTAGTCAGGCGTAACATTGTCATAATTATGACAAAATTGCCTAAATGGAGACTAGGCGCGGTAGGATCAAATCCAGCATAGAATTTATTGCCAATTTGAAGTTTTTGATCCAGCTCAGGAAGGGATATATCCTGAATTAATCCACGGTTTTGAAGATCTTGTATAATTTGCATTTAGTTGAATTTATTGATAATAATATCACCTTTATATAATAGTTTTTGATAATATTCAAAAAACTATTGTTAATAGATTTCAATTTAAACTGGATTTTTACAATGGCAAAAGTATCTAAAGAAGGCGTTCAGCTGGTTTCCTCTGCCGGAACTGGTCATTTTTACACAATTCGTCGCAATAAAAAACGTAAAGGTGGTGTTACTACTAAGTTAGAGCTAATGAAGTACGATCCAATCGCTCAAAAGAAAGTTCTTTATAAAGAAGGAAAGCTTTCCCGTTTAAAGAAAAAATTTAAACCTGTTGTTAAAGAAGTCGCTCAACAAGCGGCGTAAACAAACAGAGTCGCTAATTTAAGTTAGCATACTTGTTTGAAGGGATGTTGCCACCAGTTTTTAAATTGGTGGCGATATAAATTTTTGGGATTTAAACAGATGACCTTACGTCCAGTTGGTATAAAATCTTGGAGCTTCCTCAAACAATATAAACTTTTCATTTTTTTTATCACCCTAATAATCCTAGTTCAGGGTATTCGATTTAGTCTTGCTCCAGTTGGAGTAGATGTGCCACTCCGTTTCTTTGCCCTGATTATCCTCCTTCTTGGATATGCATTTTCATTAACTCGCTTACTCTCTACTTACCAAGAAGAACAATCAAAACCAATACTCTTGATTCTTAGCGGGCTAACTCCCGTTTTTTTCTTGGCAGTTTTTTCGCTAGAAGATTACAGCACTAATTTTAGCTATCGCTTCTGGCAAATTTCAGTTTTTAGTAGTCTCTTTTCTGCTTTATATATTTTTTTAAGATCAAATTTATTAAATCTAATTAACGAACATTTAATTCGTTTTAATTGGAGTGAACTGACATCTTACCAACAGTTAAGTTCTGAAGCTCAAAAAATAGCTCATTGTGAATTAACAACTGGAACAATTTTTCAACCTCAAAAAAATCAGATTATAACTAAGAATTGCTTAGTAGATTCTGGCTCCGCAGTTTTTGCACTTCTAAAACAACCTTTTCGATGGAGTCGTAGTTACGTGACGGTTGGCGACGCCATCCCAGCTGGTTCTTATTTAGTTGCCGGAAAGATTGATTTAGCAGTCGAGAATTTAAAAGACGAAGCCTACCTATCGTTTCTAAAAGACTATCTTTTCTCTGATCGCAACTCTCTTGCTAATAAGTTTTATTATTATTTGATCGGCGCCTACATTCTAGGTGTTTACTATTATTTGAGTATATCAGGTTTTAGTCTGACAAATTTTATTTTAAGTCACACAGTTTTTTTATCTTTTGCTTATTTTTTAGATTTAGCTAGCTTAATTCAAAAAGCCTATCCGGCATTAAAAGAGCGCTTAGCCTCCAGGGCTATTTTTTGTAATGATTTTTTAGCGCTTGGAAAAAAATCAGTCTCCTGGGAAAGCATTTCACCAGATTTTCAAATTAAAAAAGTTAGTAGTCTAATGATTCTAAGCGATCTAATTGCGGAAGATCGAGTTGCTTTGCTAATTTTTTATCTTACAAGTTACAGCAATGAACCTGACTTTCAAGCGATTCATGAAGAAATGCAATCTAACTATTTGCAAAAATATTTAAATAATCCCCTAGAAAAAGTTCGCGTTTATTCCAATGGTTTTCTTGGAGAATTAGAAGGAATTGCTCTGTGCTTTGGTTCAGAACAATTTTTATTAGAAAATGGGATTGTCTTGAATACGAGTGAAGTAATGGGGCGAGCAAAAAGCAAGCATGCCTATTATTTAGCACTTAATCGTGAAGTTTATGCTGGTGTAGAAGTAAGTGATCGCTTGTTTAGTGAGTGTCGCAATGAGCCAGCACAAGTTCGTTTTAGTCAGCCACTCACAACTTCTTCAGAGGTTACTTTACCCATCGTTGACCGCAAACATTTAGGCAAAAACCTTCAGATTATTGGAGGAAGTCCCAATATTCAAGCTGAACAAGCAACGGTTGCTCCTGATGCAATTAATATTTTCTTTGAACAAAGTTTTTCAGAGATGATTGCCGAGCAACGCAAATATCTCTTGGTCTTTAATTTAGTTTCCTTAAGTTTACTGGATTTGCCGTTTAAGAAAACGATTGAATATCTTGAGCTTCGTAAATATCTAATCTTGGCGTTAGGAATTACCAGCTTGCTAGTACTTGTTTTATTTTCTTATCCTTTTGTTGCGCTACAGTTAGCATCTTTTGTAGTCTTTATTTTCGTTTTGTTTTTACGAAAGAAATTAAACTCACTGCTAGAATTTTAGTTCTTTCGATTAGGAAAATTCTAAATGTTTTCAATCTTATCTTTTTTCTCAAAAGACGATGAATTTATCAGATTATTAGAGGGTAGTGCCGCTCAAACAAACTCCATGGCTCTGTCGTTAAAGCAGATGATTCAACGTCCTGATTCCATTGAATCGGTTCGATATTTTCGGAAGGCTGAATTTGGTGATATGCAATTGACAGAGAAAATTCGAGAATTGCTTGTTTCAACTTTCATTACTGCCATAGAAAGAGAAGATATCGAGTCATTATCTAACTCACTCCTGAAGATTGCAAAGACAATCAATAAGTTTGGTGAACGATTTAAAGCGGCACAGCACTTAACTGATAAAAGTTATTTCTTACAACAGCTGGAGTATTTAACTGATGCCACACTTGTTTTGATTGAGCTGATTGCCTGCTTAAAAAAGATTACGGATCTAAAAAACGCTAAATTACTAAAAGATCGACTTGATCAGTGTGAATATGAAGCGGATAAATTATTAGATGAGTCTATCGAAAGACTTTACAAGTCAGAAACAGATGCCATCCGTCTATTTGTTACTAAAGATTTATTATCTCATTTAGAAAGTGCCATTGACCGCTGTCGTAATGCAGGAGATGTGGTTTATCAGATCATCTTAAAAAATTCATAAAGTATGGAGTTAGTGCTTGGTGTTATTGTAGTTGCCTTAGTTTTTGAATTTATTAATGGCTTCCATGATACCGCAAACTCCATTGCCACTGTTGTGGCAACAAAAGTCTTAACACCAAGACAGGCTGTGGTTCTGGCAGCAGTCTTTAACTTACTTGGAGCATTAGCTGGAACTGCGGTTGCTAGTACAATTGGTCAGGGTTTGGTTAATATTGATTTTGTAACTACTGCCACAATTTGCTCAGGATTAGTTGCTGGTATTATCTGGAATTTATTCACGTGGAGAATTGGATTACCATCTAGCTCTAGTCATGCCTTAATAGGTGGACTTGTCGGAGCAACAATTGTTTCCGCTCATGGGGATTGGTCAGTCGTTAAATTTAATTCACTAAGTGCTAGCGGTGCTGCTGAGGGTATCTTACCAAAAGTAATTCTACCGATGTTTATCTCTCCACTGCTTGGAGGTTTTCTAGCATTCTTTGTGATGATTCTGCTTTACATAGGACTTCGAAAGTGGAAACCACAAACGGTAAATCGTGTCTTTGGTAAATTACAATTAGTTTCTAGTGCCTGGATGGGCTACTCTCATGGTTTAAATGACGCCCAGAAAACGATGGGAATTATTGCTTTAACTTTAGTCGCCGCAACAAAAAGTGGGGAACTTTCCAACTTGCCGGCAGGGCTTTCCTTTTTAACAATAGAGCCTTCGGCCCCAGGACAGCCACTAACAATTGATCTTTGGATCAAATTAGTTTGTGCTTTTACAATGGCTGCTGGAACTTGGATGGGTGGTTGGCGGATTATTAAAACGCTAGGACATAAAATGGTCACATTAAAGCCAGTCCATGGTTTTGCCGCGGAAACAACAGCTGCAATTTTAATTCAATTAGCTAGCAATCAAGGAATACCTTTATCTACAACCCATGTCATATCTAGTTCTATCACTGGTGTTGGTGCAGCTAAAAACTTTCGGGCAATTAGCTGGGGAGTGGTGGAACGGATGGTTTGGGCTTGGATCTTCACACTTCCAGTTTGTTTAGGATTGGGCTATGTTCTCTCTGCTTTTGTTTTTACTTTCTAACTAAAACCATGGATTTTATCTTATTTATCTTTGATTTCATCTTGCATATTGATGATCATTTAGCGCAGATTATAGCCAACTATGGCGCCTGGACTTACTTAATATTATTTCTGATAGTTTTTTGCGAAACAGGTTTAGTAGTTACGCCATTTTTGCCAGGGGACTCTTTGCTTTTTGCGGCAGGTGCTTTTGCCTCTAAAGGTTCAGTTAGTCTGAGTCTCATTTGCTTAACTATCTTTGTTGCAGCTGTGCTGGGAGATGCGCTTAATTATAAAATTGGCTCAATGATGGGGCCAGCAGTTTGGCAGAGGAAGGACTCTAAGTTTTTTAAATTAGAATACCTTCATAAGACGCAAAAGTTTTATGAAAAATATGGTGGAAAGGCGATTATTATTGCTCGCTTTATTCCAATAATTCGTACCTTTGCTCCCTTCCTAGCAGGGGTAGGTTCGATGAATTATGGAAAATTTGCTGTCTATAATATTTCTGGAGCAGCACTTTGGGTAGGTTTGATGGTTGGCGCCGGATATCTTTTTGGCGAACTACCTTTTGTGAAGAATAATTTCTCAATGGTAATTATCGCAATTATTATTATTTCTATTCTTCCAGCAGTAATTGAAGTGCTACGAGCTAAATTTGGAAAGAATAAACAAGCGCCGCTATCTACAGAGAGCTAATAATCTTATTAGTTTATTTGCAGTAGGTGACTACTGCAAATAATTTAGGCTTCCTCTTCATTAATTAGAATCTCAACATCATCATAGGAAATCTCTCCTGCTATGGTATGTTCCTCATTAATCCACTTTCCCAGATCGTGATCCGCACATTGTTTGGAGCAGAAGGGTAAGAATTTTGATTCAATAACTCTTTGTTCACATCTTGGGCAGTAGGTTTTTGTAGTCATTATTTAAGTAAATTTCAAAAATTCTTGTCAAAATAACAGTAACTTACGGCGAGTGCGAAACTGGAGGTATCCAGTCTCGCACCGCAAAAAGAACATAAATAGTGTTTTTCTCGTTGCTAAATAGCTAAAAGCATTTACAAAAACACTATACTTTTACATCAACAAAATTATCCATTAAACGTTCTGTGATTGCCGTTTGAAGTCTTGTTTGGAATTCGGCAAAGCTAATAGTTTCTTGTTCCTTCTGAGAGGCATATTTCTTCCAAGTTACCTGATTTTCCTCGACCTCTTTGTTACCAATAATTAGAATATTAGGAGTCTTGGAAATAATTGCCTCACGTACTTTTTTGTTAAAAGAATTGTCTGAATAATCAACGTCAACGCGCACCATTTGTTGTTGTAGATCTTCTGCTAACTTAGCAGCATACTCGGCACAACTAGCATTTACTGGAACAATTTTCACCTGTACAGGGCTCATCCAGGTTGGGAATGCTCCGCCAAAGTGCTCGATTAGAAATGCTACTACGCGCTCATGAGAGCCTAATGGGGCACGGTGGACGATAAATGGACGATGCTCTGCGCCGTCTTCTCCAGTATATTTAAGATCAAAGTTAATTGGCTGAGCAAAATCAAGTTGCGTTGTACCAATTGATTCTTCTCTGCCTAAAACGCTCTTTGCTTGAAAATCAATTTTTGGTCCATAAAAAGCAGCTTCACCTTCACCTAAAATGTAGTCTACTCCTAGGTCATCGATTACTTCTTTGACAACTTTTTCTGTAAAGGCCCACATCTCTGGGTTATCCACGAATTTCTCTTTTTTCTCAGGATTATGAGTAGAGTAACGGAAGGTGATCTGATCAAAGCGAAATTTTTTATAGTAATCAATTGTCATTTGAAAAGTTCTGATTAACTCAGCTTTTAATTGATCGACTGCGCAATAAATATGGGCGTCATTTTGACAGATTGATCTAACACGTAGCAGTCCGGAAAGACTACCTGAAGACTCGTAGCGATAAACAGGGGCGTACTCTGCTAGGCGTAATGGAAGCTCCCGATAGCTCCTCGGGCGATGAGAATAAATCTGATGGTGCATCGGACAATTCATCGGCTTTAGATAGTATTTTGATTCGCCTTCCAGTTCCATCGGTGGGTACATGTCAGCGGCGTAGTAGGGTAAGTGCCCAGAAGTGTAAAACAGATCTTCTTTAGCAATTACTGGAGTTGTTACTCGCTTGTAGCCATTTCGAGCTTCAATCTCTTTAGCAAAAACTTCTAGTGATTCTTTAATTACATTTCCGTTTGGTAACCAAAGTGGAAGTCCTTGTCCTACCTGATCTGAAATCATGAAGTACTCCAGTTCTTTGCCCAGTTTTCGATGGTCACGTTGTTTCGCAAGTTCTCGTTTTGCTAAGTAGTCTTTCAGCTCAGCTTTGTTATTAAATACTAAACAGTAGATTCGAGTTAGCTGTTTATTTTTTTCACTTCCGCGCCAGTAGGCGCCAGCTAGAGTATCGATTGCAAAGCAGTCGTGGGGGATTTGTCCAGTGTGTTCCACGTGAGGTCCGGCACACATGTCAGTGAAGGATCCGTTAGTATAGAATCCAATCTCAGTTTCACCTCTTTCTCCAAGCTCTTGGCAGTATTCTACTTTATAATTTTCTTGTTGTTCATCAAGATAATTAACGGCATCTGCTAGAGTTTTTTTAGAAGCTTCGAAGACTTGTTTTTGATTGATGATTTTTCTCATCCGTTTTTCAATGTCTTGAAAATCCTCAGAAGAGATTGCTTGGTCGAAATCAAAGTCATAGTAACAGCCATTATCGATTGCTGGCCCGAAAGCAAGCTTGGCGTTAGGACGAATCTCTAATACGGCTTGAGCCATTACGTGGGCTAAGGAGTGGCGGATTTTGTAGAGGTTGTCTTTTAGGGGTTCCATGGGGATTAATTTTTCAGTTTAAAGTTTATCGTAACTCTTTTAAATTAGAATTTAATGTATCTACTTAGGTAATGATATTTATTGACAATCCGTCTTCGCCTTATTGCACATGGAAGATTATGCCGAGCAAGAAGGCTTCGACGTGATGTTTTTTAAGCAAAGCTTAAAAAACAAAAAGCCCGATTAGATTTACTATAAAATCTAATCGGGCTCAATGAAGCAAGCAATTTACTTACTAATAATTAGACCGCTAGTTTTAAAGCGTTGATTGCATCAGCGCCTTGCGTGTCAGCATGTAATCTGATCGCAGTTCTTAGGCTATCAACGTCAAAGTCTAAAGCCTCACAGATAAATCGGAAAGTTAGTGGAATCTCTTCATCAAATAAAGCTTCATCCATAATCCAATCGTATGATTCAGATTTCATTTCTTCATCACCAGTTACGAAATCAGTTACAGCTCTTTGTAAAACAGCTACTAATAGCTTCTTTTCTGGAACGAAACCTAGATTCTTGGAAGTGTCGGAGTTAGACCATGCTTTCATATTGATTTTATTGATTTAAAATAGCAAAAAATTACGAAAATTTTACAACTTTTTCGAAGCCGGATGGGCATACTACTGTACAGGGTAGTGCCAGTCAATAAAAAAAAAAATATCTAGAAAAAAATCAGTAATTCGGGGGAAAGTGATTTACCCTTGGAATATTGATTAATAAATACAATATTCTAGCCCTTTTAAAGAGTTATGATTCAGATCAACAAACCTAACTTATTTACCATTATAAAGGATGAACATAATCGACAAGGAAATTTTTTGATTCTGTTACAAATTTAGTGCTAGATTTTAAGAAGGCTTCTTCTAGTTTGCTGATATCTATACTGTAATCATCCGATTCTATTGTAAGCTTCTTGATTTGTTGTGAAAATACATCACATTTAGCCCTAATTTCCTCTAGTCTCTTCAGGAATAATTCAGGAGTCTCGGCACCTCCTCGAAGACTAACTTCGCCACTAAGCTTTCGCAGTTCATCTTTAAGCTGTTTCATATCCTTAATATTATCAGGAAGTCCGTTTAGAACTGGGAGGCCTTTAAGTACGCCAGATTCGTAAAACTTCGTCTGGTCAGTCGGGCCTCGAAGTGTTTGTGGCGCAATGCCCATTAAGGCACCGAATTCATTAGCTAAATCCTGAGAAAGGATACTTTGTTGATAAATCCTGTTTTGGTTCTCTTTTCTTCTAAATGGCCCAACAATTTCTTTTTTCCTAAGTTCTTTATAATCAGCAACTAAGGTAGCATATTGTTGTTTAATCGTTTGTTTAAATCTGGCATTTCTACCGCTGACTCCAGCAGTTAACTTATTGATATTAGTGATTATTCCCTTGATGGTCAAAAGTGCTTTACGCTGTTCCTGTCGGTCATTATGACCAAGTTGCCCTAAGACCTTAATTAAAGCTACAACGAAATCTTTTCTCTCTCGGGCCGTTGGTAAGTTTACAGAATCGCTAGAGTTAAATTTTGAGTATTTAGATTTAAAAATTCGATCAAAGGCTTCTAAGTGTACAATTGCATTTGTGAAATTATTAACTTTTAGATTTTGTACAAATTTATCATACGCCTGGTTAGTACTAACGCTAAAGAATGTGAAGAGAAGAGAGAGTATAATAGCAACAAATACTAGGATAATTGCAAATTTAACTTGTTTATTCTTATTACTTCGATCGTTTCTAATATCGACAGAAGATGAAACCTTTTTGATTGTATATGATGACATAATCTAGAGTTTATAGTCCATTTCAAAGAATTAGCAATTTTAATGAAACTAATTTTTACAAG
This sequence comes from bacterium, assembly GCA_031385045.1. GTDB lineage: Bacteria > Bdellovibrionota_C > UBA2361 > UBA2361 > CALJRW01 > JANNBC01. The sequence goes on along the minus strand of JANNBC010000009.1, from coordinate 29,282 downwards.
CGAATTATTTCAAGAAGTGGGGGAAAAGTTGCTATATCTTACCTTTTATCTAATATCATTAATATAAGATTTTTAGTAAAATTTAAACAGCTTAAATCGTCCAAAGTCACAACAATTATAATTTCTTTTGTTAGAATTATTAATAATATAAAAGCTAGATGAATAAAATCCGCCAACAGTTTCCAATATTTTCTAATCAGGGGGATAACTTAGCTTATCTTGATACCGCTGCTAGTGCCCAGAAGCCTAAGATAGTCACGGATACTTTACAGAACTTTTATTTACGAGAGTATGCTAACATTCATCGAGGCGCATATCTGCTCTCGGCCTCTGCTACGCTTAAATATGAAGAATCAAGAGAGAAGATTGCAAAATTTCTCAATGCGGTCAGTGCAAAAGAGATTATTTTTACTCGTAATGCTACGGAGGGAATTAATTTAGTAGCTTCTTCAATTACCCAACAATGTTCCACGGGAGACACTATCCTGCTTACTGAACTGGAACATCATAGTAATATTGTCCCTTGGCAGATTCAAGCAAAGCGCAATGGGCTAGAGATTCAATATGCTAAAATCAATCCTGAGGCGCAGATTGATCTAGCTGATTTTAAACTTAAAGTTCAAAAGTTTAAGCCAAAGATTTGTAGTTTTACAATGCAGTCCAATGCCTTTGGAACAATCACCCCATATCTGGAGATGATTAAAATTGCGAAGTTATCTGGGGCGCTGGTTCTTTTAGATGTTTGCCAAGCAGTTCTACATGGACCTATTGATGTCCAAAATTTAGATGTAGATTTCCTAGTTTTTTCGGGACATAAGATTTATGGCCCAACTGGGATTGGAGTTTTGTACGGTAAGTCAGAGCATTTAAATAGATTTGAGCCCTATCAAGGAGGAGGAGATATGATTAGCTCAGTCAGTCTTGCTGGTTCCACTTGGGCGGAGATTCCTGCTAAATTTGAAGCTGGAACACCAGCAATTGCTGAAGCTATTGGACTAGGAGCAGCAATTAATTTTGTGGAAGAAGTTGGCTGGGATACCATTGAACAAAACGATCGGCAGCTTTTCTTAAATGCTACCAATTTGCTGAATAACTTCGTAGGGGTGGAAGTTTATGGCCTAAAAGATTCTCAGATTACCTCTTCCATATTAGCATTTAACTTAGTTGGAGTTCATCCGCATGACCTAGCTAGTATTTGTGATCAGTTTAATGTCCAGATTCGCGCTGGATATCATTGTGCCATGCCCGCATTAGAAGCTTTGGGGCTCCACTCCACTGCTCGAATAAGTTTTGGAATCTACAGTCAGGAATCTGATTTGTTACAATTAGAAAAAGCATTGTGGCATGCTAAAAAGCTCTTTAAGGTATAATTTAATCCATGATTATTTTGATTTCACCAGCAAAGACTCTTGATTATTCTAAGTCTGCTATTAAGCTAAAAACTAGCAAAAGAGTTTTTAAAAATGAGACTACTGAACTGGCCAAGGTTTTAAAAAAACTATCCTTAGCTGAGATTAAAAAGTTAATGTCAATTAGTGAAAAATTAGCAGAACAGGTCTTGCTGTTCATAAAAAATTATCAAGATTCTGATACTAATGCTAATTCTAAGCCGGCGATTTTAGCCTTTAAGGGAGATGTTTATCAAGCTTTTGATTTTGCAAAATATCAAGCGGAAGACTTTCAAGTTTTACAAAATAAGGTTCGTATTTTATCGGGATTTTATGGATTGCTTTCTCCCTTAGATTTAATGCAACCTTATCGATTAGAGATGAGTACTTGCCTTGTTAATCCAAAAGGGAAAAACTTATATGAATTCTGGGCGGATCAAGTTTCTCTACAATTAAACAAGGATGCCAAGAAATTAGCAGCAAAATTTATCATTAACTTGGCATCTGAAGAATACTTTAAAGTTATCACTTCAAAGCTTGATCTTCCTGTGATTAAGGTTGATTTTAAAGAGAAAAAAGGTAGCAGCCACAAGATCGTTGGAATTTTAGCAAAAAAGGCCCGAGGCGAGATGACTGATTACATTGTACGAAATCGTGTTAATGATTTAAATGGAATAAAAAAGTTTACTCGTCAAAATTATAGCTTTAATGCTAAATTATCGACTGCCAATAATTTGGTTTTTACTAGAGGTGATAGTGCTTCTTAAACGTATTTGCGGTTATGATTATTATCTTAAGCACTATATGATGTTGTTATAGCGGCATGAAATTGGATAAATCCAATATTCATACTCGCCGTAAATTCGGTTATTTCGTTAAGAATTTTTGAGATTTACTATAAAAATATGGAAATTAGAGATTTAGAATTAGTTAGAAAGTTTTATCAGGAGTTAGGTACTAAGATTAAGAAAGCCAAAGATTACTTTGGTCGTCCCTTAACACTCACTGAGAAAATTTTATTTTCTCACATTGCTGAGTTTCCTGAGACCCAGCCAGTTCGGGGTGAAGATACGCTTAACTTTCAGCCTGATCGTGTGGCAATGCAAGATGCTACCGCGCAAATGGCGATGCTGCAGTTCATGACGACAAAGCTTAAGTCCTCCAAGGTTCCGGCCACAATTCACTGTGATCATTTAATCCGTGCACATTCTGGTTCAGCTTCTGACTTATTAAAATCAATTGATGAAAATGCTGAAGTTTATGAGTTCTTAAGAACAGCAGCAGAAAAGTATCAAGTTGGTTTTTGGAAGCCTGGATCGGGAATTATTCATCAAGTTGTTCTAGAGCAATATGCTTTCCCAGGTGGGATGATGGTGGGAACTGATTCTCATACACCAAATGCAGGTGGATTAGGGATGTTAGCAATTGGCGTCGGGGGGGCAGATGCTGTTGATGTCATGGCAGGTATTCCATGGGGATTATTAAATCCTAAAGTTGTTGGTGTTCACTTAAAAGGAAAGTTAAGTGGTTGGGTATCACCAAAAGATATTATTTTAAAAGTAGCAGGCGTGCTAACTGTTCAGGGTGGTACAGGTAAGATTATTGAGTACTTTGGAGAAGGTGCTGAGAGTTTAAGTTGTACAGGTAAAGCTACGATTACAAATATGGGAGCAGAGCTTGGCGCGACAACTTCAGTTTTTCCATACGATCAAAAAATGTCAGCTTATTTGAAGCTCACTGAGCGAGAAGAAGTTGCTACGCTGGCTGACAAGAACCTTGCTAATCTAGCTCCTGATCCAGAAGTCTTAAGTGAGCCAGCTAAATATTACGATGAATTAGTGGAGATTGATTTGAGTAAATTAGAGCCTGCTTGGGTGGGTCCGCATACTCCAGATCTTTATCGAACTGTTTCGGAAATGTCGGCTGCTGTTAAAGCAGAGGATTATCCTGACGATATTCGTTTTGCCTTAATTGGAAGTTGTACTAACTCATCGTATGAAGATATTTCCAGGGCGGCTAGTGTTGCTAAGCAAGCACTTGATGCTGGTTTAAAAGCAAAGATTCCACTAATGGTTACCCCAGGGAGTGATCAAGTTTTTCAAACTATTAAACGTGATGGCATGATGGATGTGCTAAATCAAGCTGGTGCCACAGTGTTGGCCAATGCTTGTGGGCCATGTATTGGACAATGGCAAAGAGAGGATATTAAGCCTGGAGAAAAAAATACAATCATCACAAGTTATAATCGTAATTTTAAAAAACGAAATGATGGAAATGAAGAAACCATGGCGTTTATTGGTTCTCCGGAGTTAGTAACTGCCATGACTTTTAGTGGTAAATTGTCCTTTAACCCAGTTAAGGATGAGCTGAAGAAGCCAGATGGTTCTGTCTTTAAGTTTACTGCCCCTGTAGGTCAGGAGCTTCCGGCAAAAGGATTTATGCTTAGTAAGGAAGGATATCTTCCTCCACAGGTTGATTCTAAAACTCAAGTTGTGATTGATTCAAAGAGCGATCGCTTAGCATTCTTAGAAAGATTTCCAGCTTGGAACGGGGATGATTATCATGATTTAGTTTTGCTCTTAAAAGCTAAGGGCAAGTGTACCACCGATCATATCTCTCAAGCAGGTCCGTGGCTTAAGTATCGCGGGCACCTAGAAAATATTGCTAAGAATACATATCTTGGGGCAGTAAATGCTTTTACCAATGAAACTGGTCTTGGGGTCAATGTTTTAACTGGACAAGGTGGTTTTACTTTCCCGGAGATTGGTTTCCAATATCGAGCTGCCAAGCAGGGATGGATAGCTGTTGCTGATGAGAATTACGGAGAAGGATCTTCTCGGGAACATGCGGCTATGCAACCGCGCTTTTTAGGATGTCTAGCTGTAATCGCTAAAAGTTTTGCCCGTATTGCTGAGACAAATTTAAAGAAGCAAGGCGTTTTGCCATTAACTTTTGCGAGTAGCAAGGATTATGATTTAATTCCGGCGGATGCCCGCTTTGATCTAATTGGATTAAAAGAACTTCAGCCAGAATCTAAAATTACTTTAGTAGTGAAAAAAGTTGACGGCACTCAAGTAAGTTGTATTCTAAACCACACATTAACTTCGGAGCAAGTTGAATGGTTTAAAGCTGGTGCAGCTTTGAATTGTGTCTAAATGACCCAGAAATTATAATCGGTAAATGGACACAATTCTTTGTTGTTATTGATTCTTTCCAACTTGGTTGCACCAAGATTGGCAAGAATATTTATGAACAATAAACCTAAAGATTTGCAAGAGAATTTTCGTAAAATAAATTAGTATGAAAGTATATTTGGATTTAGTTCGTGATGTTTTGGAAAACGGTAAGCCCGCAGATACTGATTTTAGATCAGACCGGACAGGAGTGGGTACTTATTCTGTTTTTGGCCGGCAGTTAAGATTTCATTTAGCCGATGGTTTTCCATTGCTCACGACTAAAAAGGTGCATCTTAAATCAATTATCCATGAGTTAATCTGGTTCTTAAATGGTGATACCAATGTTAAATATTTAAACGATCAAGGCGTTTCTATTTGGGATGAATGGGCTGATGAGAATGGTGATCTTGGACCTGTTTATGGAAAACAGTGGCGTAATTGGGAAGGCCCAACTGGGAAGACAGATCAAATACAACGGTGCATTAATCTTCTAAAGAATGACCCCTATAGTCGAAGAAATATTATCTTAGGATTTAATCCTTCTGATCAACCAAAAGTGGCTCCCCAAGGTTGTCATACTTTAATTCAGCTCTACTTAACAGGAAATAAATTAAGTATGCAGTTGTATCAGCGTTCTGCTGATTTGATGTTAGGTGTACCGTTTAACATTGCTAGCTATGCTTTGTTGTTGAAAATGATTGCCCAAGTAACAGGCTATGAGGCTCATGAATTTATTCATACTTTTGGCGATGTGCATATTTATTCCAATCATCTTGATGGTGTGCATGAGCAGTTAAAAAGAACCCCTAGGTCATTGCCTGGTATTGAAATTAATCCAGAAGTAAAAGACATCTTTAGTTTTAAATTCGAGGATTTTAAGATTACCGATTATTATCCAGATCCAGCAATTAAATTTCCGATTGCGGTATAAATATGCTTACTAAAGATTCTGAATCTAAGCGCGAAGTGATTGCTATTGTTGCTTGTGATGAAGGGCATTTAATTGGTCAAAATAACCAAATTCCTTGGCATCTACCTGAAGATTTAAAGCACTTCTCGCAGTTAACCTCGGGCCATAATGTCTTAATGGGCAGTAAAACCTATTTTTCACTGCCTACTAAGTTTAGACCACTTCCAAATCGAAAAAATTTTGTAATTAGTAGAAATCCTGCATCACTTAAGTCGGAGTCCGGCATAACTATAGTTACCGATCCTGTAGACTTTATTAAGAAGTTTAAAGATGGCATAGGTGAGTACGAATCTCAGCAACTCTGGATTATTGGAGGTGCTCAGATTTATGAGCTAACTAGCTCACTATGGGATCGACTAGAGCTTACACTAGTTTCTGGTAAGCACTCTGGTGATGCTTATATTCCTAGCTTTGAGCAAGACTTTAAGCTAGTTGCCCAAGAGGATTTTACAAAATTTAGCTTTAAGTCGTATGTCAAACACTAAATTTGGATTTGCTAGTTTACAACAGCCATATTCTGCTTCGCCAGGAGTTACTGAAACTTTTAAAGAGGAACTGTTAGGTATTGGTGGTGGTGTAGATCTTAGCGTAGCATCTTTCCTCCGTGACCATTGTGGTGGGGACCCTGTAACAGTAAATCCAGAAGTTCCGCTTAGAGAGATAACATTAGGTTACTTGTACATGCACCTACCTCCTCCAGGTTCTATCTAATTCCCCCTTTTACTTTTCATCTTCCAGTTGGTATACAAAGATGTCCAAACTTAACGCGATTATAGCTCAGCTGGATAGAGCAACTGGCTTCGAACCAGTAGGTCGGGGGTTCGAATCCCTCTGGTCGCATATATATTTATAAGTTCTTTGCGGGATTCGAACCCCTTACCCGCAGGGAAGACAACGCCGAATAGTTTTGCTGGAAGCAAAACCTCCCTCTGGTCGCATATATATTTATAAGTTCTTTGCGGGATTCGAACCCCTTACCCGCAGGGAGGACAAAGCCGAATCGTTTTGCTATAAGTAAAACTTCCCTATATTCCAAGTTTTTTTCAAATAAATTTCTAAAAAATCCAACATCTTTCCGTAATCTTCGATTCACTGATCCTAAATGATTAATTTCAATCATTCTAATTTGTATACAAAAGGCACACATTGTATTATAATTTTAAAAAACTAATTTCTTGGGATTTAGCTAAGAATGTAAAGCTTCAAAAAGAAAGAGGGATTTCATTTGATGATGTTTTAGTTGCATTGGAAGCGGGACAATTGCTTGAGGTGCGCGAACATCATAATTCTGAGCGTTATAGAGGGCAAAAGGTAATGTTTGTCTACATACAGGATTATGTTTATTTAGTCCCATTTGTGGAAGATTCTGAGCGGTATTTTTTAAAGACAATTATCCCCAGTAGAAAAGCAACAAAGGATTATTTAGGATAAAGAAAAATGAAAAAAAAGAGTAAATTAACCATTCAAGAACAGAAGCTTTTAAAGTCGTATGAGCAAGGAGAGTGGAAGTCAGTTAAGAACCAAACTGCGGCAATAAAAAAAATAAGATCTGCTGCTAAATTGAGTTTAGCTAAAGATTCTCGCATCAATATTCGTATCTCGGCAAAGTTATTGGAAGATTTACAGTTAAAAGCGAGTGAAGAGGGGCTTCCGTATCAGACTTTCATAGCAAGTATTTTACATAAGTTTTCAACCGGCAGGTTGGTTGATCTTCGTAACTCCAAAGCTAGTTGATACAGGCTTCTTGACCTTTGCCCCTAGGATTGATAAAATTCAGCTTATCTTAGTAAGCCAGAGCTTTTTGTATCTTCCTACTAAAGTTTAAATCATTTTATAAATTAAACTTTTATGTGTGGAATCGTAGGATACACTGGTAGCAAACCAGCACTTAATATCTTAATATCAGGTTTAGAAAAGCTAGAGTATCGTGGTTACGATTCTGCTGGCGTTGCCTTAAATCTTAATCATCAAATTTCCTTAGAGCGAGCCGTTGGTCGCTTAATTAATCTCAAAAATAATACATCTACTAAAGCCAAACTTCAGGATTCCGCATGTGGTATTGGTCATACTCGTTGGGCGACGCATGGTGGTCCTTCGGAGATTAATGCGCATCCGCATGTTTCTGGTGGACTAGCCTTGGTCCATAATGGAATTATTGAGAACTACCAAATTCTTCGAAAGAACTTAGAGGCTGAGGGTTATAAGTTTAATTCAGAAACTGATACTGAGGTAGCCGCGCATCTCTTAAATAAATATTTAATTAAGGATCATAATCTGCCGGAAATTGCTTTAGCAAAGTTGATGGAGAAAGTAGAAGGAAGCTTTGCTTTTGTGGCTACTTGTGATCGTAATCCAGATCAGCTGTTAGTAGCTAGAAGAGCTAGTCCGCTAATCATCGGGATTGGGGAAAAAGAGTTTTACGTAGCATCTGATGTGACCGCAATTTTGGAATATACTAGACAAGTCATTTATTTAGAAGATAATGACTACGCCGTTTTGGATAGTAATCAAATCGCTATTTATAACGCTGGTCAAAAGGTTACTCGGGATATTTCCACAATTAAGTGGGATTTAACTCAAGCTCAGCGTGGTGGTTTTGCACATTTTATGATTAAGGAAATTTTTGATCAGCCAAAAGCAATCAATGATACTTTGTCAGGGCGCTTAGTTGCTTCACATGCAGATTTTAAACTATTGGAAATTGCTGATTGGGCAACTCAAATTAAAGATCTTCACCGAATTAAAATTATTGCTTGCGGCACTGCTTGGCACGCAGCGCAAGTTGGTAAGCATTACTTCGAACGCATCGCTCGTATTCCATGCGATGTCGAGGTGGCCTCTGAGTTTCGCTACCAAGAGCCAATTTTTCAAGGGAATGATTTGTTAATCTGCGTATCTCAATCTGGAGAGACTGCCGATACTCTTGCTGCGATTGACTTGATTGGCAGCCAGTGTTTAACACTAGGTATTACTAACGTTTTAGGCTCCAGCTTATCTAGAAAAGTGAAAGCCTCGATGTTAACTCAAGCTGGACCAGAAATCAGCGTCGCCTCAACTAAAGCTTTTATTACCCAAGCTTTAGTTATGTATCTTTTAGCGCTTAAGTTTGCCAAGTTGCGTGAACAAATTAACCCTGAGGAACTAGAAAAGCAGTTAAGCGATATAACTTTATTATCCTCAACTATTCATGAGATCTTACAAAGTAATTCTGAAGTTGAAAAATTAGCTGATAAATATTTAGATTATAAAAATTACTTTTTCTTAGGTCGTGGAGTTGCTTTTCCAATTGCTTTAGAAGGGGCATTAAAATTAAAAGAAGTAACTTATCTTTCTGCTCAGGGGTATCCTGCAGGTGAGTTAAAACATGGGCCGATTGCCTTAATTGATCCAAGCGTTGTAACTGTTGCTGTTGTTCAAAAAGAGGAGCCTTATTTTAGTAAGACACTAAGTAATCTTTCCGAAGTTAAAGCTCGTAAGGGTAAGATTATTGTAATTAGTGATGCCTCTGAGAGAGAAGAAGAGTTGCGAAGCGTTGCTGATGATTTAATACTTGTTCCTTTTATCAATCATTTCATAACTCCGATTCTTACTACAATACCACTACAGGTGTTTGCCTATGAAACTGCCCGTAAGCTTGGTAGAGAAATTGATTGTCCTAGAAATTTGGCGAAGAGTGTTACTGTAGAGTAATTTTTATTTTAAATTACATTCTAAGAGAATAAGTTCGAATACTTGTTTCGGAGCATTGTTCTGAGAGTTGCATCCTTTGCTTGATGTGCAGGGGGAGCATTTACCTCAGCTTTTCTTCTAAAGCTTTATTCATCGTATCGCCCAGCGAGCTAAGCCTCAACCTAATTTCGATAATTTCATTAATAAATTCAAGCCTCTAAAAATAATTTAAGATTTTATAAAAAAGTATATTGCGGTGTTAGATTTTGTAATCTATAAATCAAGAAGTGGTAGAAAGTGGTATTAAGTGGGAAGTTAAGCTGATAGCTTAATAGGCTTTCGAACAGGATAAGCTTTCAATATAACTAGTTTTTTAGCTTGTTTTGAGAGGTTATTGCTGACCCAGGTTTTCTTAAGGTTTTATTCTCGTCTCCCAAAGTTATGGGAGGCGGGAAACTGTTTTCAAACACGAAATATTTGACCCACCGGAGCTTTCTTGTCCACCGTAGCTTTAGCGAAGGTGGAAGCGAAGGTGGAAGCGAAGGTGGAAGCGAAGGTAGGATGGCAGCTCACATTTGTTTCTAACCCCACTCAATTAGTAGGGTTAATAAGTTCTCCTTTGTTGAGAGATGATGTCGTATTCAAGGCAGTATGTCTCAACGAAGGTCATGTAGTATTTAATACCTCCGTATGAAAAATGATCAGGTTTCATCAAAAGGTTTTGATAGAGAAGATGGTGAGGGGTTTAGCTCCTCGCTTTCTTTTCGCGGTAATTTCGTAAATTCAATTGATAATAAGGGAAGGATCAGCCTTCCTGCCGATTTTCGTCGGGTTCTAACTGAAAAAACTCAAACTCAAATTGTCCTAACTAACTATATTAGTGATGGAGCTAGATGCTTAGAGGGATTTGCTCTTTGCGATTGGGAGAAATTTGAGCAACGTTTACGAGAAAAAAGTCGTTTTAGTGCGAAACTACAAAAGTTAGAGAACTTTTATCTTAGTCGCGCAGCCGAGTGTCGGATTGATGCCGCAGGTAGGATTTTAATTCCAAAGCATTTAAAAGTTTATGCAGGGATTGAAGAGGAAGCAACGTTTACTTCCTCTATTCATGGCTTTAGGATTTGGGATAAGCGAGTCTGGGAGATGGTTTTCGCTGAGGCCGAAGCTGCTCTCATGGAAAACCCAGATCTATTTGAAGATGTGGATATTTAATTAGGCTTGGACAAGCCTAATTAAATAACCATCCGTCGTAGCCTTCTTGTCCGCCGTAGCTTTAGCGAAGGTGGAGGCGGATTGGTAGCAGGTAGTGGTTTGTTTGGACACTCCCTAACTAAACTCCATTCACCGTAGCTTTCTCGTCCGCCGTAGCTTTAGCGAAGGTGGAAGCGAAGGTAGAGGTGAGGATTAGTAAATAGCTATAATTAAGCTTTTAAGTTTGAACAGTAGTAATGCAAACAGAACATTCAGATAATTTACCATCGGTCCATCTCTCAGTGATGCCCAAGGAAGTTCTCGATTGTTTGCAGGCTGAACTAGCTGGAAAATACTTAGATTGCACCTTGGGTGGAGCAGGTCATACTCGACTAATTCTTGAAGCTAATTATCAAAATATAGTTTATGCAGGGGATCGCGATCCCTTAGCAATTGACCGTGCCAGTGATATTTTAGCACAATTTCCTAATCGATTTCATCCAGTAAAATCAAGCTTTTCAGAATTACCAGTAGTTTTTAAGACTCAAAAGTTTGATGGCATCTTAGCAGACTTAGGAATTTCCAGTGACCAACTTTTAACGGGTCGGGGATTCTCTTTTAAAGATCAAGACTCGCTAGATATGCGGATGGATCCAACCTCTGGGCAGACAGCGCATGACCTTGTAAATACATACTCCCAGAAGGAGTTAATGACAGTACTTAGAGTTGGTGGTGTAACTCAAAGTGTGATGCAAATTGCTGCTGCAATTGTTAAGGCACGTCCAATCGAAAATGCCGAGCAGTTAGCTCGAGTAATAAACTCCGCTGCAAAATTTAATCCAAAAAAAAAGATAAATCCTGCAACTCTGGCTTTCCAAGCGATCAGAATTGAAGTAAATGATGAGTTAGGGGAAATCAAACGTCTTTTGGAAGTTTTGCCACAAATTGCTTCAGCTGGGTGTCGGCTAGTGATTATCAGCTTTCATTCGATCGAAGATCAACTGGTTGCTCGCGCGATGCGCAATTGGGCCAACCCCCCACAAAAGCCCGCTTTATGGGGGGGTACTGGGAATGCTCAGCAGGCAAGGCCGCTGGGACAACTAGTAACAAAAAAAGCTTTAACGCCAAGTGAAGACGAGATTGCAATAAATCCTCGTAGTCGAAGCGCTAAACTTAGAAATTTTATTTTTCACTAGGAGAGCAGATGTCAATTAGCTTACAATATCAAACAGTATACTGTCCTCGTGAAAGAGTGATGAAACCAGTTACCGCTTGGGCACTCTCTATTAGTTTATTAATTGTAGTGTGTATTTTTAAAATTTCTTTGAAAGCTAGTGCTGTTGAGTATGGTTATGATTTAGCTGATTATAAAAAACTTAACCAAACAATGATTAAAGAAAAGAATGAATTAGAATTGCAAAAAGCAATTTTACTTCGTGCCGATCATTTTAAAGCCAAAGCACTTGCCCTTGGTATGCAAAATATTTCTCCTAAGCAGATTGTTTACCTAAGGAAATGAAGTCTGCTAAGTCGAAAGCAAATTCCAGTTTTTATAGTTTAGATAGTAATCGTAATAAGATTAGTTATAATCCGCTACTTCGCCTGCGGTTAATAAGTTTCCTAATCTTAATTTGGACTGTCGTTCTTGTTTTCCGCTTACTAAGTTTACAAGTTCTTAGCCCTGAAAAATGGATTGAATGGGCTAATCGTCAACATCTCTCCAAGATTAAAATTGCTGCACAGCGCGGAAAGATTTTAGATCGTAACGGACTAGAACTCGCTGTCTCTGTTCCCGCATCATCAATCTTTGTTCGCCCAGCTGAATTTGAAAATAAGGATTTAGTAGTTAAAGTTCTAGCCGAAGAACTACGAATGGATCCCGAATTAATTTTAAAAAAGTTGCAATCCGATAGTCCTTTTATTTGGATCAAAAGGCAGATCCATCGACATATTTCAGAAAAGATCAGTGCTTATAATTTGAAAGGGGTTGGTGAGATTGAAGAATCTCGAAGAGTTTATCCTTTTGCGCAATCGGCAAGTACTTTAATTGGAAAAGTTGGAGTAGATGGTAATGGCTTGTCAGGCTTAGAGGCTATTCATGAAAAGTTACTGAGTCCAGAGCAATTAGAGGTTTCCGTTTATAAGGATGCACTAGGGAAAAAAATTATCCAAGAAAATTTTAATCATCAGCAAGTTGTAGGAGAAAACTTACAACTGACATTAGATGCTGAGTTTCAGCAATTCGCAAGTCAGGAACTCGAGAAGGTTGTGATCGAACATAAGGCAAAGCGTGCCTTTGCCGTTTTACTTAATGCAAGTAGTGGTGAAGTTATTGCCCTCGGGCAGGCCCCATCAGAAAATTTTAACTTAGATCAGGTAAGCTCACGAGATGCTTTTTTTAATTTTGCCCTACAAGGATCATATGAGCCGGGTTCAACAATGAAACCAATGGTTGCAGCTATGGCGCTTAACCTTCAGGCTGTAAAATTAGATGAAATTTTTAATACGGAAAATGGTCGCTTTCGAATTGGCCGACGAACAGTAAAAGATGTGCATGGTTCTGCTCAGCTAAGTGTTAAAGATATTGTTGTGCAGTCTTCTAATATTGGCATGAGCAAAATTGCTTTCAAGATGGGTAAAGAAAATCTTTATAACGGCCTGCGAGATTTTGGTTTTGGGCAAAGTACCAAGCTAGGAGTTCCAGGAGAAGCCTCTGGTATTCTAAGACACATGGATACTTGGGCCGAAATTGATATTGCCACACACTCTTTTGGACAAGGGGTTGCTGTCACAGGTATGCAATTATCCCGAGCCTTCTCAGCATTAGTAAATGGTGGCTTGTTGCCAGACTTGACCTTAGTAGCCAATCGCCCAATTACCAATAAACGAGTGATTTCAGAAGAAGTTAGTAAGCAGATGCGAGAGACTTTGGTTGCTGTTGTGGAACAGCCTAACGGCACAGGTAAAAATGCGAAAATCCCTGGTCTAATTGTCGGTGGAAAAACTGGAACAGCTCAGAAAGCGAAAACTGATGGTCGAGGTTATCAATCTGGAGCCTATATCTCTTCCTTTATGGGTTTTGCAGACGGACAAAAAATCGGAATCAATCAAAATTATGTGCTATTAGTAATGGTGGACGAACCTCACGGATCCAGTATCTATGGTGGTACTGTTGCTGCTCCGGTGTTTCGAAGAATTATGAAAAATGTTTTTTACACATTAGCAATGCGTAAAAAATTATAATTCTTTTTGAAAAATAAGAATCAAATGTTAATTAAATTATCAAAAACTTTTACATTGAGTGAGCTTACTGATTTAGGTGAGAGCAGTTTACGTGAATCTCAAGATCTATCAACAAGTTTCCAATATTTAACAACCGATAGTCGGGATGTTACTCAAGATACTTTATTTGTAGCACTCGGACGAGGAGTTGATTATATTCCAACTGCAATCGAGCATGGTGCCTCAGCAGTGCTACATTTTGACCATGACTTAATCAGCCATAGTATCCCGCACCTTCAATTCAATCGACAAGCAGTGGTTCTACCAAAGATTTTGAATTTTTTATTTGATAGCCCAGCAGAAAATTTGCGTGTCATTGGCGTGACTGGAACTAATGGGAAAACTTCGATCAACTGGATGATTTATGAAGCTTGTAATCTATTACAGAGCAAGGCGATGCGTGTTGGAACTTTAGGTATTGCCACTCAGGAGAAAAGCTGGCCAGGTGATTACACTACTCCTGATTTATTAAGTAATTATTATTATTTGCAGGAAGCACTGAAAGGTTCCTGTGAAAATTTTGTAATTGAAGTCTCCTCTCATGCGCTAGCCCAAGATCGGGTGTTAGGGATTGATTTTGATGTGGCAATTTATACTAATCTCACTAGAGATCACTTTGATTACCATGGTAATTATGAAAATTATTTTCTAGCCAAGAAAAAGTTATTTGAATCTTTAATTCATTCTTCTAAGCCTAAGAAAGTTGCTATTATTAATCAGGATTGCCCATATTCCGCAGGATTAATGGAACTACTGCAAAATACTAATGTACAAATTGTGACTATTGGTCGAACAGCAAGTTCTAATCTGCAAATATTACCAAGTCACCAAACAGCAAAAGGTGCTGATTATCACTTTAGCTACCAAGGACAGGATTTTAAATTTCACTCCAAGATTATTGGGAAATTTAATGAAGAGAATTTAGCGGTAGTTTTAGCTTTTGTTGCTGAGCATTATGGAATGGAAAAGATTTTAGATATTTTACCTCAGATTCGACCTGTACCGGGTAGATTAGAACCAATTAGTAATTCAAAACTTAGTACCTTTGTTGATTATGCTCATACCCCAGATGCCTTAGAGAATGCTTTAACAACTTTGCGTTTAATCACCCCTAAGGATTCTAAGTTATGGGTCGTATTTGGATGTGGTGGCGATCGAGACAAAGGAAAGCGTCCGTTGATGGGGGAGATCGCTAGTAAGTTTGCCGATCGGGTTGTGGTGACTTCCGATAACCCGCGCACCGAAGATGCCGAGCAAATTATTCAGGATATTTCGGAAGGGATCTCCGCTGATTTTATCCAAGTAGATCGGGAGTTGGCAATTCAGCAAACATTAGCTAAAGCTGAAATGGGAGATTTGATTTTAATTGCTGGTAAGGGGCATGAAGACTATCAGGAAATTAACAAGACTAAGTATCCTTTTAGTGATCAATTAATTATACGAAAATTTTTGCAAGTAATTTAAGGCAAGTATGTTTTATTATCTTTGGTATTATCTAGGGGCTGATTATACATGGCTGAATATCTTTAGATATATCACTTTTCGCTCTTTTTTAGCCTTCACTTTGTCCTTCTTAACTGTAATTATCCTCCAGCCAATCTTCATTCGTATTATCCAAGCTATGTTTAAGTCTGGCCAGCCAATTCGAGATGATGGCCCAGAGTCACATGCCGTTAAAGTTGGAACTCCTACAATGGGAGGAATTGTGATTATCTTTTCAGTTTTTCTATCAACGCTTTTATTTGCCAACCTTGATGTTTATTTTATTTGGTTAGTACTAATGGTTTTCCTGGGAATGGCTTGTTTAGGCTTTGCTGATGATTGGTTAAAGATTAAACATAAAAATCCCAAAGGTGTTAGTGGTAAGATTAAGCTTTTAACTCAAACCTCAATTTCATTATTAGTAGGTCTAATACTTTTAGAGCAGTCCTTCCCAACTTTTTTAAATGTACCTTTCTTTAAGCATTTAGCAATTCCATTGGGACTTTTTTTCGTAGTCTTTACAATGATTGTAATTGTTGGTTCCTCCAATGCCGTGAATCTGACTGATGGTCTAGATGGCCTAGTTATCGGACCAGTAATTACTGTAGCACTTGCTTTTGGAATCATCTCGTATTTAGTTGGAAATGTAGAATGGTCTAGATATTTAAATATTACCTACGTTTCAGGAGCAGGAGAACTTTGTATTATTCTTTCGGCGGTTCTTGCCTCGGGCTTAGCTTTTCTTTGGTATAATTCCTACCCAGCACAAGTCTTTATGGGAGATGTTGGGGCACTGGCTCTTGGTGGATTACTTGGGACAATTGCTGTGATTGTAAAACAAGAATTTTTATTGGCAATTGCTGGCGGGATTTTTGTGATTGAAGCTGTTTCCGTAATCATGCAACGGTACTATTATAAGTTAACGAAGAAAAGAATCTTTCGCATGGCACCGATTCATCATCATTTTGAGTTACTTGGTTGGCCAGAGCCAAAAGTAATTGTTCGTTTTTGGATTGTCTCTTTGATGCTGGCAATCTTAGCTTTGGCTACCTTAAAATTAAGATAAGTTGTGAATAATAGTATTACCTCAAATCGCCAGTTAAAACCTCCATTCTTAATTGACTTAACACTGTTGCTAACTGCAGTAATTATCTCAAGCTTAAGTTTATTGATGATTTATTCGACTACGGGAGTCTCCGCGGCTGATAAATTTGGAGATGCTTATTATTTTGTAAAACGTCAAGGTGTTGCTGTAATTATTGGATTTACTGGTTTATATTTAGCAACAAATATTAAGCTTACGAGTATTCGCAAGTTATCTCCATATTGTTTATGGATTGCTATGGGGCTAGTGCTGATCACATTCATTCCCGGAGTCGGTCGTTCCTCTGGTGGGGCGCAACGTTGGATTAACTTGCCATTAATTAGTTTTCAGCCGGCAGAAGTTGCCAAGATTTTTTATGTAATTTTTCTAGCGGGCTACTTCTCTCGTCGGGAAGATAAGCTTGGGCATTGGTTATATTCAATTGTAATTCCATTAATTTTTATTATCATGCTTTGTTCTTTGCTACTTAAGCAACCAGACTTTGGTAGTTCTGCGATTATTGCTTCAGTAACTTTTGCTATGATTTTACTTGCTGGTGTAAAACCTAAACATTTAATTTATAGCTTTGTGCCAGTTGTAATTGCTGGAGTTTACCTAGTGGCAACTTCTAGCTACCGAATGAAAAGAATTATGGCATTCCTTTCTCCTGATGAAGATCTTTTAGGTCGTGGATATCAGCTTAGTCAATCACTGATTGCCGTAAGCGCTGGTTCTTGGACTGGAGTTGGGATAGGTGCTGGAAAACAAAAATTACATTTCTTACCTGCGGCGCACACTGATTTTCTATTTGCCGTAATCGCTGAAGAATGGGGATTTCTAGGTGGTATTGTAATTATCGCAGCTTTCTTAATGATTTTTTGGCGTGGAACTCGGATTGCCAAACGTTTATTACCAGATCAATTCCTCTTTGGATTAGCCTTTGGTTTGACTATGCTACTAATTATTCCAATGTTACTAAATATTGGAGTTGTGACAGGAGTTCTACCTACTAAAGGACTGGTTTTGCCGATGTTAGGTTATGGAGGTTCTAGTATGATTAGTAGTTTAATTATTATTGGAATTCTATTAGCGCTTGCTAAACATTGTTACCGAAATGCGATCTAAGAAAATACTAATTGCAGCTAGCGGAAGTGGGGGGCATCTACTACCAGCATTATACATTGCGGAAGAGTTTCAAAAGTTATTACCAGATTCTAAAATTGAGTTCTGTGGCTCGGGGCGACCTTTAGAAGAAAAACTAATTGGGCGTCGCGGTTATCCAATTAATATTATTCCGATTGTCGGAGTTAGTCGAAGAGGATTGCTTGGTAAATTAGAATTTATCTTTAAGCTCCCTTGGGCATTTATCAAGACACTTTATTTAATCTTTCGCTTTCAGCCAGATCTAGTTTTAGGTGTTGGGGGTTACATTTCAGTTTTGCCAATAATCCTTGGTAAAGTGGCTTTTGCTAAAACCGTTATTCATGAAGCTGAATTACATCCTGGAATGGCGAATCGTTATTTGTCATATTTTGCTGATTTAGCAACACTTGCCAATCCCGAAACTCAATTTCCAGGAACAGTTACTAAAGCTTATACAGGGCAACCTTTAAATCCAAAACTTTTTAATTTGAGTTATCCTTTCCCCAAAGATCTAAAGCGAATTTTAATTCTAGGTGGTTCTCAAGGCGCTAATAAATTAGACCTTGGCATTGCTGGTTTAGCCGATTTTTTCGCAGCACAAGGGATTGCCATTAAGCATCAATCAAGACCAGAGAATATTGATCATTTGAAATCTGTCTATCAGCAAAAGAATATTGAAGCAGAAGTCTTTAGTTTTAGTGATGATATTCCGACACTCTATCAATGGGCTGATTTAATTATTACCCGTAGTGGTTTGAATACTGTTCGCGAACTAGAGTTAATTGGTAAACCAGCTATTTTCGTACCACTACCTAAAGCCCCTGAACAACGAGAGAATGCTGAGGTTTATCAACGACAGTTTCTAGCTGAAGTGGTTTCTGAATCTGAGCAGTTAAGCAGTGATTTAGAAGTTAAAATAAGAGGGATCGCCGAAGGGATTCAATCATATCGTCCTAAGAGGCTTGCGGTCATTAATGGGAGTGAGCAAATTGCCGTTAGGTTGGTAGGCTTAGTTTCTTAGACCACTGGTATTGACATTATATCCTGAACAAATACTATCAGTATCTTCAGTCCTTTACATAAACAATTGTCATTTAGATGAATAACTTAGCTAGCTTATACCGCTCACATACTTGTCACGATTTAAGATCAACGGACGTTGATACCACTGTTACTTTGTCTGGATGGATCTTACGAAAGCGGGATCATGGTGGAGTTATGTTTATTGATCTTCGTGATCACTACGGAGTAACGCAAATTGTAATTTCTGGTGAACCAGCTACTACTCTTCAAGATATTCGGATTGAATCAGTGATTACAGTAAAAGGACAAGTTAGACTTCGTGATGCCAAGATGGCTAATACTAAAATCCCAACTGGGGAGATAGAAGTTCATGCTACTCAAATTGAAGTTATATCTTCGTCCGATGTGTTACCATTTTTAATTGACGAAGATGATAATGCTCCCGAAGCTATTCGTTTAAAATCTAGATTTTTAGAATTAAGAAGAGAGAAGCTACATAAGAATATTGTTCTTCGTTCCAAGGTTATTTCTAAAATGCGTGAAGTAATGAACTCGCTTGGTTTTATGGAATTTCAAACTCCAATCCTGACTAGCAGTTCACCTGAAGGTGCGCGTGATTTTATAGTTCCTTCTCGCTTACATCCTGGTAAATTTTACGCACTTCCCCAAGCACCGCAACAATTTAAACAATTATTGATGGTTTCTGGATTTGATCGCTATTTTCAAATTGCTCCGTGTTTTCGTGATGAAGATGCTAGGGCCGATCGTTCTCCTGGTGAGTTTTATCAACTTGATATGGAATTATCTTTTGTGGAAAGAGATGATATCTTCAAAGTTAATGAAGAGATGATGACTACTGTGGTTAAGGCATTTACTGAACTGCCAGTTACCTCTGCACCATTCCCACATTTGCCTTATAACGAGGCTGTTAATACTTATGGATCTGACAAACCAGATTTAAGAAATCCTTTAAAGTTAGTTGATGTTAGTTCAGTTTTTAGTGATACTGCTTTCCGAGTTTTTCAAGGAATCTTAGCGGATGCTGGGAAAATTTGGGCAATTAAATTAGATCCTAAAGATGTTCCTTCTCGTAAATATTTTGATGATCTAATTGCTGAATTTACCAAAAATTCTGGCTCAGGTTTAGGTTATTTAATTTATGAAGCAGGGGAGCACCGGGGCTCTTTTCAAAAACTTGTAACTCCTGAAGAAGCTGCCGCCTTAAAAACAATGATGTCTGTGGGAGATAAAAGTTTAGTATTTATTGCTGCAGGACACCCCAAAACGATGCTGGCTCACTTAGGTAGACTAAGAACACAATTAGGTAATGATTTTGATTTAATCAACAAAAATGAATTCAATTTCTGTTGGATAACAGATTTCCCATTTTATGAGGAAGATCTGGAGACTGGCAAAATTGATTTCTCACATAATCCTTTCTCTATGCCCCAAGGTGGAATGGAAGCATTAAATAATTCTAATCCTTTAGAGATTAAAGCTATTCAATATGATTTGATTTTAAATGGCTATGAGCTTGCCAGCGGAGGGATTCGTAATCATTCTCCAGAGATTATGTATAAGGCTTTCTCTATCGCTGGTTATGGTCCAGAGGTTGTAGAAGAAAAGTTTTTCGGCTTGTTAAAAGCTTTCAAATTTGGTGCTCCACCGCACGGCGGTATTGCTCATGGTGTCGAGCGTTTAGTAATGCTTTTATCCGGTGAAGAAGCAATTCGTGATGTAACTCCTTTTCCATTAGCTCAGAACGGGGAAGATTTACTAATGAGTGCACCATCTAATGTTAGTAAAAAGCAACTGAGAGAAGTACATATTGATATTGTAGTTCCTAAAAAAGAAGTTGCTTAAATTAACCCCTTGTTTTTGACATTTATCTCAAGATAATTTAATAATTACCCTCAGTTTTCAATACTTTGAAAACTAACAACTATGCGATAGTGGTGGAACTGGTAGACACACAGGACTTAAAATCCTGTGAGGGTAACCTCGTGCGGGTTCGATTCCCGCCTCTCGCATTTCTTTTTCTCCTTTAAAATCAATAAGATATAGTCCTTTGAGAATAAGGACTGAGCTAGTAGTTGCTCTCAAAAAATCATCCTTGGCACACTCTCGGCACAATTCAGCACAAAAAATCACCATCAGGCACAATTAATAACAAACTTTCAAAGTTAAAAAACGATAGTTATTACTAACTAAAATGACAAAAATGCACCTTTAGTGTGCCGAGAGTGTGCCCAGATTGCACCATGCAAAATGGCACAGTGGTATTCTTAATATTATTAATAAGTTAAGCCTTAGACACTTGGGATTGAATCTCCTATTGAAACATTTTTAGTCATATTGTAGGCTAAATCTGTCTTAAATGGAGGATTAAATACATGGCTTCAATTACCAAACGAACAAGGTCAGATGGATCTATTGTTTATCGTGCTCAGGTAAGACTTAAAGGGCAGGAGCCACAGTCTTTAACTTTCGAAAGAAGAACTGATGCTGTTAAGTGGATTCAAAAGACTGAAACTGAATTAAGAGAAAATAGATTTTTTGGAACTAAAGAAGGTAAGAGAAAAACTGTTAGTGAAGCTATTGAGCGTTACATTGAGGATCCAAACATCATATCCCAAAAGAACTTCGAAAATAAAAAAGCAATTCTTAGATGGTGGGGTAACGAAATCGGACATCGGTTTATTGCAGATATTACACCAGCCCTTATTACCGAAAAAAGAGATCTATTAGCCAAAGCTAAGAAGAAAATTAACAAACGACTTCAATCTAAGACAAAAGAGATTATTGAGCCAGAAACCTTTAGTAAAGCTAGAGTTAACAGATACCTTGCTACCATTTCTCATTTATTTACAATTGCCTTAAAGGAGTGGGGCTGGATTGAATTTAACCCTGTAAAAAATGTTTCTAAACTTAAAGAACCAAGGGGAAGAGTAAGATATTTAACAGCTGATGAAAAAGTGCGACTTCTAAAAGCTTGTACTGAATCAGCCAGTCCATATTTAAGTCTGATTGTAAGAATTGCCTTATCTACAGGTATGAGGAAGGGGGAAATATTAGGCTTAACTTGGCAAGATGTTGACCTTATAACTGGAAGACTTCTAATTCGTGAATCTAAAAATGGGGAACAAAGATCAATTAGAATAGTGCCTGATGTTCATAGCTTACTTTTGGAACATTCTAAGTTAAGAAATATTAATTCTAACTTTGTTTTTCCTTCTCAAGATCAGCATAAGCCAGCTAGTATTAAAACAGCTTGGGAAAATGCTCTAAAAATTGCTGAAATAGAAGATTTCAGATTTCATGATTTACGACACACAACAGCTTCTTATTTACTAATGAGTGGATCTTCTATTGCTGAGATTGCCGAAGTTTTAGGACATAAGACCTTAGCCATGGTTAAGAGGTATAGTCATATGTCTGAGGGTCATGCTGACAATGCGTTGATGCGGATGCATGATAGGTTTTTGAGGTAAGGTAGTATTTCTTAAGACTAAAAAATATCTACAATTATCGAAAATAACAAAATAAGATAGGAAATCATAAAATCCTTCCATCGAATAATTATTGTCATCGCAACGCGAGCGCCCTCATCGTGCTGAAAGCCCCGAAGGATACTGGAATCTCCAAAAATAACTCCGTTTGTAGCTAATTCTACTGAGGTGCAAGAGAGTCCGTCTGCTGTGTGATCTATAAACCAGTTAACAACCGCAGTATGTGCACCTTTAAGTTGAGCATAGGCTCTAATATCAAATGCTTGTTCGCTATATTCTGTAAATTCTGTGACAGTAAGTGTTACCAGAATTGATAGTACCAAAACAGTAACTAATAATTCAACAAGAAAGAATCCAGATTGTTGCTGACCTGAATGCAGATAATAATTTAATAGATATCTTCACTTACTACGTAAGCTTTACCATCTGCGATATTTCTAAATTTTCCTCCACCTAAATCACCATCATCAAGTACACCATCGACTTTCTCCCAACCCGCATCGTCAGTGATATAAGTTGCATTTTCAATTCTAATACTGACTTCTCCCCACACAGGTTGTGCGTTGTAATCATATCTTCCACCAACTGGAGTATCTGAAGTAAAAAAGTCACTTTTTAAAAACGGAGCCAATCCAGGAGGAGTAGAGCCACCAGCGACATCATCTGGATAGGAGTTGCTTTCTGTTCTGTAAGCTTCAAGGGCAGAATGGATGTTTTTCAAGTCACTGACAACAGATGCTACCCTAGCATTTTGCTTGTAGCTACTATAACCTGGGATAGCAACAGCAGCGAGTATACCAATAATTGCTACAACAACGAGTAATTCAACTAGTGTAAAGGCTTTTGAGTTTAACATAATAGAGTCATTAAAAATATATCCGAATGGATTAGTGCAATTTGTATGCCAATTAAATTATTAATAATTAAATACTAATAACACAGATTTATAGCATTTCCTTTGTGACAAAGTTCATGATTATGACATAAATTGTCATAGTGGGCTATCCCTTTTTTGTTTTTCTTGTGCCACCCAGAACTCCGCCAACAAAAATTCGATTAAGGAATATCTAATTTTAAATTTCAAGTATGTCACTAAGGGAAGGAAAACCTTTTGTCATAGTTATATACGGGGGGTAGCCGCGCGTTTTATAAGATAGAATAGAATTATGAAGAGTTTCAGCAAAGATTAAAGATCTTTTAGTTCCACAGCTAGGACAAAATCCTCGGCACTTACAGCTAAAAGCAATCAGCCTAGAATGATTGCAATCTGGGCAACTCGCTCTGGCTACGCCATGTGCCAGAATGCCACAGCTTAGATACTTTTCCAGAGTTTCTTTTACTACAAAGCGGAAGCTACCGTACTTTTGTTGGAATCTTTGTTCCCAGAATTCTTCTAGAAATTCATGATTGTGGTAAGTAACTCTGTACAGTTCTGTTTTTTCTGGACACCTTCTGGAGTATTCTAGCTTTTGCTCTCTTGATCTTTCCCAATGGTTTGACACATCGGGGTAATCGCAGTTTTACGGGGTAAGATTGCTGTTAAAGTTTAAAATAGTGCTGATGAGTTTGGGGTGATTTATGACATGAATCGTAAAATCGTCGAACGGCTTAGAATGATCTCCCAGCTTAAGGCACATCAGGGAATGTTAATTTTTAGCATTGGGGAAAGGTTCGGCTTTTATGACAATGTTGGAGTTCCTAATTTTGGAATTGTTACTAAATATAATAAAAAGACAGTGAGCTTAATTAGTGATGATAATCGGCAGTGGAACGTGAGCCCAAGTGTGCTGAAAAAAGAAGCTGATTTTCGGAAGTCTCTACTAATTATAAATCTTCACAATCAAAGACAACTTTCTAAAATTATCCACGAATACCTCCTTGTTATTTTATAATCAGGGATATTCTATGAATCAATTGAAAGTACAAAAGAAAAATGAGTTATTGCTTCTGACTCCAAATAAGCCAGCTAGTGAAGATCAAAACTATATTCGGTTTGAGCTTCCAGTTAGCCAAGAATTGTTGCATAGACTCGAAAGACTTTCCAATTCTGGACTACTAAAATATTTAAGCCATCCCATTGTTTCTTACTTAGATAGAACAACAATTGACTTTATAAAATGTCTAAATGGCAAGCAGGCGTCGAACTAAAATTTTCTGTTGGGGAGGAGGAAATTTACAGGATAGTTTTATCTATTTTTACATACACACCCGACGCACCTAAAAGTGTAAACAATAAAAAGTTAAATATTTGGAAATATTAAATGAAATTGTCTACAAAAAATTTAGTTTGTATACAGAAATATGGATAACTATCTAAGAAGATTTAATTTATCTGTAAACATAAAAATGAATAATCAAAAAAATCAGCAAATAATTAGCTTTAGGTTAGATGAAGAAATGCTATGCATGCTTAGGGAATATTCTACTTTAAAAAGCATTAGTACTAGCCTTGCAGCAAAGCAAATTGTGGCTTCTTACCTTACAGGGAATGTTGATTTCTTACAGGTCAATGAACAACTTGAAGAGCTTCATAAGAACCTAAAAACTGTTGGACTAGATCTCGCTTTCTCTGTCAAAAAGATCCTAGAAGTTGGTGGAATGAAAGTTGGGGAATCTGATAATTGGGTTAGTGAAAATGTTCGAAGTCTTATCTGGAATAAGAAAGAAGATGTCTAGTCTTTGATCTGATTTGGAGATTAGAAACAGTAATAATTTTTTTGAAATTTTATTTTTTTGGGAGTTTTTATGAGCAATCAAAGTGAGAAGAAGGAAAGAAAGTTAATACCAATTGTTAATTGGAATAAGCATCACGAGTGGCCACCAATAGGGGGGCTTCGCCATTTGATTTTTTATGCTGAGCAGAATGGATTTAAGGAAGTAATAAAGCGAGTTGGTAGAAGAGTTTTAATTGATGAGCAGGCATTTTTTGAGTGGGTGGATAGTAAGAACAAGTAAATTGGATTGTCCTGTAAATGGCATTTAACTTATTAATATTACTAAGTTAATATTAATAATAGTTTATTTTAGTGCAACAATATATATTTATGATATATTTATAAGTAATTATTGAATCAGTTTCGCTTATATTTAATCTAAATTATATACTATGACTAAATTAAATAAACTTTTAACAAACTGGGAGAGTGGAGTCGTCTATACAAGCTCTTATTTAAGTAAGCTTGGTTATAGCCCTGCATTATTAGCACAGTATAAGAAAAATAACTGGATAGTAGAAGTGGGTAATGGTGCTGTAGCTAGAAAAGGCGATTCCTTTAGTTGGCAGGGAGGTTTAAATGCTATCCAGAAACAATTAAACCTTGAAGTTCATATCGGAGCTAGTAGTGCCCTTAAGTTATATGGAGTATCTCATTTTTTAAGAAAAGAAGAGCAGTTACTGCTTTTTGGTGAAGAAAAATTAAGATTACCTAGGTGGTTTAAGTCTTATGACTGGGGAGTTCAAATAAAATATTTTAGTACAAAATTATTTTCATCAGATCTTGGAATAGTAAATCACAAAGCAGATAATTTAGTATTAAAAATATCTTCTAGAGAAAGAGCTCTCTTTGAGCAATTATACTTAGTGCCTAAGCATGATTCATTTGTTGATGCTGGATATTTGTTTCAAGGCTTACAAACGCTTCGGTATGAAGTAATCCAAAAACTTCTAGAAGATTGTCAGTCAATCAAAGTCAAAAGACTATTTATGGTTAAAGCTGAGGAATTAAACTATCCTTGGGTTCGAAAATTAGATTTGAGTAGAATAGATTTTGGGCAGGGAAATAGGGTCATAGATCGTGGTGGTAATACAAACTCAAAATATAAAATAACTGTAAAATCAAATGATGATTTTCTTTAAATATTATGTTTAATAATTCTTATTTAGAACAAGTAAAGCTTCTCCTTGAAATTATGCCAATAGTTGCTAGGCAATCATGCTTTGCCCTCAAGGGTGGCACGGCAATTAATCTTTTCCTAAGTCATAAAATTCCAAGATTATCTGTGGATATCGATTTAACTTATCTTCCAATACAAACCCGAGGAAAATCCCTAGAGGGGATTAGTCAGGCACTTCTAAATATTTCCAAAGATATTACAAAAGATTTAAAAGGTAGATACCCAAAGATAAAAATCAGATCAGATAGACCTAATTCAGATGCTTCTAAACTTTTTGTTTCAACTGAAAAAGCTCTGGTCAAAATTGAACCAAACTTAATAATTAGAGGAGAGCTTTTTCCGTCAGAAAATAGAATGGTTTCAGATGCAGTAGTTAAAGAATATGGACTTCAATTTGAAGCAAAAGTTATGTCTATTCCAGATGTTTATGGGGGAAAGATTTGTGCCGCATTAGATAGGCAACATCCAAGGGACTTATTTGATGTAAAAGAGATGTTTAACAAGTATGGATTAACAGATCAGATTCGTTCTGCTTTTGTAGTTTATTTAGCTGGTCATGGTCGCCCAATTCAAGAGTTGTTAAGGCCAAGACTCCAAGATATCAGAAAGTTATTTGATGCACAGTTTAAAGGCATGACGGAGGAGAATGTTACCTGTGAAGAGTTAGAAGAAGTTAGAGAAAAGCTTATCAGTAAAATTAATATGGAGCTAAGTTTAGAGGAGCGAAATTTTTTACTTTCAATCAAAATGGGTAAACCTAATTGGAACTTAATAAAGATTAATGGAATTGAAAAACTTCCTGCGATTCAGTGGAAGTTAGCTAATATTTCTAAAATGGATAAGAAGAAACATGCGGCACTCCTAGAAAGCTTGAGGGCAGTTTTGGGACTATAATTTTTCGTTACACTAATTTATTGTTTAGTTTAAGAAGTAATGATTATACAGAAAATATAAACTGTAACTTGGTTTTTGTTTGTTTTCTAATAAAAAATGCCCAGTTTGCAACATACAACACAGCTCATGGTAATTACCTAATGCAATTAAATACTGGAGCTAGTATTTCACAAAATAGAATGAAGCATGTTCTTGATGGGTATAAGCAGAATAGTGGGAAGAGGGTTTCGATTGAGAGGTATTAAATGTTTTTTTAACCACTCTTATTCAGAAAATCTTATGTAGCGTTTTAAACCGAGCTTATCCTATTTAATCCTTAACTACTCAATTTTATTATAAGTTCTTATTTAGTGGCTTTATCATAAATGAATCTTTATGACCAAAGCTATCCTTTTTATACACCAAAATCACTTCCCCAAGAAAAAATTTAGTTATCATTCTCAAGTAGTTATGCATAACATCTTGAGTAAGCCGTTATTCGTGTTAGATTATTAAAGATTTTTATTTTTTGAGAATTAAGATGGGCGCAGTACAGGAATTATCATCAGCGGATTTGGCTAGAGAGTTAAGGGGTCCGAATGCCGATGCAACCGTGAATGCACTTTTAGGTCGTCCAACTGATGAAGTAAAACAAATCGTTCTTGGCCTCGCCGCCTTAGTTCCTGTAGCTAAAGAGCAACAACAAGAAGAACCTGTTGTAGCAAAAGAAATAGTAGGTCATAAACCAGACGCAGAAATAGTTACTAAACTACAATCTTTAGGGGTAGATGTGATTGCTGCCAATGTTTGCGAGCAAGTAATTGGTCGACCCTTCAATCCAAAAACACTACTAAGCGTAGATGATCTGAAGTTTGTAGAAAGTCTTACTCCCGAGCTACGTAACTTAGTAGCAATAGTTCCAATTCCAGGAGATTATTCAGCACATGAGTTTGGTGGCAAAGCAAATGCTGAAGCAACTGAGCAAAAGCTTGCTAATGTTGCCTATCTTGATTCGTATTCACAGCAAATCGGAAGTAGTCGAGCAGGGGATCGATTCGTCCTGATGTTAAGAGAAGTATTACCAGATACTACTGGAATTTCTAGAGATGCTGCCATTACAAAAATCCCAGAAGATTTTGAAGCGGGTAATCCTGCTGAGCAGTACATGGCTGTAGCATTAAAGAGACTTGAGTCTGGTAGACAAGACTCGTACTTTAAAGTTCCTTGGGCACGTGGCTCGTCCCCGCGCTTGGTGGTTGGCGACTTCTACGATGTCAAGGCTTACGCGTTCGCTTACGCGCCTGACGGTTGTAATGACCTTGTCGGGCTTGGCGTTTCTCGGATTTCTAAATAGGTACTTGGTACTTGGAACTTTGATCTAACTTGGAAAATTGAATTTTGGTTCTTGGTTTCTATTTTTTGGGGGATGCCCCAAAAAATAGCAGATTTTACTTGGAGATCTCAAATTCTTAAGATAAGGTTATTCTGCTCTATAATGTAAAGATGCTTAAGGGTTTCTTTCATAGAGTGGTTCGTTTAGAACACTGCCTGAATTAAGAAAGTTACAAATTTTCTTAGCGTGCAGGTCTTTACGGAGACAGAAATTCTTGTCTGACTCTAGTGAGGTGTAAGCCTCCGAATAAAATACAATCTGGGGAGGGATCTCTTGATGGTGGAGATAAAAAGGAGACAGGCAAAATAATGCTAGCATTCTCGTCCCCGCGCTTGGTGGTTGGCGACAACTACAATGACAAGGCTAACGCGAACGATTACGCGCCTGAAAATTGTAATGACAATGTCGGGCTTGGCGTTTCTCGGAACTTCTGTCTCCTTTTTTATTTTCTTTCTGCTAAGTTTAACCTAAGATTTTTTATCCAGCCTCCAAGCATTCTGCCAATCTCATCTAATATAGTTTGGTATTCCAGATAATTCTTACTAGGAATTACCTTAGTTTCATAAGTCAAGCGCAAAAGAATTCTTAATAGATCCACATTTGCACTTACCTTAATTAGTGTTGATAATTTTTCGATAGGAGTTAGGTATCCAACTCGAATCAGTAATTCCAGAGTATCTAAGTTGCAGGTCTGAATTTTTTGCCAGATAGTATATCGCTCTGATTTTGGAATATTCTTTTGATATCCTTGTAAGCTTTTATATAGCTCATAAGTTTTAAAAATTATTGGGACTTCTAGTGTTTTCATGTTATTCCTTATCTGATGAAAGAACCTGACAGTCTTTTCCAGAAAATAATTTCAATAGAAAGCTTGTTCGCATCTTGGGAGCAATTTCGACAAGGTAAGCGGGATCGTTATGACGTTCAGGCTTTTGAGCGAAATCTTGAAAGGAATATTTTTGATTTAAATCATGATCTAAAGACTGAAATTTATGAACATGGTACATATCATTCTTTTTTTATTAACGATCCTAAGGTTCGTCATATTCGGAAAGCAAATGTACGAGATCGCGTAGTCCACCAAAGTGTTTATAATCAATTGGCGTTAATCTTCGAGCCAAAGTTATTTTTTCACTCCTATTCTTGTCGTATTGGAAAAGGAACCCACTTAGCTGTTAAAAACTTAAATAAAATGATTGGAAAGG